>NZ_AJXL01000113.1 GCF_000264055.1 Flavobacterium sp. ACAM 123 | reverse complement strand
GAAATCATTTAACGTAAACGGAATCATCAGCGATTTTCCAGATAGAATATGAACCAAAATTTTGACATAATAATAGTAGGTGGTGGAGCAGCAGGTTTTTTTACTGCTATCAATATTGTAGAGAAAAACCCCAAATTAAAGGTAGCTATTCTAGAACGCGGTGCAGATGTACTTCAGAAAGTTCGTATTTCTGGTGGAGGGCGTTGTAACGTCACCCACGCTGTTTTTGAACCTAACGAATTGGTAAAATATTATCCGCGTGGCGAAAAAGAACTTCGTGGTCCTTTCCATCAATTTTGCTCTGGAGATACTATAGCATGGTTTGAGAAACATGGGGTGGAACTAAAAACTGAAGACGACGGACGTATGTTTCCGGTTTCCAACTCTTCCCAAACTATTATCGAATGTTTTTTACAAGCAACACAAAAACTGGGAATCGAAGTCTTGACAGGACAAAGCGTGCAATCTATTTTCAAGAAGGAAAACATCTGGAAAATAGAAACCCAAAACGAGAATTATATCGCTGAAAAATTAATTTTAGCTACGGGAAGCAACCCGAAAATATGGGAAATGCTGCAAACTTATGGTCACGCAATTGTAAGCCCAGTCCCTTCCCTATTTACCTTCAACATCAAAGACCCCCGCATCAAAGAATTACCCGGTGTGGCGGCACAAGTTACCGTGAGAGTTAAAGACACTAAATTGACTTCTACAGGGCCATTATTGATTACACATTGGGGAATGAGCGGCCCCGCCGTTCTAAAATTATCAGCCTGGGGAGCCCGAATCTTACATGATAAAAATTATCAGTTTACCATATTTGTCAATTGGCTGAATGATGTCGAAACAAATGAAGCCGAAAAAATACTAAAAGACTTGAAACAGGAACATGCCAAAAAAGCAGTTTCTAAGAAATCCCATTTTGATTTCCCAAACCGTTTGTGGGAAAGCCTAGTGCTTGCCTCTGGAATTGAAGCCGAAACCAAATGGGCCGATTTATCCAAAGTGCAATTGCAAAACTTATCCAATCAATTGACAAACGGAACTTTTCAAGTGAATGGAAAAAGTACTTTTAAAGAAGAATTTGTTACTGCAGGCGGAATCGATTTAAAAGAAGTCAATTTCAAAACCATGGAAAGCAAGCTACATGAAAACCTTTACTTCGCAGGTGAAATCGTGAATATCGATGCGATTACCGGTGGGTTTAACTTCCAAAATGCGTGGACGAGTGGATTTATATTGGCGAATGGGATTTAGTTTTAAATCTAATCTCACTAAAATAGATACTTAAATGTTTAAATTCGAAAAGTAACAATGACAGGACTATGATCACTTAGAGATTTCCATTCATTGTAATCCCCAATTTTGACACTTTCCATTTTAGACAATAAATCGATTGAAACAAAACAATAATCTATGTGATAGGATTTATCTAAATGTCGGTACATAAATAACGTTGGATGTTTTTCTGTTCCTTGTTCTTGATTGAAAAATTTATGGTAAGTGCTAAATATTTCTTTTCTTTCTAATTCAGAAACAACTGAAGAGTGATTTGCGAGCCGATGTTTTTTATCCCAAATTTTATTGCTATTAAAATCTCCGACTAGGATTGTTCTTTCATTAAGTATTAGTTTTTCATAATAATTAATCGCTTTCCATACTTGTTCAATATATGCACCTTGTTTATCTTGTGGGTTATTTGCCCAAATTGCAAATAGAGTAAAATCAACCTTTCCTCCTGTAACTTTCAAAGGTAAAACTGTTTTAATCTCTGGATTATGAATTTCAAGCAATTCTAATTTATAATCTCCATAAGAAAAAACACCTAATCCTTTATTACTATTTGTTCCATACCAAACATAATCTGATGGAGCTAAACCATCCTGATTAAAATTCAATTTGTCGGGGTGCTCACATTCAGGAATAATCAAAATATCTGGCTTTTCAGCCAAAATAAATGTTGCTTTTTTTCTAAAAGCCATATTGCAATTCCAAGTGATAATTTTCAATTAAACATAATTTTATCTATTCAGCCACCAAATACTTCCATTTAAAACAGCAGCAAAACTTACCCAAGCCAAATACGGTAGGAATAAATAACCGGCGATTTTATTAATTTTAGAAAACTGAAGGTAGGTTTCATAAATCATCAACCACAGAATAATGATCTCCAATCCTGCCAACATGGGGTTGTGTAAGCCGAAGAATAAATACGACCACAACGCATTTAGCGCTAATTGTATCGCAAAAACGATTAATGCTTTCTTTACATTTTCTTTATCCGATTCCATACGATCCCAAACGAGTCCAGCAGCTATTCCCATCATAATATACAAAGTACTCCATACCGGTGCAAAAATCCAATTAGGCGGATTAAAAACTGGTTTTATTAAAGTTGGATACCAATCTAAGATGGCAGAACGGGTCACGGTTCCAGAAAAATAACCAATCGCAAGACAAGTAACAACAACAGTAAGTATTTTGGTAAGCTTATTCATTTTGGTTTCCTATTTGTGTCAAAAATAGTCAAAACTATACAAGGAAATAAAAAACAACCTTAAATTTCATGGAATCATACATACAACGTATAATTTATCATTCCGACAGAGGAGCAATCTCCGTAAAGTGCGCCGTTTGCGAAGATTCCTTCTTGGTCGGAATGACAATCAAAACAAGAAAAAAGAATTAACCGACCGATCAGAGAATACTGCAAAAAAAGTATCTTTACCTAAATTTTATATTTCATGTTGACAACAAACGATTTTATCCCTAAAGCTTATTCTCATAATATAGAAAGTGGCGAGTTCCAGTGGAGTGCTCCCAGCAATATCGCTTTGGTGAAATATTGGGGGAAAAAAGACAATCAAATTCCGGCTAATCCATCGGTAAGTTTTACTTTGAATAACTGTAAAACGATTACTAAACTGGCTTTCGCCAAAAAAGAAAATAAAGATAGTTTTTCATTTGATTTACTTTTTGAAGGAAAACCTAAAGAAGATTTTAAGCCGAAAATTCAGAAATTCTTAGAGAGAATTGAAGTTTACCTTCCGTTTTTGAAAGAATATCATTTTACAATTGATACACAAAATACTTTTCCGCATAGTTCTGGGATTGCTTCTTCGGCATCTGGAATGGCGGCTTTAGCGATAAACTTAATGAGTATTGAGAAAGTGCTGAACCCTGAAATGACTGACGCCTACTTTTACCAAAAGGCATCCTTACTCGCTCGTTTGGGATCTGGAAGTGCATGCCGTAGCGTAAAAGGACAAGTAGTGGTTTGGGGAAACCAAGCTAATATTGAAGGTAGTTCTGATTTATACGGAGTCGAATTTCCAAATGCCATTCACCAGAATTTCAAGAATTACCAAGATACTATTCTATTAGTTGACAAAGGAGAAAAACAAGTATCGAGTACCGTGGGACATGATTTGATGCACGATCATCCCTATGCTGAAAGGCGATTTGAGCAAGCACACGAAAACCTAGATAAACTGATTGCTATATTTGAAAGCGGTAATTTAGACGAATTTATTAAAGTGGTCGAAAGTGAAGCATTGACTTTGCACGCGATGATGATGACTTCGATGCCGTATTTTATTTTAATGAAACCCAACACCTTGGAAATCATTAATGCGATTTGGAAATTCCGAAATGAGACTAAAATCCCGGTCTGCTTCACACTCGATGCCGGAGCGAATGTCCATGTTTTATATCCCGAAAACGCTAGCGAAAAAGTTTTGCAATTTATTAAGAACGAATTAGTTGGCTTTTGCCAAAATGGGCAGTACATTTGTGACGAAATTGGTAACGGATCGATTCAGTTAGTTTAATAATGACTACCTTTACATGCCCCATCTATTTTCAGGCATTAACCTAGCAATCACATTAATGAAAGGACCTTTATTTTACTCAAAAATATTACTCTTTGGAGAATATGGAATTATTCGTGACTCTAAAGGGTTGTCTATCCCTTATAATTTTTATAACGGTGCATTAAAGAGAAATGAAGATCCATCACCTCAAGCCATCGCATCGAATGCAAGTTTAAAACGTTTCACTGATTATTTAGAGACACTACAAAACGATCATCCAGAATTGGTTACTTTCGATTTAGGGGAATTAAAAAGCGATGTTGAAACCGGAATGTACTTTGATTCTAGTATTCCACAAGGATATGGTGTAGGAAGTAGTGGCGCACTAGTAGCAGCTATCTACGACAGATATGCCCACAACAAAATTACTATTCTTGAGAATTTAACTCGTGAAAAATTACTGCAACTAAAAAATATATTCTCTCAAATGGAAAGCTTTTTTCACGGGAAAAGTTCAGGATTAGACCCCTTAAATAGCTATTTGAGTATTCCGATTTTAATTAATTCAAAAGACAATATTGAAGCAACTGGAATCCCTAATCAAACTTTGGACGGAAAAGGAGCTGTGTTTTTATTAGATTCAGGAATAATTGGAGAAACTGCCCCAATGGTTACGATCTTCATGGAAAACTTAAAAGACAAAGGATTCCGTACGATGCTGAAAAATCAGTTCGTCAAATATACCGATGCCTGTGTGGACAGTTTCTTGGGTGGAGATATGAAGGCTTTGTTTATGAATACTAAAAAGTTATCAAGTGTAGTTTTGAATAACTTCAAACCGATGATTCCAGAACAATTTCATGCTATATGGCAAAACGGAATCGACACTAACGATTACTACCTAAAGCTATGTGGTTCTGGCGGAGGTGGCTATATCTTAGGATTTACCGAAGATTTAGAACGTGCTAAAATTTCCTTGAAAGACTATAAATTAGAAGTGGTATACCAGTTTTAATTTGCAATATAAAATCAATTTAAAGCTTAAAATCCAACGTGATTTTAAGCTTTAATCTTTTAAAAAAGTACGATGTTGAGCAGGAAGCAGAAGCTTTTAATAATGAAGATCATAAGTTTATTCTCGGTAGTAAGAGGGTATAATATTCCCGTTATTATCCTGGCACAATACCTTTCGGCCATCTTTATTCTAGCTCCTGAAAAAAGAGCACTCGCCATCCTACTTGATCTCAATTTATTTCTGCTTGTTTTTGCTTCCTCATTAACCATTGCTTCGGGGTACATCATCAATAATTTTTATGACAGCCGAAAGGACCTAATCAACCGCCCTCACAAATCCATGCTAGACCGGCTGGTGAGTCAGAAAACAAAACTTAACGTTTACTTTTCGCTTAATTTCATAGTTGCCCTAACGGCCCTATTTATATCATGGCGTGCTTTTCTATTCTTTTCAACATACATATTCTTCATTTGGTTTTATTCTCACAAGGTTAAAAGATACCCTGTAGTGGGGAATCTAACTGCTGCTTTACTGGCTGTCATTCCCTTTTTTGCTATATTATTACATTACTATAACGACCTTAGTTTTGAAGAATTCGAAAATTACAAAGGACATTTCGCCGTTATTTTTGCCCATGCCAGCTTCCTTACACTGTTGCTTCTTATACGCGAAATGATCAAAGATTTAGAAAATATAAAGGGCGATTTAGCCAATGATTATAAAACCATTCCAATTGTTTATGGCGAAATGGTTTCTAAACAAATTATCACCGCCCTAACGGTATTGACCGTGTTGCCCGTGTACGTCCTGATTGAAATTTATGATGTGGGTTATATGGATATTTACTTTTATGCTAGTCTAATTATCTTGATTTTCTTTGTCATTTACTTGTGGAAATCCAATAAAAAAGAACAGTACTTATTACTTCATAATGTACTTAAATTCATAATCGTCGCTGGTGTCTTTTGTATTGTACTCATCAATCCATCCGTATTATGGAACGGAAAAAAGCTCTTATTGCTCATTTAAGCAACAATCATTCTGGTACAACCTGATTTTTCTGTTTTGCTAGCCCCGATTGAAATGGCATCCTTTTATCTCGTTCTAAAAACGAGATAAAAGGTACAGTGGAAAGCGGGAAACAGCTCCAAGAAAACAAAATAAAATCTTCTTAATTAGATAGTTAGCGTATTATAATCACCATCTATCGATTAGCAAAAATATAAATACTATCTTTGCGCAAATTATAGAATATTATGAATAATAAGGAAGGCAATAATAAAAAAAGCGGTGCTAGACCTACGAGTTCTAGACCTAGCTCAAATAAGCCAAAACCTGCGATGCAAAAAAGGGCACAAGGGCCAAAAAAAGTAAAAATAAACACTAAAGTTGCAGAAGTAGTTTCTGACAAGGTGGAGAAGAAACCGAATCAGGCGCCTAAAAGACCTAAAGTTAAAGACGAAATTCGTTTGAATAAATATATAGCCAATTCTGGTGCTTGCTCCCGTCGTGATGCTGATATTTACATTCAATCTGGAAACGTAAAAGTAAATGGAATTCCTGTTGTCGAAATGGGCCACATGGTTAAACCAGGGGATGTCGTGAATTTTGACGGAGCTGTTTTGACTCCTGAGAAGAAAGTTTATATCTTGTTAAACAAACCTAAAAACTTTACAACAGCTCTTGACGAAGGTCAAGAATTTCGTAATGTTTTAGAATTGGTAAAAGGATCTACAACTGCCAAAATTGGCGCTGTAGGGAGAATGGATAAGAATACGACTGGTCTTTTGTTGTTTACTAATGATACAGACATGTTGCGTAAATTCACTTTACCAAGCCAAAAATCATCTAAAATATACCATGTATCTTTAGATAAAAACCTAAAATTTGAAGATTTAGAAAAAATCAACAAGGGGTTAACTCTTGATGGGCACCGCGTTTTTGTAGAAGACATAAGCTATATTGAAGGAGAAGCTAAAAGCGAAATAGGTTTAAAATTAAGATCATCAAATGTAAAAGTAGTGCGATCTATTTTTGAACATTTCAGTTATGATGTTTTAAGAATTGACAGAGTTTCGTTTGCAGGTTTGACTAAGAAAAACTTACCAAGAGGAAACTGGAGATTGCTTACAGATCAAGAAATCATCAACTTGAAAAACGTATAATACTTCCTTGACATTATAAAATTAAAATCCCTTTTGTGACCAACGAAATGGGATTTTTTTAATTAAATAGACACCGCCATGACACCAGAAAAATTACAATCAATTGCTTTTAAATGGTTTGAAACCTTTAACAACAAAGAATTAGAGAAGCTATTATCTCTATACGATGACGATGCCGAACATTTTAGTCCAAAATTAAAAATACACCAACCGGAAACGAATGGTCTTGTAAAAGGAAAGCAAGCGTTACGAGAATGGTGGCAAGATGCCTTCAACAGGTTACCCAGTTTGAATTACAAAGTAAAATCGCTTACAGCAAACGGAGATCGTGTTTTCATGGAATACATAAGAACTGCCGAAGGGGAAGATGAAATGCTTGTTGCAGAAGTATTAGACATAAGAGAAGATAAAATTGTTGCTTCCCGCGTGTATAATGGATAAACCAACAGTTAACTCACTTTAAACAACTACAACTAATTTAATTTTTCAATTTAAGATCCCATTTCGACTGACTCGATTTGGGATTCCTATTTTAATACCAAACGAACTTCTGTTTTAGTCTAAATCCTTATAGTACGATGCCGATGAAATATGAAAATATTCACTAATTTTGAATATCCCTCATTTTGTCAGAACTTCATCCTTTCGAGGT
Organism: Flavobacterium sp. ACAM 123; assembly: GCF_000264055.1. Taxonomy (GTDB): domain Bacteria; phylum Bacteroidota; class Bacteroidia; order Flavobacteriales; family Flavobacteriaceae; genus Flavobacterium. The sequence goes on along the minus strand of NZ_AJXL01000113.1, from coordinate 3,565 downwards.
TTATCACCTTCAAAATAAAATAATGCGTATACTACATCCGAAAATATTTTTCTTATTACTAATTACGGTCACCAGCTGCCAACAAAACGCTAAACAACAAAACGTTACCAAAAAAGTAATCGTTCCTACTTTCAAAACCCAGACGTCCGATTCATTGAGTATTGACTTAGTTGATTTGCAAAAGCAAGGTAAACTAAAAGACACAACTTTGATAACAGTGTACGATGACCCGGTATACCATAGCACTAAACGCTACGTCGCAATTCCTTTGAGAGCATTATTAGACAACTATACTGCCATTCAAAACTTAAAAGCAAACAAATACCAAATCGTCTTTGAATGCGAAGACGGATACAAACCGATGATGCCTCTGCAAAAATTCATCGCGCTACAATCATTTCTCGCTGTCAGAGACGCGGATGCACCACAAGGAGCATTATGGTCAAAAATTATTAAAGACGGGCATGAAATGAAAGCGGCTCCATTTTACTTAGTTTACCAAGGCACTTCCACGCAAGACACTAATCTTAAATGGCCGTATAACCTTATAAAAATACATCTTTTCCCCAACAACCAAGATAGAGCCTTATTATTCCCAAAGAATGATCCCGCGGCTCAGGTTGGCTTTGAATTATTCAACAAAAACTGCGTTACTTGTCATGCCATCAATAAAACTGGCGGGACTAAAGGACCCGAATTAAACTACCCGAAAAGCGTAACCGAATATTGGCATAAAAACCAATTGAAGGCCTTTATAAAAAATCCGACGTCCTTTAGAAACGGAGTAAAAATGCCCACACCAAAAAATCTAACCACAAAAGAGATTGATGAAATCGTTTATTATTTAGAATATATGGCAAATCACAAACAGTTAAGAACAGTTAAAGCCTACACAAAGCTGAAATAAAGTTCCCATTCAGACATAAGAAACGGTTCTAAACCGAGATGCTTTTCTAGTTTTACCGCATAAAGAGAAAATTATTGATAAATAGTTTTACTCAAACTACAATTAATCCCAAAATTCAACTTTTTTTAATACTTTAGCTACAACTATCTAATACCCAATTTCTATGAAAAGATCAGCAGTCCTTATTTTGGCAAGCCTATTTTCCATATTGTTTGTCAATTGTAAGAAGGAAAACAATAAAGAGAATGTAAAAGAGAACTTTAGCGCTTTAACCAAAAGCTATTTTGACGATAAAAATGCGCTAGATCCTTTGGGTGCAACGCAAAATGGTCAGAACGAATACAACGACCAATTACAATTTGAAATGACTACTAGTTTCAGAAAAGCGCAATTGGCTTTTTTTAATAAATATCAAACTGCCTTAGATAAGGTAAAGGAAGCTACACTTACACCAGAAGAAAAAAACAGTTATGAAATTATAAAATGGGAAGTTGAAGTGGGCAAAGAATTATTACAGCAGCCTACAAACCTGATGCCTATTCATCAGTTTTGGGGAACCCACTTAACAATGGGGCAATATGCCGGCGGAACCAGCGCACAACCATTTAAAACAGAAAAAGACTATACTAATTTCCTAACAAGAATGGAGAAGTACAGCGTCTGGCTAGATTCAGCAATGGTTTACATGAAAAAAGGAATCGAACAAGGAGTAGTATTACCAAAAGCGTTGACTGTAAAAGTGATTCCGCAGTTTGCAGATATGCCTACCGCTGCTATTGAAGACAATCTGTTTTACTCTTCCATAAAATTAATACCGTCCACATTTTCTGAAAAAACAAAGAAGGAATTGACTGCAAAATATACCGCAGCAATCAATGATAAACTGATCCCTCAATTTAAGAAAATGGCTTCTTTTCTTCAAAACGAATACCTACCCGCTTCAAGAGCAACAAGCGGAGTAGGAAGTTTGCCTTTTGGAAAAGAACTATATACTACCTACGCAAAACAGTGGACTACGACCGAAATGACACCTGAAGAGATTCATGCATTAGGATTAAAAGAAGTGGCCAGACTGAATTCAGAAATGGAAAAAGTAAAAACTCAGGTCGGATTTGAAGGAACCTTACTAGAATTTTTTGATTACGTAAGAAACAAACCCGAGTTAAAACCATTCACAAAGCCAGAGGAAGTAATTGCCAATTTTGAAAGAATTCACGCTATTATAAAACCAAATGTGGACAAATTATTCTCCTTACAACCAAAAACCAAGTTTGAGATTAGGAGAACAGAAGCCTTTAGAGAAAAAACAGCCAGTGCAGAATACAGTCAAGGAGCAGCAGATGGATCTCGCCCTGGTGTGTTTTATGTACCAATACCAGATATTCAAGAATATAACATGTATGGTGATGAAGACTTGTTTTTGCATGAAGCAATTCCTGGACATCATTTTCAAATCTCTTTACAACAGGAAAACGAATCTCTGCCTGATTTCAGAAAGTACAATTGGTTCGGCGCTTACGGTGAAGGATGGGCTTTATATGCGGAGAGTTTAGGTAAAGAATTAGGGCTATATACTGATCCTTATCAATATTTTGGCATGTTAGGAAATGAAATGCACAGAGCGGTACGGTTAGTTGTTGATACAGGAATGCATAGTAAAGGATGGACTAGAGAACAAGCCATTCAATTTTCAATGGAAAATGAAGCTGAAAGCGAAGCCGCAATAACCACGGAAATAGAGTGTTATATGGCTATTCCCGGACAAGCTCTATCATATAAAATTGGCCAATTGAAAATCATGGAATTGCGCAAAAGAGCGCAAGACAAAATGGGCACCAAATTTGATATAAGAAAATTTCATGAGAAAGTGTTGGAATCTGGTGTAATGCCATTGGCTCTATTGGAAAAAAAGATTGACACTTGGATAAATGAATCCAAATAATTAAAAATAAAAAAGATGAGAAAATTATTGGTAAACACATTATTACTGTCGTTTGTAGTATTCAGCGCGAATGGACAACAACTATTAGATAAGCTAAGTCCAGAGGGACCCAGCGCTTTGTATCGAAATAATGTCTTAAATAAACAAAACGACCAAAAAATTGAAGGATCTGAGTATTTAGTTTCTGAGTTTAGATCTGCAGCGGTTTCTGGCGTACCGTCACAAATTATGATTCGTTACAATCCACTAACAGACATGATGGAGGTTCAAAATGAAAAAAAAGAAGTTTTTTCGTTAATAAAAGACAAACCTTACAGCACCATAACAATTCTTCAATCTAATGAAGTAATAAAACTTTTAAATTACCGAACTAATGAGGGAGACACAAATGGATACTTAGTTGAATTATTTATTAATAATGACGTTAGTTTACTCAGGAGAGATAAAATCAACATTCAACAAAGAAAAGAAGCCGTAAACACCTATCAAGCCGCTAAACCTGCTAGTTATGTTAAAGCAGGCGACGAATATTTTTTATGTATTAAAAGTGAAACGGCAATACCGATGCCAAAGAACAAGAAAGAGCTTCAAAAACTTTTCCCTACAAAAAACGACGAAATTTCGGTTTATCTAAAAAATAACTCTTTTTCTTTAAAAGATGAGAAAAGTAGCATTGAAATAATAAAATTCATATCCAATTTCTAAATCATAAAAAA
>NZ_AJXL01000112.1 GCF_000264055.1 Flavobacterium sp. ACAM 123 | reverse complement strand
TTNTTTTTTATACTTTTTCGATCAATTCAAGTAACTATTTTCATTTCAGCGCAATTAATAACTGAATACTAAAAACTGATGACTGATCACTTTCTTAAAACCGAATACTGCTCACTGCGACAGATCAATGCTCTAAGATTCCTCTTCCTTCTTAATCACTTTTCTAGCTACTTCGATTTTAAACTTCTTGCCTTTCATTTTTTCATCCTGAATATTATGAAGCAATTCTTTTACTTTATTGAATTTTACTGCCGCAAAAGAAATGAAATCTTTTACCTCAATCAATCCTAAGTCGCCTTTTTCCAATTTTCCCTTCTGAGAAAAGAACCCTACGATATCAATTTTATTCAATTTATTTTTCTTCCCACCGCTGATGTAGATCGTTTGAAACTCCGGAGGTTTAGGCAATGAAGCACTTTCTAATTTAAAAACTTCCATTCCGTAGTTGATATACTCCATTTTTTTCTCACTCTCATGCGCAATAACATAGGCGGTTCCTGTAGATAACATCCGTGCTGTTCTACCGTTTCTATGCGTGAACTCATCCTCTTTTGAAGGCAAATGATAGTGGATAACGTGATTCATTTCAGGAATATCAAGACCACGGGCTGCTAAATCAGTAGTGATCAAATAACTCACACTTCCGTTTCTAAACTGGATTAAAGCGCGCTCTCTCTCATCTTGATCCATTCCTCCGTGATAGTAGGTAGAATAAATTCCTTTTTCGTTTAAAGTGTCGCTGATACGCTCTGCAGCATCTCTGTGGTTGCAAAAAACAATTGCCGATTGCGATTTCAACGAACAAATAAGATTAAACAAACTTCCAATTTTATCCTTTTCCTTGGAAATAACCAATTTTGTGGAAAGATTAGTTTCTTCCTCATTTTCTGGAATAAAGTCCAAAATCGTGGGATTTACTACTCGCGTGTATCTCGGGATCTCAATATCTGAGGTCGCCGAAACTAAAACACGTTTATTCAATTTGGTTAATTTCCCAATGATAAATGACATTTGCTCATGGAAACCCAATTGCAGTGACTTGTCGAATTCATCCAAAATCAATGTTTGAATTTTATCTGTTCTAAAAGTACCTCTATCAATATGATCAGCAATACGTCCCGGGGTTCCTATTAAAACCGCTGGCGGATTGCTTAAATTCTTAATTTCAGTGTCTATCGCGTGCCCGCCGTAACATACATTTACTTTATAATCTGTACCCATTTTTTTCCAAACTTGCTCAATTTGCAGGCCTAGTTCTCTTGAAGGAACCAGAATTAAACATTGAACCGAAAGAATTTCAGGTTGTAGCATTTCTAATATAGGTAATAAAAAAGCCAAAGTTTTACCTGACCCTGTTGGCGAAAGCAACAAAACATTATTATCATTTAAAATGGTTTCTTGCGCTGCTTCCTGCATTTCATTTAGGTTTTCGATGCCTAAATTCAAAAGTATATTGTTGGAATGGTGTCTCTTATTCATTTCGCAAAAGTACTTAAAAAAAGTCGTCAGTACCCTCTTTTTAGTGTTCAGACTGCATTTTTATAAATAGTATCGTAAAAATTGGCCAAAAAAAAATATTACATTTGGCTTATACCATAAAAAAACCACCTATGAGATTCTTTACTGTTGCGTTCCTACTATTTTCTGTGGCAAATTTCGCTCAAAAAGATATTAAATACGCCACTTTTTTTGAAAAAGGAAACGGAAATCAATCAGCGACTTACCAGGAAACCATCGCTTATTATACCTTACTAGCTAGCGATTTTTCCTCCATAAAAATGCTAGAAATGGGCGCTACTGATAGTGGCGAACCCTTACATCTTGTGATTTTTAATCCTGAAAAATCTTTTAACCTTGACGAAATTAAAAACAATAAGGCCATCCTATTGATAAATAATGGGATTCATGCGGGAGAACCCGATGGGATTGATGCCACGATGCAGTTATTTAGAGATTTAGCTCTCGGCAACATAAAGATTCCAAAGAATACGATTGTATCGACCATTCCGGTTTATAATATCGGAGGTGCATTGAATAGAAATTCGACGACAAGAGCGAATCAGGACGGACCAGAAATATATGGTTTCAGAGGTAACGGTAGGAATTATGACTTGAATCGGGATTTTATTAAGTCGGATACGCGAAACACTAAAAGTTTTGCGGCACTCTTTCACAAACTCAATCCCGATGTTTTTATAGACAATCACGTTAGTAATGGAGCTGACTATCAATATAAATTAACCTATATCATGACACAACAGAACCAATTAGGAACTGTTTTAGGTCGCTATCTAGATGCGGAGATGATGCCGTCAATCGTGCTTGATTTACAGAAAAAAAATATTGAAACTACTCCTTATGTAAATGCTTTTAGCGAAACCCCGGACAATGGCTTTATGCAATTCTTCGACAGTCCTCGATATTCGACAGGCTACACCTCCCTATTTAATACTATCGGTTTTGTTGTTGAAACACACATGCTGAAAAAATATGAAGATCGGGTAAAAGTAACCTACGAGTACATGCGTTCCACAATTAATTTTATGGACGCAAATCACCAGAAAATCAAAAAAATGCGGCTACAAAACGAAAAACAATATGCGCCTAACAATTCCTATCCCATCAAATGGGAAATTGACACCGCTAAAGTCTCCCAATTTTCATTTCTGGGTTTTGAAGCAGGGCATAAAAAAAGTGATGCTACTACTGGTAATCGCCTCTTTTATGACCGGTCTAGACCCTATAAAAAAGACATTCGCTATCTTAAAGAATACAAATCCGTCAAAGAAATTACCATCCCTACAGCGTATATTATTCCAAAAGCGTTTTGGAATATTATGGATTTATTAAAAAGCAACAAAATCGCATTTAGGCGGTTAGAAAAAGATACTCTAATAGAAGTCGAAAGCTATAAAATTGCGGATTACAAGACCTCAAGTGCACCTTATGAAGGCCACTATATTCATAGAGAAACTAAACTGGTGTCTAAAATGGAAAGGCTAGCTTTCTCCAAAGGGGATTATGTTATCGAAACGAGACAAAAAGGCGTTAAGTATCTTTTGGAAACTTTAGAACCTGAAGGAATCGATTCTTTTTTCAATTGGAATTTCTTCGATACGATGTTACAGCAGAAAGAAGGCTATTCTCCCTATGTATTTGAAGATACTGCAGCCCAGCTATTACAAGACAACCCGAAACTTACAGAGGAATTGGAACAGAAAAAGAAAGCGGACCCCATTTTTGCTAAAAGCCCTGAAGTGCAATTAGACTGGGTTTACAAACACTCCGTCTACTATGAAAAAGCGCATTTGCAATATCCAATCTACCGTTTGTTATAGAATAAAAAAACTACCTACTTCCTGGAGTTTTTTTATTTCAAACAATAATTTGATGTTTTCATATGAATTTTTTAAAGCTTCCGGGATTTCTTCGGGCTTAAACCACACTACTTTTTCGATACCTTCCTCTAATTGCCCTTTTGGCGTGCCCTCAAAATCAGATTGCATTTCAAACCAATGCGTGATTTTAAGCTTGTATTTCCCGTTGCGTTTAAAAATATGATAGGTCTTTTGGAGTTTTTTTGTAACCCGCAATTGATTTACTCCCGTTTCTTCTTCCACTTCACGCATTGCGGTGTCTTCAATTTCCTCTCCTTTTTCGATTCCACCCTTAGGTAAATCCCATTTTCCATTCCTGAAAATAAATAAAATCTCTCCCTTTTTATTATAGACAAAGCCACCTCCTGCTTTACAAACAGGAATTTTAGCCTTCAAAGTCTTCATAATTTCCTTTTCATCGGGATGATAGAGGTATGCTTTGTGAATTTTATTTTGAAATATTTTTACGATAAGTTGCTCAATGTCTATGCTTTCCAGCAAGAACAATTGGAAATCTGTTTCTTTTGAAATTTTATTTGTCAAAAAAAGTGGTTTGTCGTTAACAAAAACTTTATACATTTGTAATATGATTTTTAATAAAGATACTGCCGAAAAAACAGCCGAACTGCTTTTGCAAATAAATGCAATTAAATTGAATCCAGGAAATCCTTTTACATGGGCTTCTGGATGGAAATCACCTATTTACTGTGATAACAGGCTAATACTCTCATTTCCACCTATAAGAAATTATGTTCGAGATGCATTTTCTAAACATATTGAGAACAAATTTGGAAAACCAGATGTTATTGCCGGAGTAGCCACTGGAGCAATAGGAATTGGTATTCTCGTTGCCGAAAGTTTAGGAGTACCCTTTGTATATGTCCGACCAGAAGCTAAGAAACACGGGCGTCAAAACCAGGTAGAAGGTTTCTTGCAAAAAGGACAAAGTGTCGTCGTTGTTGAAGATTTGATCAGTACGGGAAACAGCAGTTTGATGGCTGTTGAAGCTTTGCGTGCTGCTGGTGCAAATATAAAAGGGATGGCTGCTATATTTACTTATGGGTTTGATATAGCCGAGCAAAACTTTAAAAACGCCAATATCGATTTATATACGCTAAGTAATTATCAAAATTTATTGAACTTGGCTGTTGCCAAAAGCTACATTAGCGAAAAAGAAGAACAAACCTTGAGAGAATGGAGCGTGAATCCTTCGACTTGGGATATAAAGTAAAATAACAAATTTAAAAGATGAACTTAGAAAGTCCAAAAGTTACCGTTCAAAAATCAGCTCAAGAATTATTCGATTTATTGACCGATGTAAAAAGCTATGAAAAATTAATGCCAGATAACATTGCTAAGTTTGAGGTAATCGGAGAAGATGCTTTTATTTTTGGATTAAAAGGAATGCCGGAAATTAAATTAAAAATGAAAGAAAAAGTAGTTGCAAGCAAAGTGGTCCTTGGGGCTGCAAGTGACAAACTGCCTTTCACATTAATAGCAAACATTGATATTATCTCCGATAATTCCAGTGCTGTACAGCTTGATTTCGAGGGAGAATTCAATCCTATGATGGCAATGATGATAAAAGGACCTATTGGTAAATTTATTGAAGCCTTAGCCACAAATATGACTAAGCTGTAAACGTTACCTTACCCTACAAATAAAGTCTTTTAGTTTATACTAAAAGACTTTACTTTTTTAGACCCTTTAAGAATCTATGCTCGCTTGTTAATAAAGCATTTGCACTTCTTTAATGCTGTATTCAAAGACACTATCATCCTCTAGAAGCACCTGAAGCTTTCCGTATGGAGAAACGCCCTGAATAATACCCATAAATTTTTTGTCCGTATTATCTTTGAACGGCATCGGAATTCCTTTTTTAAATAGTCTCTCGCTGTACTTTAGCCATAAAGACTCCGGTTGTAGCTGTACTAAATTAATATTTTGTTTCATCTTTTCAATGATCATATGGAGAATTTGCTCCTTATCAAATTGAGAACCACAAATCGCAGCTAATGAAGAGGCTTTAGGTAAATCCCCGAAATTGGTTTGATTGATATTTAGTCCCAATCCCACGACAGAAGAAATAGCCCCGTCCACCTTCAGACTATTTTCTATCAAAATACCACCTATTTTAAAATTATATGACATTATGTCGTTTGGCCATTTAATGCTTAATTTAGGAATATTATAACTTTCTAAAGCGGAAACAACGGCTAAAGCCACGGCAATATTGAGATTATAAATCTGACTTATCTGCAACAACGGATCCTTTATAAAAACACTCACTATTAGATTCTTACCCTCCTCAGAGTCCCATACAGATCCCATCTGTCCTTTTCCTTTGGTTTGCTTTTCAGCGATTACAACAGTAAAGTTATCGAGTTTCTGCCTATGTGACAATCCCTTAAGAAACTCATTTGTTGAATCTATGGCACCGAGTTTGATTAGTTTCATTAGTAATTATTTCTTCAACGGAATTTAATATTATGTTAAGGACCAAAAATAATGACAAAAAATGGTAACTTTACAAACTTATATAAAAATAATTCATGGCAAAAAAGACTATAAATAATGATGACCTTCTGGCGAGCATTATCAAGGGAATCGAAGAAGTAAAAGGAAATGACATAAATATTCTCGACTTAAGAGATATCGACACCTCAGTTTGCGACTACTTTGTTATTTGCAACGGAAATTCAAATACACAAGTTAACGCGATTGTTAACTCCATTCAAAAAACGGTTTCAAAAGAATTAAAGGATAAGCCTTGGCATGTTGAGGGTACAGACAATGCCGAATGGGTACTTATGGACTATGTTAACGTAGTAGTTCACGTTTTCCAAACACAAATACGTGAATATTATAATATTGAGAGTTTGTGGGGAGACGCTAAAATCACTGCAATAGCAAACAAATACTAAAAAAAAGAAAAAAGAAGAATGGCTAAAGATAACAACCCTACGCCTAATAAATTTAAAGTAAGCCCTTGGCTGGTTTATACCGCTATATTGCTTATTTTTTTATTTATTAGTTTCATAACTGGCAGCTCCAGTTTGCAAGAACCATCAAGCATAACATCATCTAGGTTTAATGAGCTTTTAGATAAAGGTGCAATTGAAAAAGTAATTGTTTATAATAAATCGGAGGCAGAAGTTTTTCTTACTGCTAATGCTTTAAAGTCAAACGAAAACAAAAAAGTTGCCAAAGATATATTTGACGCACCCAATAAAGGTCCACATTATACTTTTATAATAGGTAATGATCAAATATTACAAAACAAGTTAGAAAGTGCCGTTAGTGAAGGTAAATTGCAAGATTTCAATTTCTTATCTAAAAGCAATTGGTCTGATATCTTCATCAGTTTACTGCCAATAATTATTATCATTGGTGTTTGGATCTTTATTATGAGAAAAATGTCAGGTGGTGGCGGAGGCGGCAGCGGACAGATATTTAATATTGGAAAATCAAAAGCAAAACTTTTTGATGAAAAAACAGATGTAAAAACAACATTTAAAGATGTTGCTGGACTTGAAGGGGCCAAAGAAGAAATACAAGAAATTGTCGAGTTTCTTAAAAACCCAGAGAAATATACCAATCTTGGAGGCAAAATTCCAAAAGGAGCTTTACTTGTAGGGCCTCCAGGAACGGGGAAAACTTTATTGGCAAAGGCCGTGGCAGGAGAAGCACAAGTACCGTTTTTCTCTTTGTCAGGTTCTGATTTTGTTGAAATGTTTGTAGGTGTAGGTGCATCACGAGTACGTGACCTATTTAAACAAGCAAAAGAAAAATCTCCTGCGATCATTTTTATCGATGAAATTGATGCTGTAGGTAGAGCAAGAGGGAAAAGCAATATGTCAGGCGGAAATGACGAAAGAGAAAACACACTGAATCAATTACTTACAGAGATGGATGGTTTTGGTACCAACTCAAATGTTATAGTATTAGCAGCAACAAACAGAGCAGACGTTTTAGATAAAGCATTGATGCGTGCTGGTCGTTTTGACAGACAAATCTTTGTTGACTTGCCAGATATTCGTGAGCGTGCTGAAATATTTAAAGTACATCTTGCACCATTGAAAAAAGTAGAAGGTCTTGACACCGAATTTTTAGCAAAACAAACTCCAGGATTCTCAGGAGCCGATATAGCCAACGTTTGTAATGAAGCGGCACTAATTGCTGCCAGATACAACAAAACGGCTGTTGACAAACAAGATTTCCTTGATGCTGTGGATAGAATTGTTGGCGGTTTAGAAAAGAAAAATAAAATTGTAACTCCTGGAGAAAAGAAAGCAATCGCTATCCATGAAGCAGGACACGCAACGGTAAGTTGGATGTTAGAGCATGCAGCACCATTGATAAAAGTAACTATCGTTCCTAGAGGGCAAAGCCTTGGGGCAGCATGGTACTTACCCGAAGAACGTTTAATTGTTCGTGCTGACCAAATGTTAGACGAAATGTGCGCCACGATGGGAGGAAGAGCTGCTGAACAAGTTACTTTTGGCAGGATTTCAACCGGAGCATTAAGTGATTTAGAAAAAGTGACGAAACAAGCACGCGCTATGGTAACTGTTTATGGATTGAATGATAAAATAGGAAATGTTACCTATTATGATTCAACAGGACAAAGCGAATATAATTTTGCCAAGCCTTACTCTGAGGAAACTGCAAAAATCATTGACACTGAAATCTCCTTACTAATCGAAGGCCAGTACCAAAGAGCGATCGAAATCTTAGAAGAGCATAAAGACAAACTAAATCAACTAGCAGATATACTAATTGAAAAAGAAGTTATCTTTAAAGATGATTTAGAAGCGATTTTCGGGAAAAGGACCTTTGATAAAAACCTAGAAGAAATAGTATCTTAAATAAGGAGACTAATTTAATTATTTTTAAAATCTTAATTCAAAAACTACTTTTGAATTAAGATTTTTTTATCTTTGAGCAATTTCAAACTAATATTTAAAGCAGCTTAGCAATATATGAGTCTTTTCAGAAAAATTTTTGGTTCAAGTCTTTCATCATCAGATGACGAAAAAGAGCAAGATAACAGCAGTTTTCTTCCCGACGCAACCAATATGTCTATCGATGAACAATTTATCTATAATTTCAAAAAAAACGGCGGTAAATTTCTATACTGTGAGAATTTAGAAGAAGTTAAAGAACAATTCGAAAACATTCTTCAAGAAAACGACTGGTATGAAAGTAACGTGCTCTGTTACGAACCCAAACTCTTCCATATACTAGAGGAAAACAAACTCAGTTATGATAAGTCCCCAAACCCTAAATTCCTGTTTTCCAATTGCGAAAATCTGATAGCGGAAGAAGGTTCTATCTTGTTTTGTTCAAAACAGATAAAACAACACAAACCCAATGAACTACCTATTAATATTGTTATTTTAGCCACAACATCCCAAATTCTCGCAATAAAAAGCGATGGACTTAGTGGTATAAAAAAGAAGTACGAAGGAGATATCCCAACAAACATTACCGCTATAAAATATTTTGAAAAAGCAAAAGAAGAAGACTTTACCCAATATGGTAGTGCCGCAAAAAATCTTTATTTGTTGCTTTTAGAAGATCTTTAAAATGAATGAAACCCTTAAGAGATCTATTTCTGGAGCTATTTATGTTATTTTATTAATAGCTTCCATCCTATTTTCAACAGAAAGTTTTTTCATTCTGTTTGGCGTATTTCTCCTTATCGCAACCGTCGAGTTTTGCAACTTGGTACATCTTAATAAAGTGATTCCTTTTATACTTGCCGCTGCAACTTACATCCTATTCTATCAAATAACGATTGCCACAGCAGGTCTACTTTACCAATTAAGGTTCAACAAAACATTCGATTTGATTGTGCTCGTTTCCACCCTATTTGTATTTTTAAAATGCATTCATTTTCTTTTTGAACATGAAACCTTAAAAATTGATTCCTTTTCAAAATACGTATACCTGATAGGCTATATTATACTCCCATTTGTTATTATGACAAAAATTCCATTTGGTATAAATGGTTATAACCCTAAAATTCTAATCAGCATCTTTATACTGATATGGACAAACGATAGCTTTGCTTATATAGTGGGAAAGTCGATAGGGAGAACAAAATTGTTCGAACGTATATCACCAAAGAAAACGATAGAAGGCTTTGTAGGAGGGGTTGTATTTTCAGTTATTGCTAGTTATTTAATTTCAAAATATTACATCCAAATCGCTGATGGTAAAATGTTTATCTGGATTATCATAGCCTTAATAGTAGGCTTTTTTGGAACTATCGGTGATTTAATAGAATCCAAATTTAAACGTTTTGCTGGGGTAAAAGACAGCGGAAAAATAATGCCGGGCCATGGTGGCGTGCTAGATCGACTAGATAGTGTTATATTTGTAGCACCAATTGTATTTTTATTTTATCAAATTTTAAATTATGTTTCATAAAGAAGGAACCAAAACTATTTTACTGGGTATTATTTTTACAGCAGCTGTATTATTATTATCTGACCGTTTTATTGACACCATGTGGCTAAAGAAGCTGTTACAAATTGCAGCTTTTTTGATATTAATAATCATACTACAATTTTTCAGAAATCCTAAGAGATCTTTCACCATCGAAGAAAACCAAATATTGTCACCAGTCGATGGCAAAGTAGTTGTAATAGAAGAAGTTTACGAAGGGGAATACTATAAAGACAAGCGTTTGCAAATCTCTATATTCATGTCGCCTGTTAATGTGCATGTGACCCGTTACCCAATTACTGGTGTCGTAAAATTCAGCAAATACCATCCTGGGAAATTTTTAGTCGCATGGCATCCTAAAGCAAGTGAGGAAAATGAGCGAACTACGATAGTCCTGGAAAACGATAGATTCGGCGCCATTCTATACCGTCAAGTTGCTGGAGCATTAGCCCGAAGAATCGTAAATTATGCTGAAGAAGGCATGCAGGTTGTTCAAGGTACCGATGCTGGTTTTATCAAATTCGGTTCCAGAGTCGATTTGTTTTTACCTATCGGGACGCCAATCAACGTTGTGCTTAATCAAAAAGCAGTGGGCGGGAAAACGATTATTGCAACAAAAGGATAATGATTGAAAAAGAATTAGACACTCAGTTTCAGGAAGCGGTCACATCTGCTTCCCGCATGACTCAGGCATCATTACCACAGGATGTTCAGCTACGTCTATACGCCTGCTACAAACAGGCTACTTTTAGCGCTTTAGAACCAAGACAAACAACAACATATCACTTACGGGATGCTTTTAAAACAAATGCTTGGATGCAAATTAGTCATCTGACAGCTGACGAAGCAAAAGAGCAATACATAGAAATAATTAATTCCCTATTGAACAAATAATACCATCAATGAGAAAAATATATTTTTTAATATCGTCCTTGCTGTTGATTAGCTTTTTAGTTTCCTGCAACAACAAAAAACTAACTGAAGTCGTAGAAGTTCCACTGCCCACTGCCCAAGAAAAAGTAACTATTGGGTTTCCTGACGATGTGAAAGCAAATAAAGGTTCGTTTCAACTGGAAAAGCTCCCTTATGCGTATGATGCATTAGCACCTACGGTATCTCCTTTGACATTAGAGATGCATTATTCCAAACACTACCTTACCTATACTAACAATCTTAATAATGCCATTGCCGGAACTGAATATCAAAATCAATCCATCGAAAACATTTTAACTAAGTTAGACTTGAACGATGCTGATTTAAGAAACAATGCGGGAGGATATTATAATCACTCCTTGTATTGGAAATCCATGGCTCCCAATACCGGAGGCAAACCAAAAGACACGATGGCGGGCGCGATATCCAGGGATTTTGGCTCTTATGAAAACTTTGTCACTACTTTTAAAAGTGAAGCAACTAAACAATTTGGTTCTGCTTGGGTATGGCTAATTGTTGATAAATCAGGGAAACTGCAAGTCACAAGCACACAAAACCAAGATAATCCCTTAATGAAAAATGCTCTTGTTCCTGGGACTCCAATATTAGCATTGGATTTATGGGAGCATGCCTATTACTTAGGGTATCAATACCGCAGGAGAAATTACATTGATTCTTTTTTCAATGTGATCAATTGGCCAAAAGTTACAGAGAATTATGAGGCTGCCTTTAGGAAAAAATACTAAAAGAAAATTATTCATAAAAAATGCTGATGCATGCTACCTTGTTAGCGCATCAGCATTTTT
>NZ_AJXL01000111.1 GCF_000264055.1 Flavobacterium sp. ACAM 123 | reverse complement strand
TTCTACTGTCTTTATTAATTATTTTTTATCCTATCGATATTCTTATAATGAGTAACTTATAATTCATAAAAGGAAAGAAAATATTATTAAGAGTGTTGATTAAAGGATTGTCTACTTTTTATTAGGTTGGTTATTATATGGAGTTATTTTTAAAGATATTTTCCTGCAAAATGAATATATGAACTTACTGTTTATATTTCTAGGAGGTATGACTTACGGTTTCTTTGCTTCCTATATAATGAATCGGTTTTCGATCATTAATAATCCAGTCATTGGTCAGCACATAAGATCAATATTTGACTTTTTTTCCAGTTAGTCGATATATTATTTCTTATACTCCACTATCCTCATAAATTATGAAAATATGGCTATTGCTATTCTTATTGCGATAGTAACTGGCGCTTGTGCAAGAACATCAATTACTTTTGTCAACGGAAAGCTTAAATAAAACTTTGATAGCGCTACATTTCCGTCGTAGACTTCTCCTTTTGTGTAGAGTTTTTTTTATGTTAATTATGTTTTAACAAAAAATAATTAATTTTATTATGCATGCATAGTATTTTTTATTATATTTGAAATCGATATAGTTAGAGATGAAAGATAAAACAATAGATTACATATTAAGAGCTACCTGGCAAGCTGTCTCAAGAATGTACAATGAAGAAGCATCAAAGTACGGCGCTACAATGGCGACGGGTTTTGCTTTGCTGAGCATGGATAAAAACATAGGTACTCCTTCTACTTCTTTGGGACCAAAAATGGCAATGGAGGCTACCAGCCTCACTAGAACCTTAAAATCTATGGAAGAAAAAGGCTTAGTCATCCGCAAAAAAAACCCAGATGATGGTCGTGGCGTTTTAATTTACTTGACTGAGTTAGGTAAAGAAAAAAGGGATTTATCAAAAAATACTGTTTTAAAATTCAATGACACGGTGAAAAATCACATTACGGAAGAAAAATTACAGCATTTTATTGAAGTCTCCGAAACGATCAACGAATTAATTCAAAATAAAAATATATTTAATCAACCTGAAAAAATAGACAATGAAACGCACAATTAAAAAAGTTGCAGTAATCGGATCCGGTATAATGGGTTCGGGGATTGCTTGCCATTTTGCCAATATTGGAGTCGAAGTTTTACTTCTCGATATTGTTCCTAGGGAACTTACTGAGGCAGAAACAAAAAAAGGATTGACACTAGAGAGTACCGTTGTTCGCAACCGATTGGTAAATGAGCATTTAAACACTGCTTTGAAATCAAAACCTTCTCCTATTTACACCCAACAATTCGCTAACCGCATTACAACTGGAAACACAACCGATGATATGGCAAAAATTGCTGATGTCGATTGGATTATTGAGGTTGTTGTAGAACGATTAGATATCAAAAAATTAGTGTTTGAACAAGTAGAGAAATACCGCAAACCAGGTACTTTAATTACTTCAAATACATCGGGAATTCCTATTCACTTTATGAGTGAAGGAAGATCTGAAGATTTCCAGAAACACTTCTGCGGGACTCACTTTTTTAACCCTGCGCGTTATTTAAAATTATTTGAAATTATCCCTGGTCCTACAACCTCTCAAGAAGTATTGGATTTTCTTACGATATACGGAGAGAAATTTTTAGGAAAAACTTCGGTTGTTGCTAAAGACACTCCTGCCTTTATTGGAAACCGTGTTGGAATTTTCGGTATTCAAAGCTTATTCCATTTGGTAAAAGAGATTGGCTTAACTATCGAAGAAGTAGACAAGTTAACCGGACCGGTGATCGGGCGTCCAAAGTCGGCTACTTTCAGAACAGTAGATGTCGTTGGTTTAGACACTTTGGTACACGTTGCAAACGGTATCTATGAAAACTGTCCAAACGACGAACAGCATGAATTATTCAAATTACCAGATTTCGTCAATAAAATGATGGAAAACAAATGGTTGGGCAGTAAAACAGGTCAAGGTTTTTATAAAAAAGTAGGAAAAGATATTCTAACGTTGGATTTAGACACTTTAGAATACCGTCCGGCTAAAAAAGCTTCGTTTGCTACTTTAGAAATGACTAAGTCAATCGATAAACCTATTGATCGATTTAAAGTTTTGGTAAAAGGAAAAGATAAAGCAGGTGAATTTTACAGAAAGAGTTTTGCTGGAATGTTCGCTTACGTTTCTAACCGAATTCCAGAAATATCAGATGAGCTATACAAAATTGATGATGCTATGAAAGCCGGTTTCGGATGGGAAAATGGTCCATTCGAAATTTGGGACGCTATTGGTGTTGAAAAAGGGATTGAGATCATGAAAGCGGAGGGCCTTACCCCTGCTTACTGGGTAAATGATATGTTGGCTTCAGGAAGCAAAAGTTTTTACTCTTTAAAAGAAGGAGCCACTTATTTCTATACTATCCCAACTAAAGAACAAACTAAAATTCCAGGACAAGATTCATTTATTATCTTGAACAACATTCGCGAAAGCAAAAAAGTGTGGAGTAATACCGGTGCTATCATCACAGACTTAGGAGATGGAATCTTGAATTTAGAGTTTCAATCAAAAATGAACACTATAGGTGGTGATGTTTTACAAGCAATCAACAAAGCAATCGATCTATCTGAAAAAGAATATCAAGGTCTTGTTATTGGAAACCAAGCAGCGAATTTTTCTGTAGGTGCTAATATCGGAATGATATTTATGATGGCCGTTGAGCAAGAATACGACGAATTGAATATGGCAATCAAAACATTCCAAGATACGATGATGCGTGTGCGTTACTCTGGAATTCCAGTAGTAGTTGCTCCTCACGGAATGACTTTTGGTGGTGGTTGCGAAATGAGTTTGCATGCAGACAAAGTTGTTGCGGCAGCAGAAACCTATATGGGATTAGTGGAATTTGGTGTAGGAGTCATACCTGGTGGTGGTGGATCTAAAGAAATGGCGTTAAGAGCCTCTGATTTATTTCATAAAAATGACGTGGAACTAAATGTATTACAAGAGTATTTCTTAACCATTGCTATGGCAAAAGTATCTACTTCTGGATATGAAGCATTTGACAGCGGACTTTTACAAAAAGGAAAAGATATCATTGTTGTAAACAAAGATCGTCAAATTGCCGAAGCTAAGAAGCATGCTTTATTAATGGCTGAAGCCGGATATACACAACCGATCCACAGAAAGGATGTAAAAGTACTTGGAAAACAGGCATTAGGTATGTTCTTAGTAGGAACAGATCAAATGGAAGCAGGGAAATACATCTCAGAACATGATAAAAAAATCGCAAATAAACTGGCTTATGTAATGGCTGGTGGTGATTTATCTGAAGCCACTTTGGTCTCTGAACAGTATTTATTAGACTTGGAGAGAGAAGCTTTCTTGTCTTTATGTACAGAAAGAAAAACGTTGGAAAGAATCCAACATATGTTAACCAAAGGAAAACCACTTCGTAACTAGAAAATAGAACAAAGAGAAAAGAATATAGATTTATTTAACAATCAAAGTCTATTTTCTACTATCTATTTCTATTCTCTTAAAAAAATAAAAAGATGAAAACAGCCTATATAGTAAAAGCATACAGAACAGCCGTAGGAAAAGCTCCAAAAGGCGTGTTTAGATTTAAAAGACCTGATGAGTTAGCAGCAGAAACCATTCAATACATGATGAATGAACTTCCTGATTTTGACAAGACTCGTATTGATGATGTTATGGTAGGAAATGCCATGCCTGAAGCAGAACAAGGACTTAATGTGGGACGTTTAATCTCTTTAATGGGATTAAAAATTGAAGATGTTCCTGGAGTAACTGTAAACAGATACTGTGCTTCTGGATTAGAAACAATAGGTATGGCTACAGCCAAAATCCAGTCAGGAATGGCACATTGTATTATTGCAGGTGGTGCTGAAAGCATGAGTTTTATTCCGATGGGAGGTTACAAACCTACTCCGGATTATGCTGTTGCCAAAGCAGGAAACGAAGATTACTACTGGGGAATGGGTTTAACAGCCGAAGCAGTTGCGCAGCAATTTAAGGTTTCTAGAGAAGATCAAGACGAATTTGCTTATCACTCTCATATGAAAGCCTTAAAAGCGCAAGCAGAGGGTAAATTTGACAAACAGATTGTTCCTATCACTGTAGACCAAACGTTTATTAATGAAAAAGGGAAAAAAGAAACTAAATCTTATGTCGTAAACAAAGATGAAGGACCTAGAGCGGGAACTTCTATAGAAGCTTTGGCCGGTTTAAGACCTGTTTTTGAAGCTGGTGGAAGTGTAACAGCTGGTAACTCATCACAAATGAGTGATGGTGCTGCGTTCGTACTTGTTATGAGTGAAGAAATGGTAAAAGAACTTAATCTAGAACCTATCGCAAGACTAGTAAACTTTGCTTCTGCAGGAGTTGAACCAAGAATAATGGGAATTGGACCTGTAAAAGCAGTACCAAAAGTATTGAAACAAGCTGGGTTATCTATTAATGATATCGGCTTAATTGAATTGAACGAAGCTTTCGCCTCACAGTCACTGGCGGTTATCCGTGAATTAGGATTAAATCCCGATATCGTGAACGTAAATGGTGGTGCAATCGCTATGGGACACCCACTGGGATGTACTGGAGCTAAATTATCTGTTCAACTATTCGACGAAATGAAACGTCGCGGTGACAAATATGGAATTGTTACCATGTGTGTGGGAACAGGCCAAGGTAGTGCGGGAGTTTACGAATTAATGTAGACTATGGTTTCCCTCTTTTTGTCTTCCAAGCTGAGGAGGAATTTAGATTATAAAAAATATTATTAAAAAACTGTCATTTAAAATAACACAAAATGAGCAACGTAACAAGAGGTGGACAATTCATCGTAAAAGAAACTAAATGTGAAGACATCTTCACTCCTGAAGATTTTTCAGAAGAACAATTAATGATGCGTGACTCTGTAAAAGAGTTCGTAGATAAAGAATTATGGGCACACAAAGATCGTTTTGAAAAAAAGGATTATGCCTACACAGAAGAGTGTATGAAAAAAGCCGGAGATTTAGGTCTTTTAGGCGTTGCAGTTCCTGAAGCTTACGGCGGATTAGGGATGGGATTTGTATCAACAATGTTGGTTTGTGATTACATCTCTGGTGCAACTGGATCTTTCTCAACTGCTTTTGGAGCACATACGGGAATTGGTACTCTACCAATAACTTTATATGGGACAGAAGAGCAAAAACAAAAATATGTACCTAAATTAGCTTCAGGTGAATGGTTTGGAGCCTACTGCCTTACTGAACCAGGAGCTGGATCTGATGCCAACTCAGGAAAAACAAAGGCCGTTTTATCAGAAGATGGAAAGTATTATTCCATTACCGGACAAAAAATGTGGATCTCTAATGCAGGTTTCTGTTCTTTGTTTATTGTGTTTGCTCGTATTGGAGATGATAAAAATATTACGGGTTTCATCATAGAAAACGATGCTGACAACGGTATTACAATGGGCGAAGAAGAACACAAATTAGGTATTCGTGCTTCTTCTACTCGTCAAGTATTCTTTAATGAAACTAAAGTTTCTGTTGAAAATATGCTTTCTGAAAGAGGAAATGGTTTTAAAATAGCCATGAACGCCTTGAATGTGGGCCGTATTAAGCTAGCAGCCGCCTGCCTAGATGCACAAAGGAGAGTAATTTCAAATTCAATTAAATATGCGAACGAAAGAGTACAGTTTAATACGCCTATTGCAGAGTTTGGAGCTATCCGTTCTAAATTAGCGGAAATGGCTATGAACTGTTATGCAGATGAGAGTGCTTCTTACAGAGCGGCAAAAGACATTGAAGACAGAATAACTGCCCATGAAGCAACAGGATGTACACATCAGGAAGCGGAATTGAAAGGTGTTGAGGAATATGCTATTGAATGTTCAATTTTAAAAGTAGCTGTTTCTGAAGATGTTCAAAACTGTGCTGATGAGGGTATCCAAATTTATGGTGGAATGGGATTCTCAGAAGATACCCCAATGGAAAGTGCTTGGAGAGATGCCAGAATTGCTCGTATTTATGAAGGTACAAACGAAATCAACAGAATGCTATCTGTAGGGATGTTGATCAAAAAAGCGATGAAAGGACATGTTGACTTGCTAGGACCAGCAACAAAAGTGGGTGAAGAGTTGATAGGTATTCCCTCTTTTGAAACTCCTGATTATTCTGAATTATTTGCAGAAGAAAAAGAAATGGTTGGAAAATTGAAAAAAGCCTTTCTGATGGTTGCAGGTAGTGCCGTTCAAAAATTTGGTCCAGATTTAGACAAACACCAACAATTATTGATGGCAGCTTCAGATATGTTAATTGAGGTATATATGGCTGAAAGTACTATTCTTAGAACAGAAAAACTGGCAAAGAATCAAGGGGAAGACAAAGTGCAAGAACAAATTGCAATGGCAAAATTATACTTGTATCAAGCGGTAGATATTGTAACTCAAAAAGGAAAAGAAAGTATTATTTCTTTTGTGGAAGGTGATGAACAACGAATGATGCTGATGGGATTAAGACGTTTCACTAAATATACCAATATGCCAAATATTGTTGCACTAAGAGAAACAATTACTAAGAAATTAGTATCAGAAAATGAATATTGTTTCTAAATATTAAGACATTTACTATTAAATTTATTTGTTAAAAAAAGCCACAATCACCTTTGATGATTGTGGCTTTTGTCTTTTTATACTCTTTTTTTGTTAATCAATTATTAAGTAACAGCATAAATCGTCCATACCATCAAACCCCATATAAACAACAGACCTATTTTCTTAGATAATGCGATACATTACAACCTTATTTGAGTATCCTAATCCATACTAAAAGAAATATTACTATCAAATTAAAATCAGAAGAGAACTATTCCTTCTAGGCCATATGCCTCTTTTTTTCAACATTTATTTATTAAAAAACCCGTAATCATCACAGACGATTACGGGTTTTAAATTTAAATATCTATTGAGAGCTCTAAATCGTATTTGCTACTTCTACTTTACAATCCATAAAGGTATTTCCAAGTCATGGTTAAAAAGATCCTCAGTAACGCTTCCTATAAGTAAAGAAGAGAACGTGTTTCTACCTTTATCTCCTACAATAATAAGATCTACTTTAGCTACTAGAGCTTTGCTACGCATTTTCTCTGCAACTCCATTTTCTCTACCAGCAATGATTTCTGTAGTTAGAACCCCATTATATCCAATCTTCTTTATAAATTTCTCGTACTTTTCATTTAAATGAATTTCTACCTTTTTATCAAGATGCTCTTTTGGAATATATGGAGAGAATTGAATCGGAACATTATAAACGTGTACTGCTTTTACTTTCGCCTCAGTGGCTTTCTGCAAATTTTCAGCAACTTCAAAAACTTTGTGTGACGCACTTGAAAAATCTGTTCCTGCCCAAATATTACTAATAACTGGCTTTACACCTCTCGGGATAGACAAAATGTTACATTTAAGCAAACGTAGCAATTTACCGCTAACAGCTCCAGTTACCTTTTATCTTATTTTTATTTCCAATTAAAGCAAGCTGCACCTCATATTTATTGACGATATAATTAATTAAAGCTTCTGAATAAGGATCTTCTGATATAAGAACTTCCCACTCTACTGAAGATTTAAATTTTTCTGCCACCTTTTCATTTAACTCATCCCCAATTATTTCGTCAAGGTTGATATCCTTTAACTGCTCTTCAAATAATTCCGAAATCTCATATTTTTTAATATTATGTACAAAGTACACTTTCTTAACCCTAAGAGTATCCGCAATATATGATGCATACTCAATTAAGGTATTATCGATATCTGAAAGGTCTAAAGCGACCAAGATGTTTTTTATTTCAGCCATAATTATTGATTTTTGTTTTGCTGATTACTATTTTGCTTTTTAACTAGTTCAGAGACTATTTCCTCATAATTTTCCAGTTCTTTTTGCGATTCCCGCTTTTTGAGTTTCTTGAAGTCTTCATCTAATCCTCTATAAAGCGAAAAGCACATAACTATTAAAATAAGAGCAAACGGCAATCCAGTGACTATTGTAGCCGTCTGAAGCGCCTGTAAACCACCACCTATTAAAAGAGCTGCAGCTACAGCACCTTCGGCAAGAGCCCAGAATATTCTTTGTCCTACTGGCGCGTCAATTTTACCTCCAGAAGTTAAATTATCTACAACTAAAGATCCAGAATCTGAAGAAGTAACAAAGAAACCAGCAATTAAAATTATTGCAATGATATTAAGAATAAATGCAAAAGGATAGTCTTCTAAGAAAACAAACAAAGCAGTTGCAACATTATCATTCACGGCATTTGCAATAGTATCATCACCAAGCAGTACTTGATGCACGGCTGAACTTCCAAAGGCTGAGATCCAGAAAAAAGTCACAATAGACGGTACCAATAAAACTCCCAAAATAAACTCACGCACAGTACGTCCTTTTGAAATACGAGCAATAAACATACCTACAAAAGGAGACCAAGCAATCCACCATCCCCAGTAAAATACGGTCCAGGCATTTTGCCAATTGGATCCAGTATAACTTTCTGTCCAAGTCGCAACCTGTAAAAAACCAGATATATAATTCCCAGTGTTTTGTACGAAGGATTGAAAAATAAATATTGTTGGTCCTAGTACAACTACAACCAAAAGAAATAGCGCTGCTACCCTCATGTTCCATTCACTCAAAACTCTCACTCCCTTATCTACTCCTAAAACAACTGAAACAGTAGCAACGGCAGTTACTCCAACAATTAAAAGAACTTGAGTTTGTACACCACTGTCGATATCAAATAAGTGCTCTAATCCTGCTGCAATTTGTTGAACTCCCAAACCTAAAGAAGTAGCCAAACCAAATACAGTTGCAAGAACAGCAAAAATATCTATGGCATCTCCAATTCTACCGTAAATTTTATCTCCTAAAAAAGGATAAAAAATAGACCTAATAGTTAATGGAAGTCCGCGAGAATAAGTAAAGTAAGCCAAAGATAAACCTACTAATGCATACACTGCCCAAGCATGAAAACCCCAATGTAAGAAAGTAAATTTCATAGCTTCTTTAGCTGCTTCAGCAGTTCCTCCTTCCGCCATTGGCGGGCTAAGAAAATGATAAATAGGCTCTGAGATACTCCAAAACAACAATCCAATTCCCATTCCCGCACTGAATAACATTGCGAACCACGAAAGGGTTTTAAATTCAGGTTTAGCACTTTGTCCTCCTATTCTTAATTGACCAAACTTACTGAAAGCCAAATAAATCATAAATATCAGAAAAACATTTACACTTAGTATAAAAAACCAACCCGCCTTGTTTGCAACAAAATTTTGAGTTGCGGTAAAAACCTCTTCTGCCCCTTCTTTATAAATAAGGGTCAACGCTATTATGATGATGATTGTAATAGCAGAGGTAAAAAACACCGGTCCATTGACATCTAATCCAAAAATGGATTTCTTTTCATCACTTCTTATAATCTTTTTAGCCATAATTCATCTTTTTTTTGATGTAATTTAATTTCTTTGAGAGTTTGTAACTCTCCATTTATAAATAATACTTAAAACAACATCCAATATTAATACTAACTTTTTATTTAGCATCTCGATTGTCTTTTAAAAACGTCTACCTAATTGCCTCCTTAAACAGAAATAATTCAAACCATAGCATGATAAATAAATACACAACTTCGAAAACGAATAAATTTCCGAGTATATTCATCTACAAATAAGTAAATCTGGGGGCAGTTATCTGCATAAAAGCAAATCAAAGTACATAAGTTACCAAATACAGCAATAAGGATATTAAAAAAACTTAAATAAGTAAATGAATAAAGATTTTCAATCAATAGCAGCCTGTCCAATCAAAACAGTCTTCAAAAAAAATCAAAATATTGGACTGCAAACTTAGTCAAAAAAGATGCATTACGACCCATAAATAAGGAATAGAATTAATTACCAAGAATAACACAAATATAAGAATAAAATAATACGTAATTGGTATTTATTATATTAAAAACCTGATTATTAACCACTAGCGAAATTATTCTACAGCTTATTTGTGATGGGATTTGAGTAATCAAAGAGCATCACAATCACATAATGGTCTCTTAATTATGTCCGTAACGGCAGGATTACTTATTACCTCCATTATAAATAAGATACAACTTAGGCTTACATCCTAACCCACTATTATATGATAGCTACTTACTATACTTTATTAAATAGGTAAGTTAATCCGAATAAAAATTTAATGTCTATTTAATTTATGTAATTTTATATAAATTTAAAAATATATAATATCATGAAAAAAATAATATTTTCAGTTGTAGTACTGATTGCTGTACTTATTGGTTGTAAAACAAATAGCAGTTCCAGTGATTCTAAAAAATTAGTTATTGATTTTGAAGCAAAAAGCAACAGTACTGTTTCTGGTACCGCTACTTTTATTGAAAAAGAAGGTAAAGTAACTTTCGTTGCAAATTTAGCAGGCTTAAAGCCTGGAGTTCATGCCATACATATCCATGAAAAATCAGATTGTTCGGCTGCAGATGGAAGTTCAGCTGGAGGACACTGGAACCCTACTTTTAAGAAACATGGAAAATGGGGTGTTGGTGAATACCATAAAGGAGATATTGGAAACTTTACTGCTGACGCAAACGGTAACGGCACAATCGCTTTGACTACAGATGAATGGAATATAGGATCAGGAGACCCAACAAAAGATATTCTGGGAAAAGGCCTGATTGTACATGAAGGAAATGATGATTTTGTTTCTCAACCTTCCGGTGATGCGGGAGCAAGAGTTGCCTGCTCAGCAATTATCAAGTAATTTAACAATACAGATATACATGTAGCTTTTTATACTCCTGCATGTATATTTTAATTTAATAACACAACCATAAATAGTATAGCTTTGTACTATTAAAAATAAACGATGATTAACCCTTCAGCATCCGGTTGGATAGACAAATATTTTACAAAACAAAAACTCAAGGAACAAATTGTTTACGAGAGTCCTAATTTATTTTACACTACTATTAGAAAAACAGGATTCATTTATGGTCACATTGTCTCTTTTGAAACCACAGTTCCCATAAATACGAAAGGCTGGGTTCAAAACGAAATACCTAAAGTCGCCCTGCTAAATACACTTTATGCTATTTACGGACTAACTACACATGACCACAATCCTGAAAATTTTCTCACAAAAGCTTTAGACTTTTATAATGAAATGACTCCTAAAGGATATAATTTATTAAAAAAAATATTACCTGATAGTCCTACTTCTCTAAATTTAGAGAAAATAATCGATGATAGAGTTCAAACCAACATTGACATCTTCAGCAAAAACTTTTCTCATATTGTAACGAATGCATTGCTTTTTATTGATGTTTTGGCTTTTCGCCAATATTTAACTTACGGTGCGATTCCAGAGGAATATTTAAAAAAAATTGAGGAAGCGGTCATTAGTGTTGTTTCCCTTGCTTTGAAAACCAAATCAAATAAATCCACATACGACGATTTATTAATTAAGTTATTTGAAGCTTCAGTTCGCTATAGTAAATTCTCAAAAGTAAGTGTTCAAAACTTGGAAGAACTTAATCTGGAATATTTTGAGTCTGAACTAGAAAAATATTATATAATTGATATAGCGGGAATGACACTATGGAGTGATGGAAAGATTGAAAATGAAGAGACTTATTTTTTACACAAATTAGCAGAACAGATTGCCGTTTCTGATGCGTTTGTAACAGAAAGCATAAAAAGCACTGATACATTTATCACAAAGTATAAAAGTAAAATTCCTTATTTCAATTACTCGAATCCTGTTAAACATTTTTATGACCAGACAACTCAAAGTGTAATTACCTTAATAACACGAAATAAAAATAGATTGGTCAAAGAAATTATTCAAAGCAGAGACTTAATGATACTTTTGGCAATCTCCACAAGGAGAGATTTAGATGAAAGAGAAAAGAAAAAAGTAAAGAAACAGTTGCTGGACATTTGTAAAACCGTTCCTTCATTGACTATCTTTCTGCTTCCTGGTGGTAGTTTGCTGCTACCGATTTTGATTAAATTTATCCCGAAATTATTGCCATCCGCTTTCAATGAAAATTTAGATATAGATT
>NZ_AJXL01000110.1 GCF_000264055.1 Flavobacterium sp. ACAM 123 | reverse complement strand
TTTAAATTTAACCTAACCTAAAAAAAACTTAAAAACGTCGTAAACTAACTTACTTTACGTTAGTAGTAGTTATTTTTTTTTTGAATAATGTACGGTCCTAAAATAGTGATACAAAAAGGCTTTGTACTCCTTTCAACAAAAACATTATTCTTATTTCCTGAAGTGTGAAAAGCATACAAAACTTCTTATATTCTATTAATCCAGATTGCATGGTCCATACAGTCCCATAGCATAGTATTATGTTCCTATTGTGCCAAAATATAGACAGCGATTATCGATATAATAACAGAACACATTGAGATAAAAACTGGGGAAACAAGACGACACGGTTTAAAAATGATCTATTGGACTTAAGTAGTATGGT
Source organism: Flavobacterium sp. ACAM 123 (assembly GCF_000264055.1). Lineage (GTDB taxonomy): Bacteria > Bacteroidota > Bacteroidia > Flavobacteriales > Flavobacteriaceae > Flavobacterium. The sequence goes on along the minus strand of NZ_AJXL01000110.1, from coordinate 11,941 downwards.
CTGAACTACAAATGGACGATCGACCACACCTAATAGCTTAGAGTAATACAAAAAAGATAAGCGTGCCTCAGAAGATAATTACTATTCTTATTTTGATAACAGAAGCATACTTTTTCCAACAAATGAGCAGATGGTTTATGACACAGCTGAAGATTTAAAATCTAAAATTAAAAATATAATCATTAGAAATGCATTTAGAAATTAATCCTTTACAAAAATCCTTGAGCGCTGAATTGCTCAAGGATTTTTTTTGAAATACAACAAAGCATCAAAATTTTGTTAGAAATTGAAATATAAGTCTTGTGTTATAAAAATTAGTGTACTTTTACAGCGATGAATAATACAATTATAAATATAAGTCCAATCTCACGGACAATCAAACCTACTACTTCTCCCGAAGTACGGATGCTGTTAGCATAGTTTCCAACGTTGTTTTGTAAATATTTTTATTCATTTATTATTTTACTATTTTGAAATCACATTTAGTTTCCATTGGAATATTGTTTTCCAAAATAATCCGACCGTTTTTAGTAATCTATTGTTTTTCAATTTATTGCACTATAAATTCGTATTTTAGTTGTTTTGTTCATAGCAGTAACGAATGTGTTTTAGCAGCAACGTACAAATCATTTTTCAACTCTAAAATTCAAATCTTGTAATGAATATTTCTATTATGATAGCCCAAGAAGAGCATTTTAAGTACGCACAAATTATATGTGACACTATAGAATCATCTGCCTTATTGAGAGGAACCGGAATTGCGAAAAGAACTCCCGACTATATCCTAAAAAAAATAGAAAATAAGGATGCTGTTATTGCTTTAGACAATGGTAAATTTTGCAGGCTTTTGTTATATCGAAAGTTGGCAAGACAGCAATTATGTCGCGCATTCAGGTTTAATTGTGCATCCCGATTACAGAAATTTAGGATTAGCCAAAAAAATAAAATCGAAGGTTTTTTGACTACTCCTTAAAAAAAATATCCAAATGCTAAAGTATTCGGAATTACAACGGGGTTAGCGGTGATGAAAATTAATTCAGAATTAGGCTATAAACCGGTTCCCTTTTCTGAACTGACTACCGATCCAAGTTTTTGGAAGGGATGTCAAACCTGCACCAATTACGAGATTCTAAAAAGCAAAGAAAATAAAATGTGTTTGTGTACAGGAATGCTATATGATGCCAAAGAGAAAGCTAAAACACCCCCAAAACATCCGTTTAATGTCCGGATCTGGAACCGATTAAAAAAAATTAAACAAGCCCTTTTCTTAGAAGACTAATCCCCTACCCAGCCCTCCCGAAAGGGAGGGAGCCAAAAGAGGAAAATAATGAGAAGCATAAAATAATTAATAATACTTTTTAACCACATAAAATCACCTTCCGAAGGAGAGGTAGTTAGGAAAAAAGAAAATAAATAAAAACGAAATGAAAAAAGTTGTATTAGCATATAGCGGAGGTTTAGACACCTCATATTGCCTTAAGTATTTAAAGAACGAAAAAGGATATGAAGTTCACACCGTATTGATCAATACAGGAGGTTTTGATGAAGAAGAATTAAAAGCTATTGAAGAACGAGCTTACGAACTAGGAAGTGCAAAACACGCTAACCTTACTATTGTAGACCGATATTACGACAAAGCAGTTAAGTACTTAATTTTTGGTAATGTTTTAAAAAATAACACCTATCCCTTATCCGTAAGTGCCGAACGTGTTTTTCAGGCCATCGAGGCAATTAAATACGCTAAATCCGTTGGTGCAACAGCTATTGCTCACGGAAGTACAGGAGCAGGAAATGACCAAATTCGTTTTGATTTAATTTTCCAAGCTATCGCACCTGAAATTGAAATCATTACTCCTATCAGAGACTTAAAACTATCAAGACAGGAAGAAGTGGATTATTTATCAAAAAATGGAGTACAGTATTCTTGGGAAAAAGCCCAATATTCGATTAATAAAGGACTTTGGGGAACAAGCGTTGGAGGAAAAGAAACCTTAACGTCAAATCAACCACTTCCTAGCGAAGCTTACCCTTCTCAATTACAAAAAGAAGGAGAAGAAAAAGTAACATTAACCTTTGAAAAAGGAGAATTGGTAAAGATTAACAACATAAAAAAATCACCTGTTGATAATATTGTCATTCTGGAAAAATTAGCAAATGCATTTGCTATTGGTAGAGATACACATGTAGGTGACACTATCATTGGAATTAAAGGAAGAGTTGGTTTTGAAGCTGCCGCTCCCCTAATCATTATTAAAGCGCATCATTTGTTGGAGAAACATACGCTTGGCAAATGGCAACAATACTGGAAGGAACAACTGGGAAACTGGTACGGTATGTTGTTTCATGAAGGTCAGTTTCTTGATCCTGTGATGAGAAACATCGAGACTTTCCTGGAAGACACTCAAAAAACAGTGAATGGAACGGTAACAGTATCATTAAAACCATATCACTTTACGCTTGATGGAATTGAATCGGAGAATGACTTGATGAACAACGAATTTGGTCAGTATGGCGAAATGAACAACGCTTGGACCTCTGATGATGCGAAAGGATTTATCAAGATACTGGGAAATGCACAAAACATATTTTCATCAGTAAATAATGAAACGTACGAGTAGTTAATAAATTAACCATATAAAAGTATTGTAAGCAATTCTTTGTACACAGAGCTATGTTTTACTCATAACAGCAAAACATCTCATCAAAAGAATCAAAAGCTATGTTTCTATGTGGTTAAAAAAACGAATTACTCTCAAAGGATTAATTCGATCACATTCTCAAAAATAAAAAACTATGATTAATGTTGGAATAATAGGAGGTTCAGGATATACAGCAGGGGAATTAATCAGAATTTTGATGTTTCACCCTAACGCAACTCTTGATTTTGTTTATAGCACTACCAATGCTGGTAAACCGCTATCAGTGGCGCATCATGACTTGATGGGCGATATTGAAATGGATTTTACTGACACTGTAAACCCGAATGTAAATGTGGTCTTCTTATGCTTGGGTCATGGTAAATCAATTCTCTTTTTAGAACAAAATCAATTTGCAAGCCATACTAAAATTATCGATTTAGGGAATGATTTCAGATTAAATAAAGACAAAGAGTTTAACGGACAATCTTTTGTTTACGGTTTGCCAGAACTCAATAAAGCCCATATTAGAAATGCCAAATATATTGCAAATCCTGGCTGTTTCGCTACCGCTATACAATTGGCTTTATTGCCGCTTGCGGCAGATGGATTATTAAACACCGATGTACATATCAATGCTACAACGGGAAGTACTGGCGCAGGAGTTAGCCCATCAGAAACGGCGCATTTTAGTTGGAGATCAAATAATATGTCACACTACAAAGCATTCGATCATCAGCATTTAGGAGAGATAAACCAAAGTGTGAATCAGTTACAAGCTGATTATACAAACGAACTGATTTTTGTACCGAACAGAGGAGATTTTGCACGAGGAATTTTTGCAACTTTGTATACCACTGTTGAAGAAAGTTTGGAAGACTTGGTAGCAAAATATAAAGCTTTTTATAAAGACCAGCCTTTTGTAACGGTTACCACTACCAACATCAACATGAAACAAGTAGTGCAAACGAATAAATGTATTATTAGTATCATGAAAAAAGGAAACCGAATATTAATAACATCGATAATTGATAATTTAGTAAAAGGCGCTTCAGGTCAAGCGGTGCAAAATATGAATTTGATGTTTGGATTAGAGGAGTCTACAGGATTAAAGTTGAAGCCTTGTGGATTCTAGGAACGTTTGTTTGATTGATCGGTTAACTGTCTAATCGATTAATCAAATGTCCGATTAAACAATTAAATAAAAATAAAAAAATGAACTTATTTGACGTTTACCCATTGTACCCTATTACCCCTGTAAAAGCATTAGATTGTATTATTACAGATGACAACGGAATTGAATATTTAGATTTATACTCTGGTCACGGAGTGATTTCTATTGGTCACACCCAACCCGATTATGTAGCCAAAATAAAGGCACAATTAGATAATTTGAGTTTTTACTCGAATGCGATTCAGAATCCTTTGCAATTAGAACTGGCAGATAAACTAGGAAAACTTTCGGGTTATACGGATTATGGCTTATTTCTATGCAGCTCTGGGGCTGAGGCTAATGAAAATGCGTTGAAAATGGCGTCTTTTCACACGAATAAATCAAGAGTGATCTCCTTTCACAATGCTTTTCATGGACGTACGTCTGCAGCTGTGGCAACTACCGATAATAGAAAAATAGTAGCCCCTATCAATGCGCAACAAATAGTTACATTCTTACCATTGAACAAGGTTGACTTAGTGGAAGCTGAATTAAAGAAAGGAGATGTTGCTTGTGTTATCATCGAACCTATTCAGGGCGTTGGTGGTTTAGACCAAGGAACTACAGCATTTTTTCAAGCTTTGGAAAAAGTGTGCAAGGCATATGATGTTGTTTTAATTTTGGATGAAGTACAATCTGGCTTTGGACGAAGCGGAAAGTTTTTTGCGCATCAATACCATGACATTAAACCTGATATAATTTGTATGGCAAAAGGAATGGGTAACGGTTTTCCAATAGGCGGTATTTTAATTGCTCCTCATTTTAAAGCAAGTTACGGTTTGCTAGGAACTACTTTTGGTGGAAGCCATTTGGCTTGCGCAGCAAGCATCGCTGTTTTAGACATTATAGAAAGTCAGAATTTGATGGAAAACGCTAGAAATGTCGAAGTCTATTTCATGAAAGCCATAAAAGTAATTCCTGAAATCATTAAGGTAAAGGGAAGAGGATTGATGTTAGGCGTTGAGTTTGACTTTGACGTAAGTGATTTAAGAAAGAAGATGATTATTGAGAAACATATTTTTACAGGTGGATCTAGTAATAAAAATCTATTGCGAATTCTCCCTCCCTTAACAATTACGACTGCTGCGATTGATACTTTCATCGTTGCCTTACAAGAATCATTAGCAGAATTGAAGTAATAGTACGATTGCGGGAGGGATAGTAGTGAAGCTCTTTTGCTAATTAGCTTTTTAGCTCATTAGTAAAAAGCGGGAACGTATAGCCCGACCCTCAGTGGCGAGGAGGAACGACGAAGTAAACTTGAGGGTCACGCCCAAATAAAAAATAAACAAATGAAAACAGTATTATCCATAGATAAAAGAAATGCCGTTTTAAGTCGAATGGCCGCGCTTCTCGAACAGGAAAGAGTTGTTATTAAAACTACAAATCAGCAAGATCTAGCCAACTATTCCGGTGGTGATTTAGCTATGGAGAAACGGTTGCTCGTTGATGACGCAAAAATTGACGGAATGATTCTTTCTTTACAGCAACTAGCCAGTCAGGAAGATCCTGTAGGGCAAGTTCGTTTTGATTTTACTCACGATAACGGAATGAAAATCAGTAATAAAACAGCCGCTTTCGGTACTATTTTAATCATTTATGAATCGAGACCAGACGTAACCGTTGAAGCAGGCGGAATTGCTTTCAAATCAGGAAACAAAATTTTACTGAAGGGAGGAAAAGAGTCCTTATTTTCTAATTTGAAGATTGTGAGCCTCTGGCATCGAGCCTTAACCGATAATGAAGTTACTATCTCTTGGGTTGAATATCTAAATTATGACCGAAGCGAAACACAGACTTTTTTAGAAAAACCAACGCAAAAAGTAGATTTAATTGTTCCTCGTGGTGGAGAAAACCTGATTAATTTTGTCAAGAAACACGCTACTTGCCCAGTGATTGTAAGTGGTAGAGGAAATAATTTTGTCTACGTTAACAAAGAAGCTGATTTAGAGCAAGCTTTAGCTATTATTATCAATGGGAAGACGTCAAATCTTTCGGTTTGCAATGCCCTGGATAAAGTTCTGATTGATAGTAATCTTGAGAACTGGCAGGCTTTCGCCCAAAAAGTAGTGACTGCGTTGAAAGGAAAAAACGTTGTAGTTTTAGGAGACGAAAGTATTTCAAAAGCGACTCATGTTCCCGAAATTGAATCGGATTTGATTTGGTATGAAGAGTTCTTAGATTATAAAATTGTCATTGGAACAACCAATTCTGATCAAGAAGCAATTCAAAAAATAAACAAATATTGCGGCGGCCATTCGGCTTCAATCATGACTAAAAATGATGCAGTTGCACAGGAATTCATGGAAAACGTGGATACAGCAGCCGTTTATCATAATGCATCAACACGATTTACTGATGGAGGACAATTTGGTCTTGGTGGCGAACTAGCTATCAGTACAGACAAGTTGCATCAGAGAGGCCCAATTGGTTTACAACATCTAGTTACCAATAAATGGTATATTTACGGTGAGGGACAGGTTAGGTAGTTTGCAGTGTTCAGTATTTAGTGTTCAGTTTGAAAAAATAGTAATTGGAAATAAGCTAGAAAATACTAACACACAGCTTTGCGAACTTTGCATTTTTATAGATAAAAGAGGGGGAAAAACTTTTTGCCCTTCGTGGTTAAAAAAATAAAGTAAGAAAAAAATCCTTTGCGCCTTTTCCGGTTAAAAGTAAACACATAAAAAACCATTTGCGGTTCAAAACAATGGCTAAAAAGAGAATATTACTAAAAATAGGCACCAATACCTTAACCAAAGAAACCAATCATATTTCTAGGGGAAAGATAGAAGATATTGGAATGCAAATAGCCGCTTTGAATGACGAATACGAATTTATAATTGTTAGTTCGGGCGCTATTGCTGCAGCAAAACAGTTTGTAAAACTGGAAAGTAAAGGGAAAGAAATAGTAGTTAAACAAGCGTTGGCCTCTATAGGTCAACCTCATTTAATGCGGATTTTTCATGAAAACTTCAGCGATTTAGGCTTATTGACTTCGCAATGCTTATTATCCTACTCTGATTTTGAGAAAGAGCAATCGAAAGTCAATATTGTCAATACAATTAATGTCTTAGTGGAGAACAATTACATTCCCATTATCAATGAAAATGACACCGTGGCCACAGATGAGATTCAATTTGGAGACAACGATAAATTAGCGGCATTAGCGGCAGTTTTATTAAAAGTTGATATATTAATCATTGCAACCAATACAAACGGAATTTATACTAAATCGTCTATACATGATAAAATCCCTGAAACCATTACAGTAGTTAAAGACCTTCAATTACTTGAAAAAGAAATAGGCAACTTTAAATCCTCACAAGGCACAGGCGGAATGCAATCTAAAATTGAAGCCGCAGCAATTGCTAAAGCAGCCAATATAGAGACTTGGGTTGTAAATGGTTTAAACGATAATTTTATTTTGAACGCCTTAGAAAGCAAAATACCTTTTACTAAAATAATATAAAACTGCGTATTTGGTTAATCGTTAATTCGGTTAATCGATTAAACAAATAACCGATTAGAGAATATAACAATGAACTACACTTCAATAAAAGAGATCGACTCCCTATCCAAATGGGTAAAAGCGGCCATTAAAATTAAAAGCAATCCGCTTAAAAATAAAAAGCTGGGAAAAAACAAAACACTAGGAATGCTGTTTTTTAATCCAAGTTTGAGAACCCGTTTGAGCACGCAAAAAGCAGCTTTGAACCTAGGCATGAACGTTATGGTGATGAATTTTACCAATGAAGGTTGGACCCTAGAATTCGAAGATGGTGCTATCATGAACCAGGGCGCTTCAGAACACATAAAAGAAGCTGCGCAAGTCGTGTCTCAATATTGTGATATTATCGCTATTAGAGCTTTTGCTGGATTAATAGACAAGGAAAAAGACAATGCCGAAACCGTAATGGCGGGGTTTCTAAAATATGCTACCGTTCCTATTGTGAACATGGAAGGAGCAACTGGACATCCTTTGCAGTCCCTTGCTGATGCAATTACCATGGAAGAGTTTAAAACACAACACAAACCAAAGGTCGTTTTATCGTGGGCACCACACCCAAAAGCCTTGCCTCAAGCCGTAGCTAATTCCTTTGTGGAAATGATGCAATTACAAGACGCTGATTTTGTAATTACCCACCCTGAAGGCTATGAACTCAATCCAGAAATCACTAAAGATTCCAAGATTGAATACGATCAGAAGAAAGCTTTTGAAAATGCTGATTTTATTTATACCAAAAACTGGAGCAGTTACAAAGACTACGGGAAAATCACTAATGACGACCCAAATTGGACTGTGACAGCAGATAAAATGAAACTGACTAACAACGCTAAGTTCATGCACTGCCTGCCTGTAAGGCGTAACGTGGTTGTTGCAGACGAGGTGATTGATGGTGCGAACTCATTAGTAATCCAACAGGCAAATAACAGGACTTATGCAGCGCAATTAGTATTGCAAAAAATATTAAAGCTCCTCCCCAACCCACTCGAAGGAGGGGCTTCTAAGAGCAAATCAACAAAAAAATAAAGCGCCAACATGATAATCCAATCAGAAAACGCCAATATTGCAGTCCTGTCTCACTCTCCTGTGGAGAGGACTGCTGTGAGTATAATAAAAATTGGGGGAAACATAATTGACGATTCGAAAGAGCTACAGCAGTTTCTAACTGATTTCGCCAGTATTGAAGGCTACAAAGTACTCGTTCATGGTGGAGGAAAATCAGCTACAAAAATGGCTCAAAGTATTGGTTTAGTTCCTGAAATGATTGACGGACGTCGTATAACCGATGCGCCTATGCTTGATGTGGCGGTAATGATTTATGCTGGGCAAATTAATAAAAATATTGTAGCTCAATTACAAGGTCATAAAACAAATGCTATGGGATTTTCTGGGGCGGATGGGAATTTAATTCAGTCCGAAATAAGGAACCATCCCACCATCGATTATGGATTTGTGGGCGATGTAAAATCAGTAAATACTCCCCTATTAGAGACTTTGCTTTCTAACGGAATCGTTCCGATTTTTTGCGCCATCACCCATGATAAAAACGGCCAACTATTAAACACAAATGCCGACACCATTGCCAGTGAATTAGCTATCGCTTTATCAGCTTTTTTTGACGTAACTTTGAATTATTGCTTTGAAAAACCAGGTGTCTTAAGAGATTCTGAAGATGATACTTCTGTAATTGCAACTATTAATGCCGACTTATATTCGAAATTTAAAGAAGAAAAAGCAATCCATTCTGGTATGATTCCAAAATTAGATAACTGTTTCAATAGCTTATCCAAAGGCGTTCAAAAAATACGAATTGGTCATCACAGCATGCTCAGGAATGAAAATTCAATTTACACCACTATTCAACTTTAAAAAATTGAACCATTAAGGAATTAAGGTTCAATTAACAATTGAAAAACTTAATTTTCTTAATTCTTTACTAGTTTAAAATAACCGTTATAATTTTGTAAAAAATAAAATGAAAAACAATCAAACCCAAACACAAGGGGCCATTGCGCTATTAAAATCCCTGATTGAAACCCCTTCCTTTTCAAGCGAAGAGGATAAAACAGCGCTTTTAATCGAAAATTGGTTTAATCAAAACGAAATTCCTTTCAAGAGAGAAAACAATAACATTTGGGCATTCAATAAGTGCTTTGATGACTCTAAACCTACTTTGCTTTTAAATTCCCACCACGATACTGTCAGACCCAATCAAGCCTACACTAACGATCCGTTTAAAGCAATTGTGAGAGACGGGAAGTTGTTCGGATTAGGAAGTAATGATGCCGGAGGTTGCTTGGTTTCCTTGTTGGCTACTTTTGTTCATTTTTATGCTAATGAAACTTTACCTTATAATATCGTAATCGTTGCCTCTGCCGAAGAAGAAAACAGTGGTAAAAATGGATTGAATAGTGTCTTGAAACATTTACCAAAATTAGATTGTGCCATCGTAGGCGAACCGACTTTAATGCAATTAGCGATAGCCGAAAAAGGACTATTAGTCCTTGACGTGAAGGTAAAAGGAACTCCAAGTCATGCCGCACATCAAAACGAAGATAATGCGATATACAAGACAATTCCTGTGATGGATTGGTTTAAAAACTACACTTTCGATAAAATATCAGAGCAACTAGGTCCCGTAAAAATGACTGTTACCCAAATCAATGCCGGCAAACAGCACAATGTCGTACCGTCTGAATGTGATTTGGTTGTAGATATTCGCGTCAATGACTGTTATTCAAATTCTGAAATTTTAGAAGCAGTAAAAGTACAGGTAAACGCCGAAGTCACTCCACGTTCCATGCATTTAAACGCATCCTCTATCCCAATAGCGCATGGATTAGTACAAGCCGGAATTGCATTGGGTAGAACGAGCTACGGTTCTCCCACCCTTTCAGATCAGTCGGTTTTGAGTTGTAAATCATTAAAATTGGGGCCTGGCGATACACTGCGTTCGCACTCCGCAGATGAATTTATATATGTAAACGAAATCGAAGTAGGAATTGAATTGTACATAAAGATAATAAGTGATTTTTTAAAACAGTAAAATAATTTGGAGCAATTTCCCGCTATCCGTTACAATCTTTTATTTTTTAATGAAAAAAAATACAAGGATTTTCACTGCTATCAGGGCTATCGCTTGGTGGTAACTAAAAGAATAATAAATAAAAAGTTTGCGAAACTCTGAGAAAGTTTGCGAAAGAAATATTAAAAAATTAAACTTTGCGAGTCTCTGAGCCACCTCTGATAAACTTTGCGAAACAAAACACACAACTATGAAACTTTGGGAAAAAGGAATACCTACTGATAAACAAATCGAACAGTTCACTGTTGGAAACGACAGAGACCTTGATTTAGTTCTAGCCAAATATGATGCTGTGGGCTCCATTGCGCATGCAAAAATGCTAGGCCAAATTGGTTTACTAACAAACGCTGAAACCGAATCATTAGTGGCTGCTCTAGAAGAAATTATTATTGACGTCGAAAAAGGGAATTTTATAATTGAAGATAGTTTTGAAGACGTACATTCGAAAATCGAATATCTACTTACCGAAAAACTGGGGGATGCCGGTAAAAAAATTCATACGGCCCGTTCCCGTAATGACCAAGTCCTCGTCGATGTGCATTTGTATTTGAAGGATGTTATTACAGATTTAAAAGAGCAGGTACGAACCTTGTTTGACTTGATGATGGAATCAGCAGAAAAACATCAAAACGTATTGTTGCCAGGCTATACCCATTTGCAAATCGCGATGCCATCCTCCTTCGGAATGTGGTTTTCTGCTTATGCCGAGAGCTTAATTGACGATATTACGATGCTGAATGCAGCATTGAAAATTATAGATCAAAATCCGCTGGGTTCTGCTGCGGGTTACGGAAGTTCTTTCCCAATAGACAGAACGTTTACTACAAAAGAATTGGGTTTCAAAACCTTAAAATACAATTCGGTTGCTGCCCAAATGAGCCGAGGCAAATCAGAGAAAATTGTAGCTTTTGCTATGAGTAGCGTAGCTGCTACCCTATCTAAATTTTCTATGGATGTCTGTTTGTATATGAGTCAGAATTTTGATTTCATAACATTACCGGCGCATCTGACTACAGGTTCTAGCATTATGCCTCACAAGAAAAACCCAGATGTTTTCGAATTGATTCGCGGAAAATGCAACAAGATTCAAGCATTGCCATACGAAATCACGTTAATTACTAATAATCTCCCAAGTGGTTACCACAGGGACTTACAATTGTTAAAAGAGGGATTATTTCCGGCAATTCAAAACCTGAAAGCTTGTCTAGACATTGCTATTTTTTCGATAAAAGATATCAAAGTAAAGGACAATATCCTAGCGGATAAAAAATACGATTACTTGTTTACCGTAGATTCACTAAACGAAATGGTAGTAGCTGGAATGCCTTTTAGAGACGCATACAAAGCTGTAGCCGAACAACTGGAAAACGGGACCTTTGAATCTCCTAAAGAGACCAAACACACTCATGAAGGAAGTATCAATAATTTATGTCTAGAAGAAATAAAGGGAAAGATGAAGTCTGCATTTTAATGTGGTTTGTATACCAACGGACTCACAT
>NZ_AJXL01000109.1 GCF_000264055.1 Flavobacterium sp. ACAM 123 | reverse complement strand
TAATAAGAGGCTTTATTGTTGCAGTCTAAAATACAAATTAAAAAAAAACGGTTCTTTTAAATAAGCAGAAGTTAGGTTTATTTAGCACCGCCAAAATTTGGCGTGAATTACAAATTTTTTATCAAAGCCCGTATGCCTAGTTTTTGTTTCAGCAGTTTTTGAGAAGTTTATTGATTTGTTGGTATTGGTGTTTTGTTTATTGAAAGTTTGGATGAAATATTAAAAAAAAATCAAATTAATTTTTAAACCACCTACAAGTCTTTTCAAATGATGTTGTTCCTTTTTCTACACCTATTTTGATGTATTTTTCAGTAGTATCAGTTGTGTTGATGATTTTACTTAAAGTATAGTGCGCTTTTTATTTTTATTTCTAGAATTACATATTTTAGTAATAACCTGAAATTTGATGTGTGGAAAGCTAAAATCATTTCAAAATGAATTCGTTTTAATATGGCTTTGTTTTCTTCTTTAGTTTGATTTAAGCGAATCGCTTTTTTTAATAGTATAAAAGTAGAAGTGTTAATTTTATTATTTTTTTTGAAAAAATCAGTTCCCAACGAATTGGATACTACTCTTTTGTGAATCAGAATTTCGTCAATAAAGTCAAATTCATAAATTCGAGAAGCGCGGATCCAAAAATCCAGATCTTCATAAGCTAGATTTTCATCATAGCCTTTAAGTTCGTCAAAAACAGTTTTTTTTACCATGGCAGAGACAGAACAAATACTATTGCCGCCTGCTAATACTGACAAATAGATATCTCCAGTTGCTCTTTTTTCAATTATCTTTTTATGATTGTCAACGCCAAAATAACAAGACTCAAAGTCACCGTTCTCCTTGATTAGTGCCGCATTGCCATAGACCAGCCCCAGGTTTTTAAAAGAACTATTTACAAAGGCATTGTATTGTAAACTGACACAATTGTGTAGTAAAAAATCATCCGCAGCCAAGTCAATGATATAGTCTCCTTTGGCTAACTTTAAGGCTTTGTTAAATGATTTGGTATTTCCTAAATTGGTTTTGTTTACAATAAATTGGATTTCGGGATAATCAAGGAGCCACTTTTTTATTACTGTTTTAGAATTATCAGTACTACAATCGTCAACAATAATAAGTTCAATCGATTGGTAATCTTGATTAAGGACAGATCGCAGACTTTCCACGACATACTCACCTTGATTGTAACACAAGCAAATAATGGTAATTAATGGTTTATCTTGCATATCTTTTTCAAAGAGTTATATATTTGAGACGAAAATAAGAAATCAATAATGAAATTGCCTACTAAAAAATATAAAGTTGTTTTAATTGGCTATCGTCTCAGCGCTGGCGGGAGTGATAAAGTGATGGCTAATTTATCTGTTTTTTTCGAAAGTAAAGGCATTGAAGTTCATAACATCATTGTCATTAATGAAGTTTCTTTCCCCTATGCAGGCAAGCTGGTGAATCTAGGTTTGTTGAAAAACGAAGGCAATGGATTTAGTAATAAGTTCAAGCGATTGATTGCATTACGGAATTATTTACGTGCTCACGATTTTGATTTTATCATCGATTTCCGTTTTAGAACTAAAGTCATCCAAGAACTAATAATTTCCCGACTGATTTACAACAGCAAAACTATATTTACGGTTCATAGTTTTTTGATAGATCATTATATGCCGCGTAATTCCTGGCTGGCAAGATTAATGTACAATCACTGTTATGCTAATGTGGCCTTAGTAAAGCAGATGGAGGAACTCATCGTAAATACCCATCAATTAAGTAATGTAGTTGCGATTGCAAATCCTATTAATATAGAGGAAGTCAATAAAAGAAGAGATGAGAAGCTAACGATCCCCTTTGACTATATTATTGCCATTGGACAGTTCGAAAATCCTATTAAACAGTTTGATCAACTCATTGTGAGTTATGCTAATTCAGTTCTAGCAGAGAAAAAAATTCATTTACTAATATTGGGTGATGGAAATAAAACTCCATTGGAAAAAGTAGCAAAAGAGAATAAGGTGACAGATTTTGTTCATTTTTTAGGCTATCAAGAAAATCCTTTTAAGTACCTGAAAAGAGCTCGGTTTTTAACGTTGTGTAGCAAAAATGAAGGGTTCGGCAATGTCCTTGTTGAGGCATTAGCGTGCGAAACACCAGTTATCGCTTTCGATTGTTCTTGCGGGCCGGGTGTAATTGTTATTGATAGAGAAAATGGAATATTAGTAGAGGATCAAAACTGGCAAAAATTGACGGAAGCCATGAACGAAATGATAACAAATGCCGTTTTATATCAATACTGTAAGCAAAATGCTGCGACAAGTATTAAACCATTTCTATTAGAGGGAATTGGTCAACAATGGTTAGATTTGATGAAAATTAATCTTGATTAAATAAATGGGGGCACTAGAAAAAATACAATTATTAAAAATTCCGGTCGTAGAAGATGTACGCGGAAATTTGGGTTTTATTCAAAATGATGTTTTGCCATTTGAATTCAAGCGGGTCTATTATCTTTTTGATGTACCAAGTACTGCCTTTAGAGGAGGACATTCACATATCAACCAAGATGAGGTATTGATCGCGTTAAGTGGTAGCTTTGAAGTTATTCTTAACGATGGATATAAAAAGAAAACGTTTCTATTGAATAAACCCAATATTGGATTGCATTTACCAACGGGTATATGGAGAGAATTAGGGAACTTTTCTTCAGGAGCTATTTGTCTTGTTCTTGCTTCGGATGTATTTATAGAAGAAGATTACATTAGAGATTTTGATGAATTTATGGATTATGTTAAAAATTTATGAATGAGAGTATGCTAAAAACATTTATATCTAAAGGAGATTTTATTGATGTCTATCATAAAATTAAACAAAAAGGAATAGCCGTAATTTTTACGAAATTAAAATTATCTTCAAATTCACGTGTGGCATCTAAATGGAATTCGTTTGTTTCAATTTCTGATTTTTGGATAATTCCAGAAATACAACAAAGATGGAATTGTATGATTTCTGGAGATAAAAATATCGAATATGAGGATTATGTGGTTAATAAATACTTGAAGGATAAGAGTGATTTAAAAATGTTATCGATAGGCTGTGGCGAAGGATATCATGATCGAAAATTTGCAAAATATAATTGTTTTAGTTCAATAGATGCAGTAGATATTTCAAGCGTTAGCATTTTGAATGCAAAAAAACAGGCAAGCGAAAAGAGTCTAAAAATAAATTATTTAGAAGGCGATTTTAAAGAAATGGCATTCTCAGAAGGGAATTATGATTTGATATTATTTAATTCAAGTCTGCATCATTTTGATGCTATTTCTTCAACTTTAAGAAAAAAAAGTTAAACCATTACTCACAGAAAAAGGAATTGTCGTAGTCTTTGAATATGTAGGTCCAAATCGTTTGCAATGGTCTAAATTACAATTGGCAAAATCGAACGAATTACTGCAACAATTACCTAATAGGTACAAATTGCTTTATGATAAAACGTCATTGAAAAAGAAGGCTTATTGTCCAGGGATGTTAAGAATGCTAATCGTAGATCCTTCTGAGGCTCCAGATTCTGAAAGTATAGTTTCAAGTCTGGATGGGCATTTTAAAGTGCTTGAGAAAACTAATTTAGGGTGGAATATTCTTCATATTCTCTTGAAAGGAATTGCACATAATTTTGTCAATGAAGATAGAGAAACTAAAGAATTATTGGAATTTTTGTTTATCGCAGAAGATGAATTTATTAAAGAAGGTAAGACGAGTGATGCTATTTTTGGAGTTTATCAAAATAGATAAAGCACTACTGCCGATTATTTTTTTAGTGTAGTGTAAAAAACTTGGTAGTTAGCGGTTGGACTTTTTTTGAACTATTCTGAAAAATCAGCACAACTTATCGGCATTATACTAGAATAAGTAGTAGGCGATTTATAAATTATAATAGGTATAACATGAAAAGGATACTTTATATCACACCCCAAATAAATAAGGAGGGAGGTTTGGAGCGAGTATTGTCTATAAAAACGAATTATCTCATTGAGAAATTAGGTTATGATATCACTATATTAACACAAAACAGCGGAAATGTTTTGCCCTTTTATTCGTTCAATAAGAAAATTAAGTTCTACGATATGGAACTAAAAGGGAGTAGAGCTTTCTTTTTATGGCAGTATAATAAACAAGTTAGAAAGAATGTTAGAATTGTTAATCCAGAAATAATAGTTGTCGTTGAGAGTGTTTATAAAGCATTTGCTCTGACACTAATCATGAGAACTCATATTCCAATGATTTTTGAATATCATGGTTCAAAAAATGTACAAGAAAACGAAAAAAAAGAATCGTTTTATTTAAAGTATTTTGAAAGAATTATAGATCGCTTTAAAAATCATACAGTTACTAAATATGTTCATTTTGTAGTTTTGTCTAATGAAAGTAAAGCAGAATGGAATACGAAGGATGCAATTGTTATTCCGAATCCCAATTGGTTGCATACCGATAAAATTGCTTTATTACAATCCAAGAAAGTAATTGCTGTTGCCCGCCATTCCTATGAAAAAGGCTTGGACAGACTTTTGTACATCTGGAGAGTAGTTTCTAAGAAGCACCCTGATTGGATTTTGGAAATTTATGGAAAATCAGATGTGGATAATTCACTAATGAAGTTGGCCAAAAGTGTGAAAATAGCTGAAAGTGTTTTTTTTTATGAGCCTGTGCAAGACATTGAGCAAAAATATCTTAACGCTTCTGTTTGTGTGATGACCTCAAGAACTGAAGGGTTGCCGATGGTTCTAATCGAAGCTATGTCATGTGGTTTGCCTTGTGTTGCCTATGATTGCCCCTGCGGGCCAAGAAGTAGTATTGCGGATAACCAAAATGGATTTTTAATTGAAGATGGTAACGCTAGTTTATTTGCTGAAAAGCTAATTCTTTTAATAGAAAGCAAAGTACTAAGAGAACAGATGGGTAAGGTAGCCTCAGAAAGCGGTGCCGCTTATGATGTAGAATCTGTAATGAAGCAATGGCAAAATCTTTTTGAAAGCTTGGCAAAATGAACTGATTATTTGACTATTGTTTTACAAAAGTAGCCTAATTTATAGAAGTCAAATAATACAATTGATGGGTTTTTAGAAAGTAAATTTCTTGTAATTGCGCTTTCGACCAGATTGAAAAGTCCAATTGTGACTCTAATGAATTTGATTTTTTTCAGGAAAAAATAAGCAGAAACAATCTTACTGTCTATATGGTGTGGATTTTTTGAACGAACTATAAAAATTAAGTTTTCTAAGGCAATTCGGGTCTTATTCAAAAATACTGCCGATGTTTCTAAATTGAGATGAAAAGTAGGGTTGTCACTATGGTATACAGCTATTTTTTTTACTTTTAAATCCATAAAAAAAAAAGAAATCTTCATAGCCATATTTTACAATGGATTCATCAAAAGTATTAAACGGAAAAAAGCTCTTTTTTTAGTAATAAGTTTGAAGTTAAAGCGCTATTATCTGGATTTTTATTTCTTAGCTGTATCGAAAGTGCTTCTCTTTCATTGCCATAAACCCAACGTAATAATTGATTACTTGCTGGCTTTTTTTGATCATAAATAATTCCTCCAAAAATAATTTGTTGATCATTTTTTTGAATCTCAACAAGATATCTTTCTATGAATTTTGAATCTTTGGGGAATGTATCGCAATCTAAAATTAAGAGCCACTCCTGTTTTGCCTTACGAGCTATTTTATTAATATTTATGCCTCGCCCTAAATTGGCAGTATTGCTAGAAAAACTACAATTTTCTAAAGTGTTTATTTCTTGATTTTCCTTTAAATATTCATTGGAAAAATCATCCTGACAAAGTATCTCAAAATCAATCTTGGCTTCCAAACACTGGGAATGCAATTCTTTTACTAAAGGATACGCATTGTAATTGTATATTGGAATAAGGATAGAAAGCATTACACTGTTCTTTGAACCACTTCAAATATTTTAGAGTCTTCGCATTTCAATGTTTTCGATGGGAATTTCATTAACAAGGCATAATCATGAGTAGCCATTATTATCGTTTTTCCATTACCGTTGATTTTTCTCAAAACTTCAAGTACTTCAGCGCTTGTTTGCGGATCTAGATTTCCCGTTGGCTCGTCAGCAAGGATAAGTTCGGGGTCATTAAGCAATGCTCTGGCAATGGCAACACGCTGTTGTTCTCCACCGGAGATTTGATGTGGCATTTTGCTGGCATAATCTTTCATACCAACTTTATCCAATACCTCGTCAATTTTTCTGTCCATATCCTCTTTAATGGTCCATCCTGTGGCCTTAAGTACAAATAGCATATTGTCTTTAATCGTACGATCCGGCAGTAATTTGAAATCTTGAAACACAATCCCTATTTTTCTTCTCAAAAACGGTATGTCATTTTCTTTTAAGGTTGCTAAATCAAAATCTACAATATGTGCTTCACCTTCTACCAATGGTAAATCAGCATAAAGCGTTTTCATCAAACTACTCTTTCCTGATCCTGTTTTTCCAATGATGTATAAGAATTCACCATGGTTTACTTCCAAATTGATATTAGATAAAATCACTTTATCTTCTTGATAAATGGTTACGTTTTTTAAAGACAGGACAGCTTGAGACATAATTAGCATTTGTTTATTGGGTAAAAGTAATAAGATAACGGTGGTATTCAAAATAAATTTCATGTATTAAGACGGATTGATACGAATATAAATACTTGAACGGATAATGATAGTCGTAGGAATCCAATTGTACGACGATTTGTGATTTTCAGAAATAGGCAGAAGTATCGTTAAGAGCTTAAATTGCCATTGTTAAAAAATTTGTTCATAATAAAACCGAAATGTGATTCGTTATAGACCATAGAATATGATACATTTGAATAATTAAAAAAAAAATAAAATGCGTAAACTTTCCTGGCTTCTCTTTTTACTGGTTTTTGTTGCATCTTTTTCTGTTTCGGCACAAAAATCAACAATATACACCCATGATTTAAAAGATTTTAATAAAGCACTTTCGTTGTTTAATGATGGTCAGTTTGCTTCGGCCCAAATTATATTTGAAAAAGTAAAATCGGAAACGAATGATGACGAACTAAAATCAGATTGTTCTTATTATGACGCGACTTGTGCTATTCGAATGAATCAGGCCAATGCCGACATGCTTATGGAGCGTTTTGTTTCAGATTATCCAACAAGTGCCAAGAGCAATCAAGCATTTATAGAAGTGGCACATTATTATTTTGATCAAGGAAACTATCCTCAAGCGCTTCAATGGTTCGAAAAGGTAAACGAAAGTCAATTGAGTGCTAGCGATAGAGATAAATTTAATTTCCAAAAAGGATACAGTTTCTTTAATTCGAAAAATAAAAAAGAAGCAACTACTTATTTTAATAAGGTGGTGAATTCTCAAGAGTACGGTTCTCAAGCTAAGTATTATTTAGGTTTTATGGCTTATGAAGGGGATGACTATAAAGAAGCAACGAAGTATTTTGATGCCGTGTCTGGTGAAGAAAAATACAAGGAAAAGCTTTCGTATTACCAAGCTGATATGAATTTTAAACTGGGTAATTTTCAAAAAGCAATTGAGCTGGGAGAAAAAGCGATGGCTAAATCGAATGCTATAGAAAAATCGGAGCTGAATAAAATTATTGGGGAGAGCTATTTTAACCTAAAAAAATACGAGGAGTCGATTCCTTACTTGGCAGCATACAAAGGAAAAAAAGGAAGGTGGAATAATACTGATTATTACCAATTGGGTTATGCGTATTACAAGCAAAATGATTTTGAAAACGCCATTTCACAATTCAATAAGATCATAAACGGAAAAGATTTTGTGGCACAAAATGCCTACTATCATTTAGGGGAAAGTTACCTGAAGTTAGATAAAAAGCAGGAAGCTTTGAATGCTTTTAAAAATGCCTCCGAAATGGCATTTGATGCTTCGATTCAAGAAGATGCGAGTTTAAACTATGCGAAATTAAGTTATGAAATAGGGAATTCGTACCAAAGTGTACCTGCGGTTTTGTTGGGTTTTACAAAAAAATATCCTAATAACGCTAGCCGTTCCGTAGTAGAGAAATTGTTAATTGATTCGTATATCTCTTCCAAAAATTATAAGGAAGCATTGGTTTTATTGGAAAAAAACAAAAGCCCAGAGAATAAGTTGGCCTATCAAAAAGTTACTTTTTACAGAGGATTAGAATTATATGCTGACAGAGACTATGCAGAAGCATTAAAAATGTTTAAGAAATCTATCGATGGGCAAATTGATGCAGCCATGACAGCAAGAGCTACTTTCTGGAAAGCAGAAACGGAGTATGTTTTGGATGATTATAAAAATGCATTATTGAGCTTTAGACAATTTTCAGGATCGTCTCGTGCATCCTCTGCACCAGAATATAAAAACATCAATTACAATATTGCCTACACGTATTTCAAATTGAAAGAATACGATCAGGCGGCGACTTACTTTCAAAACCAAATTGAAACAGTAAAAGACGATAAAGTACGATTGGCTGATTCTTACCTGAGATTAGGAGATTGTCAATTTGCAACATCAAAATATTGGCCTGCAATGGACGCGTACAATAAGGCAATCGATATGAAGGGTGTTGATGCCGACTATGCCTATTATCAAAAAGCAATTTGCTATGGTTTTGTTGCTAAAAATGATAAAAAAATCGAGGAGTTGAATTCCTTTTTACAATTGTATCCAAAATCCAATTACCGTGACGATGCCATGTACGAATTGGCAAACACCTATGTAGCAAGCGGAAAACAAGATTTGGCTTTGAAAACATTTGATCGTTTAATTTCTGAATTTAAGAACGGATCTTATACTGCAAAATCAATTTTGCGTCAAGGATTAATTTATTATAACTCTGATAGAAATGCGGATGCTTTAACGAAATTTAAAAAAGTAGCATCTGATTTTCCTAAAACTCCTGAGGCACTTGAGGCGGTTTCAACGGCACGATTGATTTATGTTGACGGTGGAAGAGTAGCTGAATATGCAACTTGGGTAAGAACTCTAGATTTTGTTGCCGTTACTGATGCGGATTTAGATAATGACACTTATGAATCGGCATTAAAACAATTTGAACAGAACAATAATAAGCAGGCTATTTCTGGATTTATGGCTTACACTTCCAGTTTTCCAAGAGGAATTCATTCTTTACAGGCTAATTTCTACCTGGCTCAGGCGTACTTCGCTGAAGGCTTGGAAAGTAAATCTATTCCTAACTATGAATATGTGATAGGACAGCCTAGAAATGAATTTACGGAACAATCTTTAGCTCGTTTGTCTCAAGTTTTATTGAAAAACAATGATAATGCAAAAGCGATTCCTGTATTGCTTCGTCTAGAGAATGAAGCTGATTTTCCTCAAAATAAAGTGTTTGCACAATCTAATTTGATGAAATGTTATTATGAGAAAAAAGACTATTCAAACTCAGTTATTTATGCTGATAAAGTTTTGAATAATCCTAAAACGGATGATAATGTAAGAAGTGATGCGCAAATTATAATTGCTCGTTCAGCAATGCAAACTGGGGACGAAACAAAAGCGAGAGCAGGATATGCTAAATTGCTTACGATTGCCAAAGGAGAATTAGCGGCAGAAGCGTTGTATTATGATGCTTATTTTAAAAATAAAGACGGAAAGTTTGAGGTTTCAAATACAGCGGTTCAGAAATTGGCTAAAAACTATTCGGGTTATAGGTATTTTGGAGCCAAAGGTTTGGTTCTAATGGCCAAGAATTTCTACGGATTGAAAGATAGTTTTCAAGCGACTTATATTTTAGATAATGTAATTGAAAATTTCACTGATTTTCCAGATGTAATCTCCGAAGCGAAAAGAGAATTGGATGCTATTAAAACAGAAGAGTCTAAAACAAACTCATCGATTGTAAAATAAAAATGAAGTAAGGGAAATCATTGTTGATTGCCTATTATAAATTTTTAAAATAATTCATAAAAATGAACATTCCTTTTTACATCGTTGATGTTTTTTCAGATAGCAAGTATGCTGGGAATCAATTGGCAGTTTTTTTAAATGCGGAGAATATAGCGGAGGATCAGATGCAGAAAATAGCTGCTGAAATTAATTTTGCCGAAAGTACTTTTGTTACTAAAATGAATCCTGATGAAGCAACTGCGCAAATTAGAATATTCACTCCAGCAAAGGAAATGCAGTTTGCGGGACATCCTATTATAGGGACGTCATGGGTATTGATGAATAAAATTTTTAATACTAATCCTCAAAGTTGTACGGTAACGGTTCCTATTGGTCAAATTCCGGTTTACCAATCAGAAGGTTTAGTTTGGTTACAGGCAGCGCAACCAGAATTTTTTGATGTTTTTTCAAAAGATGATTTTCTGTCTTTCAGTAACTTAGAATTGAGTGATTTTGATAGTCGATTTGATATTCAAGAAGTCACTACCGGTAGTGCTTTTATAATGGTGGCTGTTAAAGATAAAAAGACACTTGAAAAAATTGAACTGGATAAAAGCAAAGCGGAGAAGTGGCTAGAGGGTCATTGTAAAACAGCGCATCAGGCATTGTACTTTTTTTGCCTTGAAGACGCAACGTTGAGTAGTAGAATGTTGTGCATCGAAAAAAATCAGTTGATAGAAGATGCCGCTACGGGGAGTGCAAGCAGCTGTTTGCAAGCGTTTCTTTTAAAATATCATGCTCCTGTGATTGATATAATTAATAATCAAGGAGAATTTATTAATAGGCCTTCACAAATTTTTTTCGAAGGAAAATTATCTGATGGACATTTCGATATTAAAATAGGCGGTAAAACGCAACTCATTGCAAAAGGAGAATGGGAAATAGAATAGCGACAAAAAACTAGTTAGAAAAAATAATAAGAAAAGAGAATAACAGGAGATTAAGACAAGAACTTTTCTTCTTAACTCTAAAAAAATAATAAAATATGAAATTCAATTTCCAAAATAAAATTAGCATTGCCGTTTTACTAATGGTACTTCAGGTTTCTTTTGCTCAAAAGAAAGAAGAAAACATAGGCTCTGAGGTTGTAAACGTGGTAAAACCATATACACCTGCCATTTCGGATGCTTTCAAGGTGCCGGAGACTCCTGTTCTTGATGATGAGGGGAATGCTAAAAAAGAAACTATTAAATATTCTATTTTCTCTTTTCCTGTAGCTTCTACTTTTACACCTTCAAAAGGAAAAGCAGAAGCGGTAGACAAAACAAAACAAGAGCATATGTATAATAATTATGCTACGCTTGGGTTTGGAAATTACAGAACATTAAACGCTGAATTGTTTGTTAACCAAGAACTAGGTAACAATGATTATGTAGGCGGAATGTTTCGTCATCTGTCTTCACAAGGCGGAATAACTGGTGTAGAGTTAGACGATCGGTTTTATGACTCCTCTATCAATTTGACGTATGGGGCTAATTATAATGATATGTCTTGGAATCTAGATTTAGGGTATAAAAACCAAATCTATAACTGGTACGGATTACCAGAAAATTTTGGTGCTTCTTTAAACCCGGCTGATAGATCTGATTTGATTTTTGCAATTGACCCACAGCATACTTACAACACCATTTCTTTTGGCGGTAAAATTGATTTTAATGAAGGTTTTTTGAATGAAGCAAGTATGAAGTTTAATCGCTTTACAGATGCTTTAGGTTCTGCTGAAAACAGATTCTATATCAAGCCTTCCTTACAATTTGATGTTATGGATGAGTCGATTAAAACAGACATAACCGTTGATTACGTAGGAGGAAGTTTCGAAAATAATTATTTAAAGACTAATACAGAACCTTTAAAATATGGGTATACAAATTTGGGTATAGCTCCTAGTTTTGTAATGCAAAAGGAGGATTGGACCTTGAATATTGGTGCTAAAGTATTCTATAGTTTAGATAATGAAAACAGTACTAATAAACTGTATGTGTATCCTAATTTTAATGCTTCTTACAAGGTGGTTGGGGACTTAATGATTTTTTATGCCGGTGCTGAAGGGAATTTGGAACAAAACTCTTATATGGATTTTGCCAATGAAAATTTGTACTTATCTCCAACGTTGAATATTGTACCTACAGACATGCAGTATGATGTTTTTGCAGGTTTGAAAGGAAAAATCGTGAATAACGTGAGTTATAATATTCGTGGTTCTTATGTAAACGAAAGAAATAAGGCGTTGTATAGAAGTAATGATTATAATGAAAATGTGTCAAACGAAGACTATGCCTATGGGAATTCATTTCAAGTCGTTTATGATGATATGAAAACGGTGAGTTTCTCAGGAGACTTAAAAGCTAATTTTTCAGATGATGTGACTTTTGGCATCAGCGGAACTTTTAGTAGTTACACAAACGATGTGCAGCAAGAAGCCTGGAATTTACCAACGATTAAATTAAACTCTAATATCGATTTTAATATTACTCCAAAATGGTTTGCCGGAGCTGCTGTTTTTTATGTAGGGGAACGTAAAGATTATAAAATGAATACCGATCTCATTTATATAGTTGCCCCTAGTGAAAATCCAACAATCTTAAAATCATATTTTGATGTTAATGCGCATTTAGGGTATAAGTACAACAGCCAATTGACTGGATTTATACGAGCAAATAATATCACGAATAATGGCTACCAAAAATGGTTGAATTACCCGGTTCAAAGTTTTCAAATCGTGGTAGGTGCAAATTATAAGTTTGATTTTTAATTTGGCTTAAAGCCAAAACGACAGCATAAAA
>NZ_AJXL01000108.1 GCF_000264055.1 Flavobacterium sp. ACAM 123 | reverse complement strand
CAATCAAAACGACAAAAAACTACTCCATCTTGTAAAATAGAGTTAGTTTTTTGTTTCCGTATAATCTTAAAATTTAGACTTAAAACTGTTATTCTTTTCGCCATTTTTTACTTTCGGCAAAGACATGCTCTAAAATCGCAGCCTCTTTCTCATCAAAATCTACATTCCTACGACCCATTACTAATCTTGCCGTTTCAAATGCTTTTTTAGTAATATAAGTAGTAAAACCAGAAGCTCCACCCCAAGAAAAACTCGGCACAAAATTACGTGGAAATCCCGATCCAAAAATATTGGCGCTCACTCCTATTACTGTTCCTGTATTAAACATGGTATTAATTCCGCACTTACTGTGATCTCCCATCATCAATCCACAAAACTGCAGACCAGTTTTAGCAAAACTTTCTGTTTCATAACTCCACAGTTTCACTTCCTCGTAGTTGTTCTTTAGATTCGAATTATTACTGTCTGCACCAATGTTACACCACTCCCCAAGCACCGAATTTCCTAAAAAACCATCATGCCCTTTATTCGAATAAGCTGAAATAACAGAATTGTTTACCTCTCCTCCAATTCTGGAATGGGGTCCTACCGTGGTAGCACCATATACTTTAGCACCCATTTTCACCACGGCACCTTCACACAATGCAAAGGGTCCACGGATTACTGAACCCTCCATAATCTCAGCATCCTTACCTATATATATGGGACCTGACGACGCGTTTAAAGTAACAAACTCTAACTTAGCTCCTTCTTCGATAAATATATTTTCGTGTGCTATTACATTGACACTTTTCGGAATTGGTTTGGATTTTCTGTCTGCTGTCAAAAAATCAAAATCTTCCCGAATAGCAGCATCATTTTTCGAGAAAATATCCCAGGTATTCATTACAGTTAAGCAGTCCTCATCGTACTCTATAATCTCATAGGAATCAAAATCCACTTCTTCCTGATTTTCATCAGTATAAAAGGCAACAACTTCTTCTCCTTTAAAGATAGCCTGATTTGGCTCAAGATTACTAACCATTTCAACTAAGACAGCATTAGGAAGAAAAGAAGCATTAATCATCACATTCTCTTCTAATTCCACCATCGGATATTTTTCAGATAGATATTCCTCAGTTAATGTTGTGGTGGTAGACCCCAGATGCATTTCCCATTTTTGACGAATCGTCATAATTCCAATTAGAATATCAGCTACTGGACGCGTAAAAGTAAAAGGTAATAAGGCATCTCGTGCGGGTCCATCAAAAAGTATATAATTCATATAATATTTATTTGTGATAGTGTCAGGATTCAACCAGACGCTACATTGATTTGTTTTAGATAAAGCCCAAAGTTACAACGTTTTCAAATAGATAAAAATAAAAAAGCCACGCTGAAAAGCGTGGCTTAGTTATATTTGAAAACAAACTAAAATTATTTAGCGTGTTTAGCGTATTTAGTTTTGAATTTATCAATACGTCCTGCAGTATCGATAAGTTTGTTTTTTCCTGTGTAAAAAGGATGAGACGTTCTAGAGATCTCTAATTTCACAACTGGGTATTCAACACCATCAACTGTAATTGTTTCTCTTGTTTCCGCAGCAGATTTAGTGATAAAAACGTCTTCATTAGACATGTCTTTAAATGCAACTAATCTGTAATTTTCTGGGTGCGTACCTTTTTTCATCTTTTTTATTTGTTTGGTTATAACTTGTTTTGAAGCTTCTCTTTCGACAGAAAAGGTGTAAACTCATTACAACTTTTTGTTTTACACTATTATTTTGAGTGTGCAAATTTACAATTATTTTTCAATAAACAAATCTTTGTTTTCATTTTTTTTATTTAAATCGTAAAAACTGTTTTTTGTAGCCCAATATATTGGGAATTGTTATATTTGTGGATTAATATATAAAGTCTCTATGGAAAAAAGTCTATCCCCTGGTAAATCTGGACTACAATATGGTGTATTGTTTGGTGTGATTATGGTTCTAGAATTCGTAATTATGTACATAATAGGGATGCGATCCTTAGTAGGGACAAGTGCCGGAGTGATCGTTAACATTTCTAATTACCTTATACTACCATTAATATTCATCTATTTAGGATGCATCAACTACAAGAAAAATCTAAATAACGGCTTCATCTCTTTTGGTGAAAGTCTAAAGGTAGGAGTTTCTATCACTTTTATAGCAGCCCTAGTATATGGACTATTTAACATTGCATTTAATTTTATATTTCCTGAGTTTATTAATGAAATGGCATCTATTACCAAAGAGGGAATGCTCAAACAAAACCCGAACATAACAAGTAAAGAGATGGAAATGGGACTTACAATGATGAAAAAATTCATGAATCCTTTAATTGTCTTTCCTGTTACACTTGCAATGTATTCCTTTATTGGATTAATTTATTCGCTAATTATTGGTGCAATTTTAAAAAACGAAAATCCTCAAAGCCTGTAATTTAATGAATCTATCGATACTCATACCCCTTCTAAACGAGGAAGAATCACTTAAAGAGCTGTACATCTGGATTATAAAAGTGATGCAATCGAACAATTACTCCTATGAAATTATCTTTCTGGATGATGGCAGCACGGACAATTCCTGGTCGATTATCGAACAATTTGCAGCAGAAAATCCTAGTGTAAAAGGAATCCGTTTCATGAAAAACTTTGGTAAATCTCAAGCTTTACATGCTGGATTTGCAAAAGCTAAAGGGGACGTTATCATAACAATGGATGCCGATTTACAAGATAGCCCTGAAGAAATTCCGGGTTTGTACAATATGATTACATCCCAAAACTTTGATTTAGTTTCCGGTTGGAAAAAGAAGCGCTACGATTCTGTAGTTGCTAAAAACCTACCTTCGAAATTATTCAACTGGGCGGCTAGAAAAACGTCTGGAGTAGAACTCAACGATTTCAATTGCGGATTAAAAGCCTACAAAAACATAGTAGTTAAAAACATTGAAGTTTCAGGTGAAATGCACCGATACATTCCCGTTTTGGCAAAAAATGCCGGTTTTGGAAAAATCGGAGAAAAAGTGGTGCAACACCAAGCCCGAAAATATGGGGAAACCAAATTTGGAATGGAACGTTTCATCAACGGATTCCTAGATCTAATTACCATCTGGTTCCTTTCCCGATTTGGAAAAAGACCAATGCATTTATTTGGCGCCATGGGATCGCTAATGTTCATCATTGGTTTTTTACTAGCAGGCTATATTGGCGTTTCAAAACTATACCACATGTTTATGAACATGCGCTATAACTTAGTAACTGAAAATCCTTGGTTTTTTATCGCTTTAACCACCATGGTATTGGGTACCCAATTATTTTTGGCGGGATTTCTTGGTGAGATTATATTACGTACTAAAAGTAACGAAGAACGTTATAAAATTGCGAGCGAAGTTAATTTATAATTTGCCCCTAGCCCTGATAGTCTTGAAAATCCTTTTATGCTGGGGTTCAGCATAAAAGATTGTAACAGATAGCAGGATTAGCTCCTAAACTTAAACTAAAAGCTAAAAACATATAAAAATGGAAATTAAACAAAACATTTTGAATGCAGTTAACGAATGGTTAACCCCCGCATTTGACGCAGCAACTCAACTAGCAGTAAAAGAATTAATAGCTGGTTCTCCAAAAGAACTAGAAGAAAGCTTTTACAAAGACCTCGAGTTTGGAACTGGTGGAATGCGCGGTGTAATGGGCGTTGGAAACAACCGAATCAATAAATATACTCTAGGAAAGAGCACACAAGGACTTTCTGATTATTTGCATAAGGCTTTTCCTAACCAACCTTTAAAAGCGGCTATCGCTTATGATTGTCGTCATAACAGCGCTACTTTAGCAAAATTAGTTGCTGATGTTTTCTCTGCAAATGGTGTAGAGGTGTATTTATTCTCTGAATTAAGACCAACACCAGAATTGTCATTTGCCGTTAAGCATTTAGGATGTCAATGTGGAATTGTACTTACTGCATCACACAACCCTCCTGAATATAACGGTTACAAAGTCTACTGGCAAGATGGCGGACAGATTGTCCCGCCAGAGGATGAAGCCATTATAAATACTATCGGAAAGCTAAACTTCAATCAAATTAAGTTTGAAGCCAATGAAGATTTAATCCATTATATTGGTGCAGAAGTAGATCAAGCTTTCATAGCATCCTCTATTAAAAACGCAAGTTTTAATACTCCCGCTGCAGCGAAAGAAAACTTAAATGTCGTTTTTACTTCATTACACGGGACCTCTATAACGGTAGTTCCAGATACTTTATCTAAAGCAGGATATACCAACGTTCATATTGTTCCCGAACAAGCTGTTCCAAATGGCGATTTCCCAACCGTGAAATCTCCAAATCCGGAAGAACCCGAAGCCTTAGCAATGGCACTAAACTTAGCTGATAAAACAAATGCAGATATTGTTATTGGGACAGATCCTGATTGTGACCGTTTAGGTGTTGCTGTCCGCAATAATGAGGGCGAAATGACTTTGCTAAACGGAAACCAAACGATGATTTTGATGACCGCTTTTTTATTAGAAAAATGGAAAAAAGCAGATAAAATAAATGGTAACCAATTTGTAGGTTCGACAATTGTTTCCACTCCGATGATGATGGAACTGGCCACAAGCTACGGCGTAGAATGTAAAGTTGGTTTGACTGGATTTAAATGGATCGCAAAAATGATCAAAGACTTTCCTGAACAAGAGTTCATAGGTGGTGGCGAAGAAAGTTTTGGATATATGGTAGGAGATGCAGTACGCGACAAAGATGCCGTTGCCGCTACCCTATTGATTTGCGAAGTTGCTGCACAAGCTAAAGCAACAGGAAGTACCGTTTACAAAGAATTATTGCAATTGTATGTAGAACATGGATTTTATAAAGAGTATTTAGTTTCTATTACTAAAAAAGGAATGGAAGGATTGCAAGAAATAAATCAAATGATGATTGACTTGCGTGAAAATCCTTTAAAAGAGATTGACGGACAAAGAGTGATAATCGTCGAAGATTATCAATCCTCCATGGCTAAGAATTTATTAGACGATTCAGAAATAAAAATGGACATTCCAAAATCGAACGTACTGATTTATTATACAGAAGACGGATCAAAAATTTGTGCGAGACCAAGCGGAACAGAGCCAAAAATAAAATTCTACATTAGTGTCAACACAATATTAGATGATGTTGCTGATTTCAAGGAAGTCGAAACTATTTTAGACCAAAAAATTGCAACTATTATTACTGCAATGCAATTAAATTAACTAATGGATAAAAGCTTAATAAAATTACTTCCTTACACAAAACCATATAAGTCACACATCATCTGGAATGTGGTGTTCAATGTTTTATACGCATTATTTAGCACTATCTCTATGCTTACCCTCCTTCCTGTACTTGAAGTGCTTTTTGGAAAAACAAGAGATGTCTTAACTAAACCAACATATACTGGAATAGGCGACATAAAACAGTTTGGTACTGATTATATGTATTATCAAATTTCAACACTGACAAAAGACAACAGCATTCAAGTTGCGCTGTTATTTGTTGTTTTGATGGTAATTACTACTTTTTTGCTGAAAAACATATTCAATTATTTGGCTTCTCACCATATTATGCATCTTAAGAATGGCGTCTTACGGGATTTGAGAAAGTCAATGTATAATAAAATTATAGAACTCCCTATATCTTACTATTCTGAAAAAAGAAAAGGAGATATTATGGCACGTATGCTTGGTGACGTAAACGAAGTGCAAAACTCTTTTTTCTCTATTTTAGAACTAGTTATAAAAGAACCACTTACTATTATTTTTGCGCTAGGAACCATGTTTATTATCAGTACAAAACTGACTTTATTCGTTTTGATTTTCATGCCACTTTCGGGATGGATTATTTCAAAATTAGCCAAAAACCTAAGAGCTAAGTCATTAGAAGCTCAAAAAGAAAGTGGTCAATTAATCTCTATTGTCGATGAGACTTTAGGGGGTTTGAAGGTAATTAAAAGTTATAATGCCGAGCCGAATTTTAAAAGTAGATTTCATGATTCAGTAACTCGATTGTTAAATTTAACGAACAGCATAGGAAGTCGAAATAATCTAGCAACGCCGTTAAGTGAATTCCTGGGGATAACAACCATAGCCGTTTTACTTTTTTATGGTGGTAATTTAGTTCTAGTAGAAAAAACCTTAGATGGATCTGCTTTTATTGTCTATCTCACATTAGCCTTTAATATTCTTACCCCGGCAAAAGCGATATCTAAAGCTTCGTATTCCGTGAAAAATGGATTAGCCGCTGCAGATCGAGTTTTTGAAGTTTTGGAAGTCGAGAACGAAATTACATCCAAAGAAAATGCGATTGTCAAAAACACTTTTGAGTCTGATATCACAATCAAAAATATCAATTTCAAATACGAAGACGACTATGTCTTAAAAAACTTTTCATTTCAAGTTAAAAAGGGACAAACCATCGCACTAGTAGGACAATCAGGCAGCGGAAAAAGTACCATTGCTAATTTACTGACGCGTTTTTATGATGTCAACGAAGGAACAATTAGCATTGACGGAACGAACATACAAGACCTAAACCTACAGTCGCTTCGTGGTTTAATGGGACTGGTTACACAAGACAGCATCTTATTTAATGACACTATTAAAGCGAATATTTCATTAGGAAAGCCGGATGCTACAGATGAAGAAATTATCAATGCCTTAAAAATCGCTAATGCCTATGAATTCGTAAATGAGTTAGCAAAAGGAATTCACACTAACATTGGAGATAGTGGTAATAAACTTTCCGGTGGTCAAAAACAAAGACTTTCAATCGCTCGTGCTGTTTTGAAAAACCCTCCGATTATGATTTTAGATGAGGCTACATCAGCATTAGATACCGAGAGTGAAAAGTTTGTTCAAATAGCTTTAGAAAATATGATGCAAAATAGAACGTCAATTGTAATAGCACACCGTCTTTCCACCATTCAAAAAGCAGATACTATCATCGTGATGCAAAAAGGAAAGATTGTAGAGCAAGGGAGTCACGACGAATTAATTGCGTTAAACGGAATGTATAATAAATTAGTTTCGCTACAGTCTTTTGAATAATGAATACTAATTTTTAAGTCACATTTACCCTAGAAATAAAATTTTTAAATCTTTAAATAGTAAAAATGTACCTTAACAATCAAAATATAAAACTACCTGAAGACCCAGACACTATTATTTGGAAGTATTTAGATTTGTCTAAGTTCCTAGATTTGTTAATGTCCAAAAAGCTTTTCATGTCACGCTCTGATAAATTTGAGGATCAATACGAAGGCACATTCAGCGAACCTACCTATGAAGAAATCAGGAAACTGTCTATCGACAATCCCGATTTTTTAAAGTTTTACAAAACACATCGCGAACAAGTAGCAATCAGCAGTTGGCATATCAATGAATATGAATCCTTTGCCATGTGGCAAATATTCACGCAAAATACGGAAGGACTAGCGATACAATCCACAATAGGTCGGTTGCAAAATGCACTAGCTCCTGAAAACAATTACAAACAGTTTATTGGTGAGGTGAATTATATTGATTACAAAAAAGAATATATCCCTTTTGACGATATGTTTTTCCCGTTTTTATTCAAAAGAAAAAGCTTTCAATACGAGCGAGAAGTGCGCATCATATCGGATGTAGCCGAAAGTAACATTACGTTAAATGATGGATTAAAAATCAATGTAAACCTCGATCAACTAATTGAAAAAATCTACATTCACCCTAAATCAGAAAACTGGTATAAAAACTTAGTCATCCAGCTAGTGAAACAACTTGGCTTTGATTTTACAATTGAAAAATCAGATTTAGAGAGTGATATCCTGATTTAACGCTTCACTATTTTATTAAATTGGTTCGTAGTTAGATACTTCCCATTCCTTATTTGATAGATCAATGTAATTGTAATGCACCACATCGTTTTTATCAAACTGCCCATTTTTATTAGTGTCTTCAACCGTTCTAAAGTAAAGTCGGCTTTTAGAGTCTATCAACTTCCAATCAATCAATTCCTGAAGATCCACTGATACTTTTGTAAATCGCTTTCCGCTAATCTCGCTTAAATACAAGGATTTAATATCACTGCTGTCTAATTTACCATCTCTATTCGTATCCGCATCAAACATGGTGTACACCATAATTTGTTTTTTGGCTCTATCAGAAACGGACTTTAAATAGGTTGCCGTTTGTATCAAAGCAGGTTTATCTGTTAATGCATGTATCGAATCAGAATCGGTCTTTTGAAATTTTAAATTTTGTAAGTAACCGGTAATCTCATTTTCTCCATAATTTGAAATCGTAAAACTCAAATCAATTACGCTGGAAGAGCCATATCTTGCCTTTGATCCTCTTTCATATACTCTCAAATCTCCAACCGGATGAATCAAATAATCCGTTCCTTCCATCTGAATAGGCAAATCAGAAATAGACACTTGCGTAGAATCTACTTTAGCTATTCCTTTTCCTTTATTAGTAGCGTCATAAATAACTTTCGGTTTTTCCTGTTCTTGCTTACAACTGGCTAAAAGTAAAACGGTACTACTCAATAAAGCTATATATAATTTTTTCATAATGATGTGATATTAAAAACAAATTCAAATGTAATGAATTTTAAAAATGGTTCAGATATTTATACCCAATTTATGCAATAAAACGAAAGCTTAACTGAAAGTGATTCCTAGTCCTATTCTACAATCTGGCACTCAACTTAACATTAAAAACCCTCGTGGTCATATAATTTGGAATCGCATATTCATTTTTAGAATAAACATCACGCACCCAGGTATTCGTAATTGCGTTTTGATTGTTAAAAAGATTGAAAATTTCCAACCCTATGGCAAGTTCTTTGAAATTCCCCAACCAATTTGCCTTTGGCTCCCCTGTAGTATTATCCAACAATACTTTTGAAAACCCGACATCTACCCTACGATAATCATTTAATCTATTTTGGTACAAATAAGGATCTGCATAAGACGGTGAACCTCCAGGCAATCCAGTATTGTAAACCAAATTCAAATATATTTTCACACTTGGAATATTAGGCATGTAATCCTGGAATAAAAGTCCGAATTTTAATCTCTGGTCTGTCGGTCTGGCGATATAGCCTCTATTTTCGCTGTTTTCTTCCGTTTTAAGATAGCCAAAACTAAACCAAGATTCTGTTCCGGGAACAAACTCTCCATTCAACCTAAAATCCAATCCTTGCGCATAGCCTTTGGCTACATTAGAAGCCGAATAACGTATTCTAACATTATCAATCGTATAAGTATTTACCTCCGTAAGTGACTTATAATACAACTCCGAAACGAGTTTAAAAGGGCGTTCCCACATTTTAAAACTATAATCGTTGCTTAGCACAAAATGAACAGATTGTTGTGCTTTTACATTAGGCTGAACCACTCCGTCAGCATCCCTAAGTTCTCTGTAGAATGGTGGCTGATGGTATAAACCTCCTGATACTCTGAACACCATGTCCTTTTCCCAATCCGGTTTTATGGCAAATTGTACTCTGGGGCTGAAGGTAGTCTGTGCAGATCCACTGACATCGCCGCCTGTAACTTCCCAATTATGGATTCGTACCCCGGCATTGTACCATACTTCACTACTGCCTATCTTATCTTTTCTACTCCATTGTCCATAACCGGAGAATCTATTGATTGAATTGAAATTAATAGCACGGACATTCTGATATGGAACCAATGGACCGGTGTAAGGTGAATAAGGTTGGTCATTTTTAGGCAAATTAATAATCGGAGGATTTATCGAAAAACCAGCCGAATCAATTACTTCCCACTCCACTACTCTATCGCGAATCGATTCGCGAGTGTATTTAACTCCCCATTCAAATTGGTTTTTCCTCCAATCATGAAATCCTTTTATTTCAGTATTGACAATCAATGCATCTAATTCATTTCGCGCATGATTAAGTTGCGTTCCAATACCTCGAGTAAAAGCGACATCGCCATAGGTGTTTGAACCGATATTTGAATCCACTTCGCCTAAACGATATTGGGCAAAAATATCAAAATGTTCCTGTTCCAAAGTATGAAAAACCGAACCAATAAATTTTAATGTAAAAGTATCCGTGACTTTGAATGTTGTTTTAAAAGCACCGAAATAAGTATCGTATTTATCCTTTTCCAGCCCTTCATAATAAACAGTAAGCGCCATCGGGTTGTCTATGGTTCCAAATTTGGTTTCCCGCGTTAAGGGTTGGTATTGGT
This sequence comes from Flavobacterium sp. ACAM 123, assembly GCF_000264055.1. Classification (GTDB taxonomy): domain Bacteria; phylum Bacteroidota; class Bacteroidia; order Flavobacteriales; family Flavobacteriaceae; genus Flavobacterium. The sequence goes on along the minus strand of NZ_AJXL01000108.1, from coordinate 2,668 downwards.
ATTTATTTTGCGAGATATTCCCCAGAAAACTCCATTGCCATCTTGGCGAAGCCTGATAATTTACATTTGTTTGTACATCGACAAATGCAGGTGTAAAATTAGTTTGTGTATCCTGGCTATTAACTAATAGGCTATTATTCCTATAGCGAACTCCTGTGATTGCACTCCATTTTTTATTTTTCGAAACCGCATCTACTGACAGGCTTCCGCCAAGAAAACTCGCTTCTAGTGTAGCACCAAATTGTGTGGGTTTCCGATACGTAATATCCAATACGGAAGATAACTTATCCCCAAATTTTGCTTGAAAACCACCCGCAGAAAATTCTACGTTTTGAACCAAATCCGTATTGGTAAAGCTTAGCCCTTCCTGTTGCCCGGAACGAATCAGAAAAGGACGGTAAATTTCGATTTCATTTACATAAACCAAATTCTCATCGTAATTCCCGCCTCGAACAGCATATTGCGTACTCAGTTCATTATTGGAGTTTACGCCTGGTAGCGTTTTTAAAATATTTTCGATACCGGCATTGGCTCCGGGAATTTTTCGAATAACCTCCGGGGCAATAGTAGTAATTCCTTGCACTTGCTTCTTGTTGTTCGTAGTAACTATAATTTCACCCATTTGTTCTTCCTGATCATTCATGACCAAGTTGAACTCATAGTCTTCATCTGTTTTTAAGGTGAGAAAGACCGTTGCTTTTTTTAAAGAGACATGGGTGAAAATAACAGCTACATTTTGATTAACTGGTACTTTAACAAGATAAAAACCATTTTCATTAGATTGCGCTCTGTTTCCTGCAACCGTAATATTTACATTCTCTATCGGTTGATTATTTTTATCGAGAATAAGTCCCTTTACGCGTGCTGACTGCGCAAACGAATGCAAGCTCATCCATAAAGCAATAAAAACAAAGATTATTTTGTAAACACTCAAGATGTATGTAAATTATTATTTTTGACTTCTAAAAAACTGCGTTTCAAAGATAGTAGAATTTCCTACATTATCTCTGACGATCACTTTTAAATCATTAGCCCCTTCTGCCACTATTCCGTCACTAAAATTATGGGTAATTCTTCTCGTTTTGTTATCGTATTCAAATAAAATCCAATTCCCGTTCAAATAACCGTCATAGCCCTTTATTCCAGAACCGTAGTCATTAATCGAAAGTTGTATTGTTTTTTGTGTACTCAACCATCTTCCTTCAATAGATTTACCAATAGATATTGTTGGAGCGGTACTGTCCATCGCCAAAGTATACTTACCCAATGACCTCACTTTAGCGGTAAATACAGTATCCTTTCTATAGGTGCTGTTATACCCCATCCTACCAGTTTTGCTGACATCTGCAATGAATACTTTTTCCTTCTGAGTATCCGTGTATTTACTGTCCTCTATGGTAATTGTAAAACTGGAGTGAACCGGGGTTGTCTCATCATGAAGATAGAGTGTGTCATCTTTAACATCAAAACTCATATTAAAGTCTTCATAGAAGGTTCCGGCAGGAAAGAAAACTGATATGTTGTTTTTAGCAAAACTGTTGTCTTTATTCCCCTTTATGAAATAATTCGACACTACAGGCTCTTTTTCAATAATGGCTGCCGATAAGTCATAACTAATAGGAATGGAAATTGTTGTCATATTTCCCATAAAATCTGACACCTCAATACGATAAACGGAAGTTAGATTAGGAACAACGGTAATAACACCTTTTGTATCATCTGTCTGAATAAAACTCAAATTATAGGGATTCACCATAAATAGTTTTTGCACTCGTTGTGAAGTTGTTTTATATTTTGGATAATCAATTAATGCATTTATATAGCGCATTTCGTCAAATGAATAGGTATCCAATTGATAACCAAAATTAGGCTTCCCATTCAAATAGGTCTGTAATTTATAGATTCCGTTTCTATTACCTGAAACATCATCATAATCAACAGCTGTGATTCCAAATCCTATTTTGCCATTAGCCACCACCTTATTTGCCAGATAGCTACCGTCTTTTTGCAAAGACAAATTTAATAACAACGGACGTCTAGATTGGTTTACTGTGGTTTTACTATCAACCGGATAGACATAAACAGCAGAAACAGCCGGTTTCTTTGTGTCTTTTATATCTTTATCAAAACCAAACAACATGGGATTGATGATTTTTTCGGTTTTGCTGTCTCGAAATTCAAAATGTAAATGAGGCCCTTCTGAAGAACCAGTATTACCAGATAAAGCGATGGTCTGTCCTTTTTTGACAACCAACTCACTCGGTTTTAAAAACATTTCTATCTCAAATGACTTTTCTTTGTAATGTGTCTTTTCAATATAGCTTTCAATGGCATCAGTCCCTTTTTGTAAATGACAATATACAGAAGTATAGCCATTGGGATGTGTTATATAAATCGCCTTACCATTTCCGAAAGGAGATATCTTTATTCGAGAGACGTAACCATCTGCGACAGCATGTACATCCAAGCCTTCTCGCTGTAATGTCTTGAAATCAAAACCTGAATGAAAGTGATTGGGTCTTAATTCGCCAAAATTACCCGATAACACCATAGGAATATCTAAAGGAAGACTAAAATAGTCCTTTGGATACTGAGTTTGGGACAGAATAGAGCTCGAAAACATTAGAAAAAAAACAAGAAATTTCATGGTATACATTTTTGCTAAGGT
>NZ_AJXL01000107.1 GCF_000264055.1 Flavobacterium sp. ACAM 123 | reverse complement strand
CACGAAAATTATATTCTTTTTTTAAGGCTTCCTTATCACGTGGTTTAAATAAATTTTCATTTATTATAGGATATATTGTATTGATATTTTTAAACAACTTTGTCTTCAAAGCATAATTATTCATCCAACTATTTCCTAAAAAAACACTATTAACATTCTGTAGCATTTCTTTTTTATATAAAAAATTTTCCCTAGTCGAATCATTTTCAGTTACTGAATTTATACCAGGACAAAAACCACAAGATTTTTCCAACCTCTCGCAGTCCCAAAAATAACTACATCCTCCTGTCATTGGGAACATGTCAGCAGCCATAAACAAAAATGGAACATCTAATTTAACATTTAAATCACAAATAGTTTTTGAAGTTAACATTCCTTGCCAAAAAAAAACCAAAACAAAATCGTATTGCTTCTTAATTTTCTTTAAAATTCGATTAGAATTAATAGGCGGTTTACTATCGTCTAACCCGAAAAAATAGTACTGTCTTTTGTTGTTACTTTTGGCATTACTATTTTTTTTTATTAGTGAATATATCTTAGTTTTCCAGTAAGAAGTTGATGTATGGATATATTGTTCCCACAACCCATAAACAGAAAGGATATTATTATTATTTTTTTTAAAGGATATTTCAGCAGCAAATCCGCATGATGATCTTCCCCAAGCGCTTTCAGCATATCCAAAGCCTGTTTTGGAGAATTATCAGTTGGCATACCACTAGATATGATCAATATATTCATTTTTTTATTTATTCCAGATTCCACGAGCCTTTTCATTTATAAGTTTATTTAATTGAACCGGACCAATCCAAGCTATTGACAATGCTAAAAGAATTTGAGAAATAGCCACTCCTTCCAAACCAAATAATTTACATAAATAAATAGTAGCTGGAATGTTAATTAACCCTACAAAAATAGATGAGAATAATTGTACCTTTACTTTTCCGAAACCATATATCAAAATGGAGTGTAGTGAATTCCACATATTAAACAATTGCCATATCCCCATTAGAATTGTTAAATTCAATGACACGTTGATTGCATTTCCAAACCATAAATTATAAAAGTAAGAAGATCCAGCAACTAAAATAGCGGCAAAAATCACAAAAAAACAATAACCCAAATACAATTTTTTCTTAACTGTTTTCATCCATGCGTAGTCTTTTAAAGCACTTGCCTCTATGAAAGCCCCCCAAAAAGGAGTCAATATAATACCAAATGCCATTCCTAGTACTGACATATATTTAAAGGCTAAATTATAAACGGTAACATCTATAGGAGATAAAACTTTGGTTATAATAATATTATTTGTTTCATAATATATTAGCGCAATAATTTGTAAAATAAAAAAACTTACACCTATTTTGAACAAATCACCAGCATAACTAAAATTGATAAAATTTACATTTGGAGCATATTTAGACAACTGCGCTTTAAAAAGATAAATGGAAAAGAAAAATAAAACTGAAGTATTTATGCCCCCCAATACTAAACTCAAATTAAACAAAGAACCTTCTGTAGTTTTAGTTAAAATCAAAATACCAACTAAAATCAGCAATTGGGTAATGACATTTATTACAGCGGTTACCACAGGTTTTTGTACAGAAGCTAAGATTGTATTTAATAACCCTAAAATGAATTGAAAAGAAAAAGTTGTCAGTACAATTAAAACAACAAAATACAGATCACTATTTGCTATTTTTTCTACATTTAAAAATTCGCTCCAATTTATAAACCATGAAAACACTACTGCAATTATCCAAACAGTTGATATAATAATAGTAATAATTGCATAAGTAGTGCTGACATAAATTTTAGCTAATTTTTCATCTCCATGAGCTATTGCCTGAACTAAATTATTTTTAAGACCATTTCCAAAACCAATGTCGAAAAAACTAAGCCAACCTATTACAGAAGATAAAGTAATCCACACACCATAATGATAAGGTGAAATATAGTCCATCGTTAGTGGTACTACTGCAAGACTTAACAATATACCAATTCCTTTTAAAAAGAAAGAACCTACTATATTTGCCTTTATATTTTTTGACCTGTCTGTACTTTTAAAATAATTTAAAATAGAATCAAACCTTAATAGTTTCAGCATTCACAATACAAATTAATACATTCAGCAATATTCACCACTTCACTTTCTTTCAATTCAAAATACAGCGGCAACCTAACTAAACACTCCGTGAATTTATCAGAATTACTAAGTACTCTCCCATCATGCTTATCTTTATAATATTCACTGGAGTGTAACGATAAATAATGAAAAACCGCATAAAACCCATTCTCTTTAAGTGAAAGAATAAGAGCTTCTCTAGCATGTCCATCAGAGCAAGTAAGGTAGAACATGTGTCCGTTATTTGTTGCAAAATCAGGAATTACAGGTAATTGTAGCCCTTTAATATTTGATTTTTTAATACTTTCGTAGTATTGCTTCCATAAAAGAATCCTTCTATCTTGAATTTCATTTAAATTTTCAATTTGCGCCCAAAGAAAAGCTGCAATAATTTCTGATGGCAAAAAAGAGGACCCCGTATCAACCCAACCGTACTTATTAACTTCTCCTCTAAAAAATTCTGCTCTGTTAGTACCTTTTTCCCAAATAATTTCCGCACGATTAAAGAATCGATCATCATTAATTGCAAGCATCCCTCCCTCTCCTGAGATAATGTTTTTTGTTTCATGAAAAGAGAACGCTGCTAAATGCCCAATTGAACCTAAAGCCCTTTTCAATCCATCTTTACCTGTATAAAAGCTATCAATGGCTTGTGCCGCATCCTCTATCACCAACAAGTTGTACTTATCAGCTAATTCCATAATTTTATCCATGTCACAAGCAACACCTGCATAATGAACGGGAACAATCGCTCTTGTTTTATCAGTAATTAAATCCTCAATAAGATTGGCATCAATATTGGGATTATCAACGTATGAATCAGCAAATATAATTTTAGCTCCTTGACGAATAAAAGCTATTGCTGTAGAAACAAATGTAAAACTTGGTACAATTACTTCATCACCTTCTTTTATATTAGCTAATATAGCTGCCATCTCGAGTGCATCTGTACATGATGTTGTTAATAATGTTTTTTTGAAGCCATAAGTCGTTTCAAAAAAAGATTGACACTTTTGAGTGTACTTTCCGTTACCGGATATTTTACCTGTATTTACTGCATCATAAATATAATGCGTTTCTTTTCCTGTTAAATAGGGTTTATTAAATGGTATCATTGTTTAACTTTTTATATTTTCCCAAAAAATATTTTCGAAATTAATATTTGAAACAGGAAGTTTGGGTGAAAAAAATATTTCCTTTTGATTAATTATTAATTTATTTGTATTCCCTTGCTCAACACCAAGTTTTGTACATATACCGCCTAAGATTGCGCAACACGATGTTTTGAAAACAGTATCAATAATATTTAAATCTTTATTCCAATCAACAGCAAAACATCCCTGGTGAATAATTGTGCCCGCATCAACAATTTCATTAACTTCATGACAAGTTCCCCCTATAAACCCAACATTTTGCTGCTCAGCTTTTGATACTGTTTCCATTCCAATATAGCCCGCAAAACCAGGTAACAAAGAGTAATGTAGATTAATAAATTTTGAAGGAAACAAAAGTAATGTTTCAACATCAATTATTTTATGAATATTAGTAATGATTATATCAGGTTTAAGATCAATTAATTGACTCTGAAGTTCTTTTGGATTAGAGCGCCTGTAAACAATTTGTTTGTAATATATATTACTTTGAATTGCAAAATCTTCTATTTCTGTTTCACGATCAGAAATAATACCAACAATCTCAATTGGCAAATCCAATTGTCTCAAAGCATGAAAAACAAATTTAAGTGTACCTCCTCCTCCTGACACTAAAAACACTATTTTCTTATAACACATTTTTTTCTAAGTTAATTTTTTACCTTTTAAAAAAAAAGAATTTCGCTTAATAAGGAATTATACTATTTTATAAAATTTCAATACAAATCCACCTTCTTATCTGAATTGTAAATAAGATATCCGGATCTGTCATTACTACTTGCAATATATTTTAGTTCTTTATTTAAAATTTCTTTCTCAACATCAAATTTATTAGCTTTTAAAAAATAAGGAAGCAAAAACTCAGTTTCTTTACTTAAAAAATAGACTCCTGCGAAACCTATATTATTTAAAACCGGAATCTCAAACTGATTAAGTGCAATTTTTAAAACCCCTTCCAAAAAACCATATCCCGTAGACAAGTTAACTAATTGAGAACCAATAAAATCACCTCCCATTCTAGCGCCAATCTCAATAATAAATATTTCTCCTTTCTCGGTTATTTTAAACTCTGAATGGCTCGCTCCATAATTAATTTCTAACGCGTCTAAAGCGTTAGAAGTAATATTTTTTAAATCATTAATAAGTGGATAGTCCAATAAGGAAGGCTGATGATGAGCTAACTCAACAAATCTGGGTGCACCTGTAGTAACTTTATCTGTTATCGCTAAAATAAAATGTTTCCCCTTCCACGAAATACTTTCTACGCTAACTTCTATTCCTTCTATGAACTCTTCTACAATGCATTTTTTTACAAACGATTCTTCAATTGCCAACTCTATCGCTTTCTCGAGACCTGACAAATTATCTATTTTAAATACACCTCTACTACCTGAACGATCGACTGGTTTAATAATTAAAGGAAATGTAAATTCTACAAACAAAAACTTGTCGAATTTATCTACTTCGATAAATTTTGGACAATTTTGATTGCTCACACTGAGTACTTCTCTCATAGCAGCTTTATTTGTAGTGTTTAATGCAGAAATACTGGAATTAGATACTAAATTTAATCTTTCCGCAACAAAACAAATAGTTGGGACCGCCATATCCGTAGCAATACTCGTAATACCATCGATTCCTATTTCATAACACTTTTCATAAATTTGTTGTTTATCTAAAATAGAAATAGGATAAAAGTAATCCGCAATATCCTTGCACACTGCACCATCTTCCCATGCAAAACAATGCGTTTCTATTCCTAACTCTTTAGCTTTGATTATTAACGGCTTCTGTAAATAACTTGCACCGATAATAGCTAATTTTTTTCATCTGATAAAGATTTAATTTTTAATTAGAATAAGAACAGCGTAATTAATTTTAAGATTTAATAAAAACATTAATTACTTTATATTCTTGCAATGATAATCAAATATTCTATTTTATTAATATCTCATATAACCTTATTCAAACAAGCTATTTTATAAATAGTTTTCATGTCAATTTCCAGTAAAATATCGGTCGACTATGTACTAGTTTTGTTAGTTCTAGTAATCCATTTCACTCAAAACCAAAATGTTCCATTGTTAGTTATATTTTGATATTTAATTTCAATAATTTTACAATATCGGTAATCACTTCCATATCAGTAACAACTATTCAAAATAATTTAAAGTAGAATAGCCACCATCTTTCAAATACTGGTCTTTCTGCATTAATTTCAAGTCAGACTGCATCATGTCTTTTACCAAATCAGCTAAATTATACTGACATTCCCATCCTAATTTAGTTTTTGCTTTGGTTGGGTCACCAATTAACAAGTCCACTTCTGTTGGCCTGAAATATTTAGGGTCTACCGCCAATATTTCCTTTCCTATTTCTAACTGATAGTTTGGATTGTTACACGCTTTTACAAAAGCTTTCTCTTCTACCCCTTCTCCCGTAAACTCCAACTCAATTCCTACCTCAGCAAAACTCATACGCACAAACTCTCTTACTGGAGTCGTTTTTCCGGTAGCGATTACCCAGTCCTCTGCTTCATCTGCTTGCAAAATCATCCACATCATACGTACGTAATCTTTTGCATGACCCCAGTCGCGTTTGGCATCCAGGTTTCCTAAGTAAAATTTATCCTGTAAGCCTAAAGCAATTCTAGAAGTGGCACGTGTAATTTTACGGGTTACAAAAGTCTCCCCACGAATAGGTGATTCATGGTTAAATAAAATCCCATTACAGGCATACATGCCGTAAGCCTCTCTATAATTTACCGTAATCCAAAACGCATACATCTTGGCTACTGCATAAGGTGAACGAGGATAAAAAGGAGTCGTTTCTGATTGCGGTACTTCTTGTACTTTCCCGTACAATTCAGAAGTAGACGCCTGGTAAATACGGGTCTTTTTATCTAATCCTAACAAACGTACTGCATCAAGAATACGAAGAGTACCCAATCCATCTGCATTTCCAGTATACTCCGGAGTTTCAAAAGAAACCGCAACGTGACTCATAGCTGCCAAATTGTAAATTTCGTCTGGTTGTATTTCTTTGATCAAACGTATCAAGTTTGTACTATCTGTCATATCACCATAATGCAAGAAAAAATTACGGTTGTCCACATGCGGATCTTGGTATAAATGATCAATTCTGTCCGTGTTAAACAGAGACGAACGTCTTTTTAATCCATGAACAATATATCCTTTTTTAAGTAAAAATTCACTTAGATAGGCTCCGTCTTGTCCTGTTACTCCGGTAATAAATGCTGTTTTTTGAGCTGCCATGATTCTGTTCTATTAATTTTTTGATTCAGTCTTTTATAGACTCAACTTATAGTTTAATTTCTTTTACATTTTCTATATTCTCTATAAACCAAGTATAGGTTTTCTGTATTCCTTCTTCTAATTGCACCTGGTGTTTCCATCCCAGCGCCTGCATTTTAGAAATATCCATCAGTTTTCTTGGTGTTCCATCCGGTTTGCTGCTGTCCCAAATAATTTCTCCTTGATATCCAGTGATTTTTTGAATGGTTTCGGCTAATTGTTTAATCGTTAAATCTTCTCCTGTACCCACATTGTATAAGTATTCAGGTAGTTTATTTTCCAAGGCAAATACAACTGCTTCTGCCATATCATCCACAAATAAAAATTCTCTCATTGGTGTTCCGCTTCCCCAAAGGGTCACAGCTGCATTATTATTCTCTTTTGCCTCATGAAATTTACGCATCATCGCAGGTAAAACATGTGAGGAATTTAAATCAAAATTATCATGAGTTCCATATAAGTTAGTTGGCATTAAGCTTACATAATCTTTACCAAATTGATTACGAATCGCCTGACAGGCTTTCACTCCGGTAATTTTGGCAATAGCGTACCATTCATTGGTTGGCTCTAAAGAATCCGTAAGTAAATACTCTTCTTTAAGCGGTTGTGGTGCTAATTTAGGATAAATACAAGAGCTCCCTAAAAAGATAAATTTCTCAACACTAGATTGCAATGCGGCATCAATCAGGTTATTTTGGATTTGCATATTTTCCATTAGAAATTGATATGGAAAATTATTATTAGCCAAAATTCCTCCTACTTTTGCGGCGGCATCGATTACTACTTCCGGCTTTTCTATTGCAAAAAAATCTTTTACTGCTTGTTGGTTTTTCAAATCAAGTTCTTTGCTAGAAACACCAAGCAGGTTTGTATAGCCTTTTGAAGTAAGCGTTCGCCATATTGCGTTACCTACCATTCCGTTATGACCTGCAATGTAAATTTTAGTACTTTTTTGCATTATCTATATCTTTTACTAATTTAAGTATATCTCTATTCCAACTAAAATTTATATATTTAAAAGCCACGAAGACGATTGGATTTTTTCCCCTAACCCGTCTAATAATTCTATATTTAATTCCGTACAAATGGGTGCTTCTGGTATACAACTATTGTTTTGATCCCCACCATTGGCAAAAGCCAAATTAAACTGCACAGATTCCATTCTGTGAATATACTTAATTGTTTCACAAACGGTCCTATCAGTATCAATAGATATAAATACTTTATCAACCGCTTTAATATTTTCTACAATAAACAACCTCTCCTCTTGGGTTTGAAAATCTTTGGAACCTTTTAATTCACGTTGAAAATCATTGTTTACAATAACAAATAACGCATCTCCAAGTTTTTTGGCAGCATTGAAATATTCTATATGTCCTTTGTGAATAGGATTAAAATATCCGCTTACTATAATGGCTTTCTTTTTTACTATTTCCTTCATCTAATTTTTTCTTTCTTTACAAATTGATTCTATTTAAACAAGTTGCTTTAAAACTCTTCTCATAATAAGAACTAGCAACGTTAAAAACCCTGCCAAAATTCCTCCCAGCAAAATCCCCTTCGCTTTGCCAAACCTTTCCTTATGCAAAGGCAGAATAGGGCTATCAATAACCTGAATTAAAGGGGTCTCTTTACGCAGTGTAACTTTAGCTAGTTCACTTTGCTTTACTAGCTCCGTTAATATAGCCGTATTAGCCTGCACATCAACTTGCCTTCTAGCAGACGGAGCTCTACGTACATTAAGTGCTGGATTCAAATTAAAGGTATTATCATTGGCAACAGCCACTCCCGTAATAGCACCATTCAACGCTCTTCGAATAGAATCTGTTTGTCTTTCCAGAATATCCATATTCTCACGAGATTTTTTGCTTTTAGTCTCAATATAAAAATCTGAAACCTCATTAACTAAAGCTTCGGTAAAATATTTAGCAAACAATTCGTTGGTAGAATTGACATCAATTGATATAATAGCGATTTTTTTATCTTTTTGACCTACACTTAAACCATTTGTAGATAGATCAGCATACATCACGCCCAAAATACTATCTTGAGCCCTGCTGTAGTTTTTTCGGTCCGCATTCGGTAAAAACTTAATGTTTTTGAAATTCGGTTTGTTTTCCCAGCTATCTCTCCACCCATTGTTTTGAATGTACATCTCTGCCAAAGAAATATTTTTCCCTTCATAGGTAACCGCAGTCAATAAAGTTTGCTCTACCATGCTTCTGGACTTGAATAATTCAGTTAGATTAGAACCGGTAAAGATGCTTCCACCGCCGCCTCCTAAGTCCAAACCAAAAGAACTCGCCAAACCCAATGCTCCACCTAATCCACCACCTCCTTTTTCATCTTCTAGTGCAAAAGACAAAGTCGCAGTATAAACCGGTTTTTTAATAAAAGAATAAGTTAAACCAATAGCGGCACCTATTATTCCTGCCAATACAATAATTTTCCATTGAGAAACTAAGTAGGAGAACCATTCCTGTGCTTTCTCTATTAATTCCTTTAAGGATATTTCGTCGTTTTCGTTTTGTTCGTTCATTTTATGCTGTTATCCGTTGTGGGGTTCTCTGCTATCCGTTTTCTGTTATCCGTTATCGGTTGTGTGTTTTCTGTTTTCGTCTGTTGATGCGAGATTGTTTATGATTGAATTGACTGTTGTCTGTTTTTGTTTTCTATTCTCTGTTCTCTGTTTTCGTATGCTGATGCGCGATTAGATGTAATCCGATACGGCGCTTTCTGGAAAACCGATAAGACATAACTGATAACTACTCTCTTTTTTCTGTTCTCTGTTTTAGTATGTTGAGTCGAGAATATATGTAATCCGATACCAGGCTTTCCGGTAAACCGCTAACCGATAACTGTTTTCTGTTTTCTGTTTCGTCTGTTGATAAGAGACTCTATTTAATCGGATAGCACTTATTTCGGAAAACTAATAACTGATAACCGATAACTCATAAATGACAACCCATAACAGAAAACTCACAACGGCATATTCTATTTAAAAGCAGTAACAATCAACAGCGCCAAACTAGCGATAACACTTGCTATACTCACAAATTCTCCCGTACTCATTTTCTTAACTTCTGGTCTCTCAGGAACAATAATTTGAGATCCTGGGGTTACTTTAGGATAGTTTCTAAAAAACAGAAAAGAACTGGTCACAGCCGCCTTCCCATTAGGATAAATAATATAGGCTTTTTTCTTCCAGCCTTTAGCGTCCACTCCACCTACAGCATTTAAGTAGTAACCAAAAGATTTTCCTTTATCATAGGGAATCTCTGAAGTTAACAGTACATTACCAGTCACTTTTACTCCTTCATTGAAAGCCGCAACTTCGATTTCATCTCCGGGGAACAAAGTCACATTAGTCCTACTATTTTGATTTTTAACAATCGATTCCCAGTCAACAGGAATGGTCGCGTATTTCAAATCTTCCTTGATTTTTTTCTCTAATGCTTTTTGAATGCTATCATTTTTTCCCAAATTCAAATTGACACTTTCAATATCTGATATTTGTTTTGCTTGAATAGGTCGTTTGATTTTAACCCCATTTATATTGGCCAAAGAAGTCAATCCACCTGCCCTTTGTATAATATCATACACTCTATCTTTCTTTTGAGCTAAAACATATTTACCCGCATAATTTACAGCACCGCTTACACTTACCATTTCAGGTTTTTCAAAAACAGCCATTTTGCGTATGTTGACCACATCAAACGGAAGCAATTCAAAATTCGTAGCCTGTTCATTATTATTAGGTGCAATGGCAACCGTAAACAATTCCGCTTTATTAGGGTTAGCATCATCAATTTCTTCTGATACAATCATTCTCGCTATCTCTACTCTTTTTGAAGCTGAACCCGTTAATCCTCCTGCTTGCACTAAAAAATCATTCAAGGTCAAACCTTCATAATAGTCATAAACCCCAGGATTCTTGATTTCGCCATCAATAGTTACTTTGTATTCTTCGACAAAATCCAAAATAGAATAAACGGTGACCACATCTTCCTTATTCAAGGCGATATCAGCCTCAAGATTTCCACTCATGGCCTGCTCTAAATCTACATTGACAATTTCAGTAGTCAAATCTGATTTTACTCGAATGATTCTTGCCCTTTTGCTATAAGCGTCGTCCTTTAATCCGTCTGCTTTCAAAATCAAATCAGAAATGCGCATACCCTCATAAAAGGAATAAGTATCGGGTCTAAAAACAGCCCCTTCAATTATAATACGGTTTTCAAAACGGTTTAAAATTTTACTCACTCTAAACACATCACCGGATTGCGGCTGGTAGCTCGTATATTCAGCCGAAGTGATATCGCGTATTTTAAACTCCTTTGCTGTTTTCTGTAATACGTTGACCGAGGCAGTGTAAGCAAACTCATTAAATCCGGAAGCAAAAGAAAGTAAATCTGCAAACGTTTCGCCTTTTTTCATTTCGAATATCCCAGGACGCTTCACTTGTCCTTCTACTGTCACTCTTTGGCTATAGGCCGGAATTCTAATGACATCATTGTCTTTTAAACCCACATTATCAGATTGATCCCCATTCACTAAAAAATGATAGATATCAATGGTTCTGTATACTTTATTATCTCTCAACAATTCAATATTTCTATAACTCCCATTCTTTCCTGGTCCTCCTCCTAAAAATAAGGCGTTATATACCGTGGCCAAAGAAGATATAGAATAATTTCCCGGTTGTTTACTCCCTATTATGGTTACCTTAATGGTTCGAATGCGACTTAAACTAACACTCACCTGCGATTGCCCAGAAGATACCGTACTGTATACCCTGGAAATAGCCGCTTTTATTTTTTGAGTAGCTGCTTCAATACTCATTCCTGAAACCGAAATCTGCCCTACATTTTGAATACTGACTTTTCCCTCAACAGAAACCGGAATACTGGCCGTAAATTCCTGTATGCCGTACACACTTATTTGTAATTCATCCCCAGGACCCAATATATAATTGACCGGAGTAGCTAATTTTAAATTAGGTTCGAAATTTAAGGTGGGATTATCAAACAACTGCGAACCAAAAATCAACGCGTTGATGCTGTCCTTGATCTTCGTATTGACTATATTCTCCTGTTTTCTAACTGCCCCCTCTTCAGATGCGTTACCATTGCTAGAAGTGGTAGTGCCAGTTAACGGAACCGCTAATCGCGCTTTTAATTTAGCAAATTCGCCTGCCGACATTCCCTTGGCCATAGCCATCGGTTCTGCCTGAGCAATCGTCATATTATTGCTTTGCAGCTGCGCTTGTATTTTGGCGATATCACTATCTTTTAAGCTATCCACCTTCAGAGTACTCAAATCATTACTGCTCAACAAGCCCTGCCCAATTACTGTTGAAGACTGCAAGAGCGAAAATAATATAAATAGAAATGCAACTGTTTTTCTCATATTGTAATCTTTTATAAAAAAAGGGTATTAATCATTTTAAATTTAGTTTCGAATACCACCAAATATATTCGTAAGGTTATATTAACTCTGTAAAAATAGGAAAGCCAATAATCTAAATACGGCTTCGCCACAGTGACTCCCATTTATGGCTCCCTAACTTTTATTAAAGTCTGTTATTTTAAGTCAAATGAATGCTGCACAATTACGCTTGACTTCGCGACGGCAAATATAGCTTTTAAAAAAACGAATCCTAAATTTTAGCTTACCTTTTAAAAAAGCGGCTTTAGTCCTAGAAAAATAATAAAAAATAAACAACTAACAACCAATAAATTATAAAAAATATTCTCGATTTTTGTTCTTCAAAAATCACCTAATTTAGTGAGGCCGTCCGCCCTATTTTTCGCCGCTATTGATAAGGAATCATTTCCAATCTAACAGCGCTATAATTCGCTCTTTTCGCATTTTAAAAAAAAAGGGGCTGCTTACCTCACTTTTATGGTTGCTAAATACCAATAAAGGACAAGCTCATAATCCACATTTCATCATTTGATATGTTGTACGATGATTTTAAATACATTCTAAAAGAGGGATTAATTAGCAATTTTTTAATAACACCACTTGCATCGCGTTATGACTACTATTATAACATCATTAAAAATAGAATTTTCTTGACAATGATTTTCAATAACTAGTGTTTAAATGTAAAAACAAAGAAAATCTTAGAATTAAAGAAATCAAAATAAGATAAAAAACACTCCTTAATATCGTTTTTCAAGAATTGATAATTTCAAATATCAGATTTTTTTGTCTCAAATACGGTTTAAAGGGATGCTTCCTTCGTCAGTAGGACAAAGTTGGGAGCAAAAAGTGAAGAGTAATCTCCTATGATTAGAAAATCGTGCAACCGCCCTTAAATAAAAAGCATGAAAAACAACGAAAAAGCAAAGTGGCAGCAGTCCGCGAGTTGAGGACGAAGGACGAACGGCTCGGGCTGCGGAACGGCGCTTTGAGGTAGTTTTTGCGCTTTT
>NZ_AJXL01000106.1 GCF_000264055.1 Flavobacterium sp. ACAM 123 | reverse complement strand
CATAACGTAAATCCTTTTGAGTGGCTCAAATATACCCTTGAGAATATCCAATCTATAAACCACAAGAATATTACAGACCTGTATCCCCACAATTACAAGCGGCTAGCGGAATCTAAATCATTGTAACATTACGCTCCTATCATTAATCTTATTGAACTAAACAATATGTAGTTGCTCGGGTGGATACGCTGTAAAAATAAAAACAGTTGCAACAATAGGAACCAAAGTCAAACTTACATGGAAAGTTTTAATAGATGGTACAATTTATTTTGGCACTGACAACACTTGCAGAGCACAACTAAGAAAAGTACTTGGATTAGCTGTTGGAAATCTAAACCAAGCACATCATATAATCCCTTTAAACTTGCAAACTAATGAAATAGTACAAAAAGCATTTAAATCTGCCGATGCTTTCCATTTGAATGAGGCATTAAATGGAATACCTTTGAGTAGGGCTGTTCATAATGGAAGTCATGCAAATTATGATGGTAAGATTTTTCAGAAATTAGAGAATTTTAGAATTGCTAACCCTAATGCCACACCAAAACAATGCTATGATAAAGTTGCTGACGTTATTAACGAAATTAGAACCGCAATTCAAAACAGTCCAAACACACCAATTAATCAATTAAATTTTTAAATTATGTATTACAGCATTCAGCGCAGTATGAATACTAAAATTGTAGGTAAGTTTTTCCAATCTGAAACTATAGCATGGAATTATGGCAATATTGACAATCCTAAATTGCTAAACAATATTTATTTTCAAAAAGTAGATTTTGACCCAATTGTGCCAATTCCGATTTTACACAAGAAAGCAAAAATTACTGATTTGATAAGCAATGTTAATGCTGGGGGTAATCTTCATTTAATAATGAGTGAAAAATTGAAAAATATTATTGAAAAACATAGAACAAAAGGGTTACAATTTTTTAAGACATCAGTTATAAAAGATGATATTGAATATGATGATTACTTTTCAATAAATATGTATGAAATAAACAACGAATTTATTGATTTTTCTAAAACAACAGTCAGTTACAGGAAATATAATCCAAAAAAAATAAATGAAACTGAACTCATAAAAGTTGATTCGATAGTTGAGTTTAATTCAATTATTGATAATAGAAATATATTGGATGAAATATCATTAAACAATATATATATTAAAAATGGTGTTTCAGAAGATTTATTTATGGTAAGATATGGTGGTGTAAAACATATCGCTTCAGAGAACTTAAAAAAAGAAATAGAAGATGCCGGTTGTACTGGCCTCGAATTTCAACCAATTGAATTAAGTTATAACGAATGGACTGCTCCTGGCGGTGAAAGAGAAAAAGTATATGGTAAAATCTAAGTGACATAAAAATAACCGATGCGTAAACAGCCGATATAATGTTAACAACAGACTTATGATAAATCAAGGCTTCCTGTAACAGCTTTGAGCTAGCTGGAGTTTAGTGGAATTACCGTTTCGAGATGATGTTCGCGTTAATCCGAAAATTCTCGGATTCTAATACCTTGTAAATCGTGTAGCTGCCAATCGCTGTGAGAAACAAGAAACCCATATGAAAAAGATAATTTTAATAATTCTGCAAGCAATCTTTATTTTTGGATGTTTCAATCAAAATAGTTTAGAAAAAAAATTTATAACCAAAACCAACGAATGTTGGGTTGTTTATTCTCAAGTTTACCCTAATTACACGTTTTGGAGTTTTAATAAAGATATGACTGCTGACAATTTGGAAAGAAATGAAAATGGACATTTTAAAAATTTTAATGTAGATGATGATTTGGTAATTGGACCACAAAAATGGAATATTAGTTCAGATAGCATATTGACTTGGGACATTCATAAATATGACATTGTCAATGTTAACGAAAATATAATTGTAATAATGAGTGTGAACAAAGAAACTAAAAAACAAGACCACCTTTTTCTCATAAAAGAAAACAAAATGACATTGCGAAAAGGAGCTTATTATTATGAACAAAAAAGACTGAAGAATCAAGAAAAATATAAATCTGAATAAGAGGTACCGCCCAACTGTCATTCCTATGTAAAGCAATCATTAATCATTAAGTTATCAACGACACTCAAGAACGCTATATAGACGATGTTTTTCGGGTAAAGAATTCCATTCTTACGACTTTTTGGAAAAGTTGGCGAAAATTTTGGAAAAAGTGCTAATCGAAAAGAACTCCTTGTGCTAAATGACGTAAACAAAAAAAAGCTGTCTCGAGTGTTTCCACTTTAGACAGCTTTTGTATTCTAATCTATGCTCTTATTTATCTCGAGTAATTAGGAGACTCTTTTGTAATCGTTACATTGTGAGGGTGACTTTCGTTGATACCACTCGCTGTAATGCGAACAAAACGTCCCGTTTCCTGTAAGGTTGGTATGTCTTTTGATCCACAATAGCCCATTCCTGCACGAAGACCTCCAATAAACTGAAGCATACTTTCGTTCAACTCGCCTTTGTAAGGCACACGACCTACAATTCCTTCTGGAACTAGTTTCTTTACATCATCTTCTACATCTTGGAAATAACGGTCTTTCGAACCACCTTCCATCGCTTCCACAGATCCCATTCCGCGGTAGGACTTAAATTTTCTTCCTTCAAAAATAATAGTTTCTCCTGGAGATTCTTTTGTACCTGCAAGAAGTGAACCTAACATCACACAATCAGCACCTGCAGCTATTGCTTTAGGAATATCTCCTGTATAGCGAATTCCTCCATCAGCAATTACTGGAACTCCAGTGCCTTTTAATGCTGCTGCAACTTCAAGAACTGCAGAAAATTGAGGGAAACCAACTCCAGCAACGATACGAGTGGTACAAATTGAACCAGGCCCAATTCCTACTTTCACACCATCGGCACCGTTTTCAACAAGGAAGAGTGCGGCTTCGGGAGTCGCAATATTACCCACGATTACATCTATATTAGGGAATTTATTTTTTACTTCTTTCAACGTATTTACCACACCTTGCGTATGCCCGTGAGCCGTATCAATGATGATAGCATCAACACCAGCGTTTACTAAAGCTGTCGCTCTTTCTAATGCGTCACCCGTAACGCCTATAGCTGCTGCTACACGCAAACGACCGTAAACGTCTTTATTACCATTGGGTTTTTGCGTTAATTTAGTAATGTCTCTAAACGTAATTAAACCCACTAATTTGCCTTCTTTGTTTATAACTGGAAGCTTCTCGATTTTATGCCCTTGCAAAACTACTTCGGCCTGTTCTAATGAAGTTCCTTCGGCAACGGTAACTAAATTTACACTTGTCATTACCTCAATAATAGGTCTTGCATTGTTTTTTTCAAAACGCAAATCTCTATTAGTAACGATTCCTTTTAATCGGTGCTCTTCATCGATAATTGGAATACCACCAATTCCGTATTCTTTCATTGCATTTTTCGCATCCGCGACTTTAGCAGTAAGCGGTAAGGTAACAGGGTCGATAATCATACCTGACTCCGCACGTTTTACTTTACGTACTTTGGCAGCTTGTTGCTCGATTGTCATATTTTTATGCAAAACACCTATGCCACCTTCTTGAGCCATAGCGATAGCCATAGCACTTTCAGTAACGGTATCCATCGCAGCGGATACAATAGGAACGTTTAGCGTTATATTTCTTGAAAATTTTGTTTGAATACTTACCTCGCGAGGAAGCACATTGGAGTAGTTTGGTACTAATAATACGTCATCATACGTTAAACCTTCGCCGATAATCTTGGAGTTATGTGCTATCATGTTGCAATTGTAGTTGAATTGCGTGCAAAGATAGCGAATTATTTTGATTTAAAAAAGTCAGAGACTAGAGATGTTAAAACAGTTCTCTAGTTCAAATTTCGATCACTAGTACTAAAAAGCAATTTCCCTATCCTCTTTATTTGCTCAATCAATTAACAGATTTGCCACCGACAAAAAAATGCAAACTTAGTCGAGCGATTCACTGTCTTTGAAAATAAAATTAAAACCAAATTGCAAGGACAAACTATTGGCTTTCGACAAATCGCGATATTCCAAAAGATTATCAGCCATTACATATAAATTGAATTTACCTAAAGTACTTGAGAAGCCAAAGCCTATGTTTTTAAACGAATAGGGATCCACCGTGTAGGTTGCTTTCAACTGTAAGTTATCGATAACATTTCTTGTATAATATCCAGTCAATGCCATAATGGGCACTCTGGGAGTGGTCATCACAAACAGATGTGCTCCCACTGCATTTCTATATTCCGATTCCGTTCTAATACAATTGCACTCCGCTCCTCCTCTTGAATCATTAAAAGAATATTGATAAGAGCCGTTAATTTTCGCGGGCCTCCAAGTCGTATATCTGTTGTGAACGGTATCTAACGGGATTGCATCACTAAATTGCTGATAGACATTGTCCGGATCATCAATTCTATTAAAATTAGGATTTATACCCTCATATTTATAGTAGCCTTTATAAGTAAATGTTTCAACATCCTTGCTATGGTTAATAAATCCAACATCAAGGATACTGGCTGTTATCTGAATATTCTTTTTAGGGTAATAGGTCAGTCCCAAATCAAAGCCAAGTCCCAAATCTCCGCCAAATAAAGCCTTTTTTCTGATATCACCGGCTGCATCACCTTCATAACCTTCAGCAATATATTCTGAAATTCCAGACGTATTCAATTGCAGATCGGAGTAAATGGCTTGCTCGTAAACTGTAGTTGCAGCAGGAACGGTATAAACATATCCTGAGTTTCTCGTCGAAGTCGCACTAAAAGGACTCATATAAATTTTGGCCCTAGCTCCAAGAATAAGCCTATCAGTTGCATTTTTATGGAAACCCACATGTAGCACAGAAAGCATCTCAGCCCTTAAACTTAAATCTCCTAAGTTAAATGACTTACCGAGATAATTCTCGTTTCCATCCAATGCAAGTATCGCTATGTCCTTAGGCAAATACATCAGGAAATCAAATTCCTGATACATTCCAAACGAAAGGTATCCTTTGTTATCAAACCAGTCTCCCAATTTTATACCGCTACTGAATAGTTCTATTTGTTCATTCATAGCTAAAAAATCCTGTCGCGAAGAGCGGTATACCACATCCCGTATTTTTGTATTAAAATCTACTCCATTATTAGCAAATAAATCGTGAGCTGAAAAACTACTCGATCCAGCACTAACAGAAATACCAGACACTAAAGGAACACCAAAATAAAATTTATAACTAACATCAGCGCCCGGATTAATCATTAAAGACTGTGGCACTGAAGTGAAATTGTATAAGATTTGTTTGTTTTGTGACAGGCAGCTGATGGAAATCAGCAGCACAAATAAATATCTTTTACTCATTTTATCAGCAGGTAAGCAGTTGCACTTGAACGCAATTTTAAACTTCCAGAGCTGGACGTGTTTATAGCTGGACCGGGTCCAATTCTTATACCAAAAGTCATTCTCCTCGCTCTTTTCAATAAATCGAGTTTAGTATTCTCAAAAATTTCTGTTTGGAATACTAAATTTTCAGTTCCTGAAAAGGCAGGAACATCAAAATTAATATTATGAAGCGTTTGGTTATTTCCATCTAAAAAGACGATATCGACAGTAAAAGGCCTTTTAATAGTATTATTGATTTCGAAAAAGAAGTCAGCTTGTCTTAAATTTTTACGAAAAAAAGAATCCTGAAAAACATCAAATTCCTGTGCATCAAAAGTAACATTCTTCTCCATTCCATTCTCCATAAATTGATTGGCCGGAACATCAAAAGAGCTTAAATTTGCAATAAAAACAGGGTCTGCTATAAAGTCGTTTACTTGATCAAAGTCTAAATTACTGCTACATGAAAACAAAGACAGTACAACGAGTAGAAATCCTAAAATTTTATTGGGCTGGTATTGCTTCATAATAAAGTTTAAAGAGCTAAAAATAAAGTATTCCTTTTAATAATAACGTTGCAATTATTAACTTATTACTTCTCACTGATCAACTATTGCTGCTAAATGAACGGCCGCAACTCTAATGAAACTCCCCAAACAATTTAGAAGCCTCATTGTAAGCACTTTCAAAGCTTAATGGATTTAGATTAGTGTTTTCTTTATTGGCAGTAAAAAAAGACAACAGCTTTTCTGTTGGCATATTTCCAGTTAAATCGTCTTTAGCCATAGGACATCCTCCAAAGCCTTGAATAGCGCCATCATATCGGCGGCAACCCGCATGGTAAGCAGCGTCTATTTTCTCGAACCATTTGTCTGTTGTAGTATGCAAATGGGCTCCAAACTCAATTTCAGGGTATTTTGGAATCAAATTAGAGAACAGATAACTAATTACGTCAGGAGTAGAATTGCCGACCGTGTCAGAAAGCGACAAAATTTTCACTCCCATGTTTGATAACTTTTCGGTCCAATTAGCAACAATTTCTACGTTCCAAGGATCACCGTATGGGTTTCCAAAGCCCATAGACAAATAAGCAACTACTTTCTTATTTGTTTTCTCTGCAATATCAAGAATTTCCTGCAGGGTGACAAGGGACTCTGCTATAGTTTTGTGGGTATTCCGCATCTGAAAATTCTCAGAAATCGAGAAAGGATACCCTAAATATTTAATTTCAGCATGCTCAGAGGCCATTTGTGCCCCTCTGGTATTGGCAATAATAGCCAAAAGTTTACTTTTTGTTTGCGATAAATCTAATTGTGCAAGCACAGCAGCGGTATCCTGCATTTGCGGAATCGCTTTTGGCGACACAAAACTTCCAAAATCGATTGAGTCAAAACCTACTCTCAATAAAGATTGAATGTATGCAACTTTGCTTTCAGTAGGGATGAATGGCTTAATACCTTGCATGGCATCACGTGGACATTCTATAATTTTTATTGGCTCCATAGGTTTCAAAGATAAGAAAACTTGCAAAGTAGCAAAGGGTATGATTATAAAAATTTTTAGTAAATAAAAATGCGTAATTCTCAATGAAGAATTACGCATTTTGATAATAATGTAAACCAACTTCTATTACGTGCGGCTTAGAATCTTTTGATTTATGGCTTTCACCAAAGCTGGACCTTCATAGATAAAACCGGTATATAATTGCAGCAAACTAGCACCTGCTTCGAGTTTTTCTATCGCGTCATCTGCAGAGTGGATTCCTCCCACACCAATAATCGGAAAAGCTTTATTGCTTTTTTCGGACAGAAAACGTATCACTTCAGTAGACCGTCTTGTTAATGGCTTCCCTGACAAGCCACCCATTTCTGTCTTATTTTCAGATTGCAATCCTTCACGAGAAATAGTGGTATTAGTAGCGATAACGCCGGCGATTTGTGTTTGCTTCACTATATCTATAATGTCAAGTAACTGCTCGTCAGTCAAATCAGGTGCGATTTTAAGCAGTATGGGTTTCTGTTTTGGCTTTGCCAAATTCTTGTTTTGTAAAGTTTGCAGCAATTGGGCTAATGGTTCTTTGTCTTGTAAAGCACGAAGATTAGGAGTATTAGGCGAACTCACATTCACCACAAAATAATCAACATAATCAAACAAAGCATCAAAACAAATTTCATAATCTAACGTCGCATCTTCGTTTGGCGTTATTTTGTTTTTACCAATATTTCCCCCAATTAAAACACCTGTATTTTTTTTCAGTTGTTCCACCGCTTCTAATACGCCTCCATTATTGAAGCCCATTCTGTTAATAATAGCTGAATCTTCTTTTAGACGGAACAAGCGTTTTTTTGGATTTCCTTCTTGTCCTTTTGGCGTAAGCGTTCCTATTTCTATAAAACCAAAACCAAAGTTGGACAATTCTTTATACAACTTAGCGTCTTTATCAAACCCAGCTGCAAGTCCTACCGGATTTTTAAACTTTAACCCAAACACCTCAGTTTCTAATCGCTTATCATTGACTTGATAAAGCGCTTTAAATAGCGTAGAAAATCCTGGTATTTTAGACAAAATCCGAATCAATGAAAAAGTGAAATAGTGCACTTTTTCTGGGTCAAACCAAAAAAGAATGCGGCGAACAAGTAATTTGTACATGAGTGTTTAGTTGTGTGGTGCAAAAATAGAACTATCTCGTCAATAAATAAATGTTTGGAAACTATATTTATAAATCATTTCGTTTGACAAGCGTATTAATGCAAAACTGGAATTTTATTAGAATTTACTTTGGATACAGAAATAAAAAAAAACAACTTTAATTTCGCTTTGACACTTTAGAAAATTTTACTTTTAATGATCCGTTTTAACTGGATGTCAATAAATAGAAAACAATAAAAATTAGGCATACAAAGTCTACCGTATATATAAAACGGCACTTAAAAAATGCCGTTTTACCCTTGTTTATAGAACCAATTCTTATTTTTTCATAGCCTCTATAATTACTGCTCTATCTAAATACTGGTTTACCACATCGATTTTATCATTTTCATCAAAATGAAAGACGGTATGAATCCCTTGTGTCATAGACTTCCCTCCTTTGTATTTAACAGTAATTTTGTACCATCCCAATAAAAAATTCCCGGGGTTTTTTATGTTTTCCGACTTATTTACTTTTACTGGCAACCAAATTTCATTCTCAAAAGTGATAGTTTCAAAAACGTTAGCTCTCCTATTTCTCCAGTATTTATCGATCGCGGGCTTACCTACTAAACTGTCACCACTGTTCCAATAATATTTAGCATTGTCAGCAAATTGAGCCATCCATGCATCCATATCTCCCCTTGTTAAATCATTTAAGGCTTTTTTACCCCTTTCGGCATATTTATTATCTGCAAATTCAACATCTTGCACTTTTAATGCTGCGGTAGTTAAAACAGAAGTACCTTCCCTGGTTTCCTTCTTGACTTGCTCTTTCATCTCCTCTTTCACTTCTTCTTTCTTACATCCTACAAATAGAGCAAAACAAAAAATAACTAATAACACCTTTTTCATAATCTAAAATTTTAAGTTGGAATTTAAAAAATTGTTAAAAATACGTAACGTAGTAGAACAATTGCAGGATTTTAGGTCTAAACCTAATCATAATAAATGGCATTAACAAACAAGAAATAGTGGAGACTAAGAAAAAATCAATAATTATTTATAAATTAGCCGCAGCCATTAATCTACACACATGAATAATTACTTCGCCTTCCTACTGCTATTTCTAACCGTTAGCCTTTTTGCCCAAGTAGAAAAACCAACCAGAATTTACTTAGTTCGTCATGCCGAAAAGTTTACGAACAATCCAAATGACAACAACCCTTCGCTTACTGAGGGCGGAAATAAAAGAGCCATTGCTCTTGCCGAAAAACTAAAAAGAAAAACATTAAACACCATTTACAGTACAAATTACAAGCGCACCCAAAGTACCGCAGCACCCACTGCCGAAAAGTCAGGAAAAGAAATTAAACTATACGACGCCAAAAACTTAAAAGTGGCAGCAGCAAGTATACTGAGAGAAAACAAAGGAAAACAGGCCTTAGTTGTAGGCCATTCCAATACGGTTTTAGAAACGATCGAAGCCTTAGGAGGCAAAAGACCAGTAGCCACCATTGAAGATCAAGAATACGACTATCTTTTTCTGGTTACTATCTCTACCAGCAGAAAAATAAAAGTCAAAGTGATGCATTACGGCCAACCAAATTCTTATAAAGAAGGAGCACAAATGATGCACTAGAACAATTGCTTTTTATTACTGGAATTATAGCTCAAAATCAGAGTTTTGAACTCTAATTTCTAAATTAACCTTATCTTTGTGCCTCATTAAAAAAGACTTTTATGCAACATATTATAGACCGTTTTATCAGTTATGTTACTGTTGACACGGAATCAAATCCCAACTCAGAAACAACACCTAGTACAGCAAAGCAATGGGACTTAGCCAATAGATTAGTCGAAGAGCTAAAAAACATAGGAATGCAGGACGTGACCATCGATGACAAATCTTATATCATGGCAACATTACCGAGCAATGTAGATCATGAAGTCCCAACAATAGGATTTATATCGCACTTTGACACCACTCCAGATTTTACAGGAGCCAATGTAAAACCTCAAATTATTCCAAATTATGATGGGAAAGACATTGTCCTAAATGCAGAGCAGAATATTGTTTTATCCCCTGATTATTTCAAAGATTTATTACAATACAAAGGACAAACGTTAATCACTACTGATGGAACAACCCTTCTGGGTGCCGACGACAAAGCCGGAATTACGGAAATCGTAACAGCAATGGAGTTTCTAATTAACAATCCAGAAATCAAACACGGAAAGATCAGAATTGGTTTTACACCTGATGAAGAAATTGGTCGTGGAGCACACCATTTTGATGTAGAAAAATTTGGAGCTGATTGGGCTTATACTATGGATGGAAGTCAAGTAGGAGAATTAGAATATGAGAATTTTAATGCGGCTGGGGCCAAAATTACTTTCAAAGGAAAAAGTGTGCACCCTGGATATGCCAAAGGAAAGATGATTAACTCCATGTTAATTGCCAATGATTTTATTACGACATTGCCTTCAGATGAAAGACCTGAGAAAACAAAAGGATATGAAGGTTTTTATCATGTCCACCACTTAAGCGGAAGCATCGAGGAAACTGTTGTGGAGTTGATAATCAGAGACCACAACAAGATTAAATTCGAAAAACGCAAAGAAAAAGTAGCCAGGATTGTCCGCAAAATCAACAAGAAATTTGCGAAACAATTTGGGGAAGATATTGCAATAGCTGAGATCAACGATCAGTACTACAACATGAAAGAAAAAGTAGTTCCTGTAAAATATATTGTTGACATTGCCGAAAAAGCGATGAAGGAAGTAAATATTAAACCGTTAATTAAGCCCATTCGTGGTGGGACTGACGGCTGCCAATTGTCCTATAAAGGATTGCCTTGTCCAAATATTTTTGCTGGAGGACATAATTTCCATGGAAAATACGAGTACGTTCCTGTTGAAAGTATGCAAAAAGCAGTTAACGTGATTGTAAAAATAGCCGAATTGACGACAATGCCGAACTTTGGATTAGATCAAACCAAATCCAAAAATAAAAAATAAGATCCTTGATTTTAGTAAACAAGTGTTTGCATCATCAATACAACTAAAAAAACTTTACATTATTAAAAAAGTACCAATTCCAATATCGGATGGGACTTTTTTATTTACCCATTTCATTATATTTAGCTCGAATAATTTTACTACTTGATATACAAGTTTAACTAGACTATTGAAAGTTTTTAAAATAATCCTATCTGCGAAAAAAGCATAAAATAACAATAAAAATTACCGCTACTCATTGTTGTTGAAAATTCTAATTTAAAACTAATACTTGAAATTATGGCTGTAAAAAAAGAAAAAATAGAAGAAAAAAACACCAGCGAAAAAATCGAGACAGTTGCACCAACTAAAAGTACAAAACCTATAGCAAGCAAAACGACTGCAACGCCGAAAGCTGATGTTGTAAATCCCAATATGAAGAAAGTAATCGCTTCTGAAAATGAAACCGTAGCGAAAACCGAGACGGAAATTGAAAAAGATACAGAAAAGAAAAAGGCAGAGAAGAAGAAAGAGAAAGAAAAGGCTGAAAAGGCCGATGCAAAAGAAAAAGCCAAGAAAAAAACTAAGGCTAAAAAAGCCAAAACTAAAAAAGATAAAAAGGATAAAGCTAAAAAGGCGAAATTAAAAGCTAAGAAAAAGGAAAAAAAAGCAAAAGCAAAAAGAAAAAAGGAAAAGAAAGCCAAGAAGAATAAAAAGAAGAAATAGTAATCCCATTGAGATAATAAAAAGACACTATCCTAAAATCTGTGTAAGTTTAAAATTTCAGGGTTAAATTTTTTATAGTTTAATCCTGTCTTCAAATATAGCTAAAAATTGATTGAGTATAACTCCCCAATTTCTAATTGGCATTGTCCATTTTTTAGTACTTTCATTTAGAGCTAAAAACACGGATTTCATAACAGCTTCATCTGTTGGAAACGACAGCTTATTTTTGGTGTATTTTCTAATCTTTCCATTGAGGTTTTCTATTAAATTTGTTGTGTAAATAATAGTTCTAATCTCGATAGGAAAATCGAAGAACACAGTGAGCTCATCCCAATTGTTTTCCCAGCTTCTAATAGCATAAGAGTACTTTGAGTCCCATTTAATTTTAAAGTCTTTTAAGGCTGCTTTTGCAGCTTCTTTAGTAGGTGCCGTATAGATTTGTTTCATATCGCTGCTAAATTCTTTTTTATCTTTCCAAACTACGTAACGACAGGAGTTTCTAATTTGATGTACTACACATATTTGAGTCACTGAGTTTGGGAAAATGGTTTTTATAGTGTCTGTAAAACCGTTTAAATTATCGGTTGCTGTAATTAATATGTCTTCTGTTCCTCTGGCTTTTATATCCGTTAAAACACTCATCCAGAATGCAGAAGATTCATTTTTCCCTAACCATAAACCAAGAACTTCTTTTTTACCATCGGTTCTCAGACCAACTGCGATGTAAATGGTTTTGTTTACTACTTTGGAATTCTCTCTAACTTTAAAAACGATTCCATCCATCCAAACAATGAGATAAGTGGCTTCCAGGGGTCTGTTTTTCCAAGCTATTATATCATCGGTAATGCGATCTGTGATTCTTGAAATAGTGGATGTAGAGATATTAAAATCGTAGAGTTCCCGTATCTGTTCTTCTATGTCACTGTTGCTCATTCCTTTGGCATACAGCGAAATAATAACATTTTCAACACCATCTGTTGCACTTTCTCTTTTCTTAACAATCATGGGACTAAAAGAGCTATCACGATCTCGTGGAACTTTTATCTCTGTTTCGCCTAAAGTGGTTTTTAGTTTCTTTTTTGTGTAGCCATTTCTAAAGTTATTAGCTTTACTTTTTTGATGCTTTTCATAGTCTAAATGAGCATCTAATTCACCTTCAAGAATCTTTTCAATACCTCGTTTGTGAAGTTGTTCTAAAAAATTAGTGAGTTCTGAGCCGTTTTTAAATTGCTTTAAAAAATCTTCGTTTAAAATGTCTTCTGGTTTCATAAGCGTGTAAAAGTTAAATTTAATAAATAAAAAAATACTCAGGTCAATTAATAACCTGAGATTTTAAAACTTTAACACACTTTATTGAGACAGTGCTAATAAAAAATAACTACTA
>NZ_AJXL01000105.1 GCF_000264055.1 Flavobacterium sp. ACAM 123 | reverse complement strand
TAACTACCCAACCCAAAACGTGGACAAAAACGTAAATTAAACTTGACAGCATCATTAAACCAAACGCTAGCCTAAAAAAAGCTAGCGTTGAGGCATGTGAATATTTGTTGATGTACTTTGTAGACATAAAGTTTTAAATTAAAAATCAGTTGGTTTAAAAAAAGCATCAACATTTTTTTGAATTATAATCTCCTCGTTTTATAGTGCCTATTAGTCACCATCGCTATCTATGTAGTCAATAGTAATATTTAAAGCTTGCATCATGTCTAATTTAGTATAGATTACATTTTGCTGTAAAGCATCATAAGCTAAAATCATTTTGGCGTTATCCGTTGCAACTTGAGTTGAAAAACTATTGTTTAGAGTAGCAGTAGCAGTGAAAATAGTGGTGAACTGTTTGTTGATGATGCTGCTTAGTTGCTCTCCATTACGGATTGTTTTTAGGTAATCAAGATAAGAACCTAAACCTTCGCCCGTGGCGTTACTATTAAAATGTTTACCGTTAAAGAAATCTTGAGAAGCTTTCAAAGCAGTATTTAATAACTCTTTTGAAAGATCTTTTTTATAAAAAGCTTCTACTTTTTCAGGGTATTTTATGCCACCGGAGAAAAGTCCTGCAGGAATTCCAATTTTTCCTGAACGAACATTTTTTTCTAAATTCTTTACAAAGTTATTTGTTGTACTATTTACTGAGCTTCCCACAGAGGTTCCATTATTAGCTATATAACTAGTTCGATAGCCGGAATTCCAGTCTGTTATTATAAGGTCTGCATTTAATTTTAAGCGGGCAGTAACATCTGTTAAGTACTTTTTATATTTCGTAGCATTTTCATTAGTTGTGTAATGATTCAGAATCAATGCGTCCGTGGTATTTAATCCATTAATTAAATAATCCAAAGCCGGGAAACCTTGCTTGTTAAACTGTGATATTAAAGCCAGATTGTATCCACCTGCAGTTACATTAGCCTCAATACCGGAGACATTAGTAGGATAGGTGTTAGCACTCTCTTTTAAGTAAAGCTCCTCTGATTTACCAAAATTGTATATGGCTACATACTGATACGCTTTGTACGCTTCAATCCAGGATGTTCTTACCGCTTGAAGATTTACTTCAGTCGTAACGCTGTTGAACGTACTAATGTTCGTCGCTAGCACTTCAATTTTAGCTTGGTAATTAACATAGCTTGGGATTATAATATTGTCGGCCCAGTTTGTTAAAAGTAAAGTTCTGTTATAATTATTGCCGTCTATGCCAGTCTCGCTGCTATCACTTGAAGAACAAGCTGCGATAGTCAGTAAAGTACCAAAAAGTATAAATAGTTTTTTCATTTTAAAATATTTTTGCGAAAGTACAAAACCAATCGTTATTGTTTTTATTAATTCTAAATTAATTTACCGTTGCAGCTTGGGTCACTGTAAAGCCAAATCGCGCGGCTATTTGCTCTGATAATGTATCTAACTTGGGCGCTAGGTTATCAATATCCCATAAACCATTAGTGCCACTCACCATACTATTTAACATAGCATCAACTTCTACTTTTGAAAAATAAGGACTATCAGTACCTGGCTTGTTAGTGTATCGCAACGAAAGTATGAAACTGTACGCTTCTGAAAGACCATGAAATGCTTTAGCTCCTTTATCTACAGTTAACTTTCCTTTACCTTCTTGTAGGTAGTAAACGGCTCTAACTGCGGGTATTAAAGCTAGTTTAGCTTTAATAAGATCTATTTGTGCATCACGAGTTACGTAATCGTTGGCTACAATCGCTGCTCTACCAGTACGGAAAGCCAAGTCGATATCTAGTTTAACCGTATTGAAATCAACATCTGCATTTACTTGGTCAATGTAGCTACTCCAAAATTTTGTGCCATCTACACCGTAGATGTATCCGTACCCTTCGTCCCAAAAATGCTCCATTGTAGTGTACGTATTTCCTTCTGCTAAGACTTTATTCGTGTTGTTTATTTTATTTGTCCCTTCGTCTAATTTATTTTTACTTAAGTAGCCATTGACGATTTGATCGATAAAAACGGCTCCCATCATTCCTTTTAACATGACTTGTTGTGGTTCTAATCCATTGCCAGCAAACAATCTTTTGCTGGTCCCATCAAGATAAACACCCGCCACTCCCGCCGAAGCTGTTGCACCTCGGCTAGCCAAATTTGCCAAATTCAATTGAGTTTCAAATAAAGATTGAACATTCAGTTTTTCAGTAGTAGATCCGCCACCTAGGAATAATTGAAAATAGTCTTTTGACGCTGCTGTTTTATCTTTTAATTGTTTGCCTGACGTATTTAACGACGCGTTTGTAAAAGCATTATTGGTATTAGAGTACATTTGGCTTAATGCCGACTGACTAACTTCTGTTCCGTTTGTGGCAGCAACTTTAATACTATTTCCCATCTCCTCTAGCATTAGTAAACGACTGCTTTGTCCTGAAAAGTCAACAGTAGTTGCATTGTTTCTTTCAAAGGAGTATTTTGCTGGAACGGCATATTTATTTGTTTGATCAGGCGTTGACATATCGTCATTTGAACATGAAGTGATTGTTAATCCTGTTACTATTAACGTCGATAATAGAATTTTATTAAGTGTCATAATAATTGTTTATTTAGATTGAATAAGAATAATTTTTTGCAAATATATAATGCAATTTTATAATCTCAAAATTTTATTTAGATTATTTCTAAATAAAATTATTATAAAGGAATTACTACAGTGTTTGGTAGGGTAGAAGATAGGAAATGAGTCTTTTTTTTAACTAATTTTAAAGGAGACTAGAGATGTATTTTATAAAGTTTCTGTTTCGCTTGACAATCTTACTGGTGTAAAGAATACTTTTTCAACTTAATCCAATTTAATTATGCATCAAATTCTTCAAGGACGAGCTCTTCTTTGTAAACGGTTGTTGTAGAGGGGGATGTTTCTTCGGTATTGAAATTTAATTCAGAAAGTCTTTTGTATTCTTTTTGGAGTTTTTCAATTTCACTTTTCTCTTGCAGTAATCCAATCATGGTGGTATTTTTTTGCAAATTTACGGTATACTCTCATAAAAGAAGCAATAAAAAATGTTAAGATTGGGATTTAAAATTAAAGTACTATTTTTACAAAAAAAAACGTGCTTAATTATACCATTTACGAAAATCAGAATAGTACCCAATGGGTAACTTTTGTGCATGGTGCAGGGGGAAGTTCATCAATATGGTTCAAACAAGTCAGGGATTTTAAAAAACATTATAATGTGCTTTTATTGGATTTGCGTGGCCATGGAAACTCTAAATCATCGCTAAAAACGGCCTTCAAACAAAAATATACCTTTTCGGCTCTTGCTAACGATATTATGGAGGTCTTAGATTTTCTAAAAATAGAAAAATCACATTTTGTTGGGATTTCGCTGGGCACAATTCTGATCAGGCAATTAGCTGAAATGTATCCGCATAGGGTAGAAAGCATGATACTTGGTGGGGCAATCTTAAAAATGAATTTCCGCTCTCAAATATTAATGCGTTTGGGTAATACGTTCAAATATGTTTTGCCGTACTTGGTCTTATACCGATTCTTTGCCTTTGTGATTATGCCAAAAAAAAACACAAACAATCTCGTATTCTTTTTATAAATGAGGCGAAAAAATTATACCATAAAGAATTTCTAAAATGGTTTAAACTGACAGCTGAAATCAATCCCATCCTTAAGTGGTTTCGTCAAAGCGAGCTAAATATCCCTACGCTATATGTTATGGGTGAGGAAGATTACATGTTTTTACCATCAGTGAGAAAAGTGGTGGAGAGTCACTATAAGTCGTCAAAACTATTTGTGGTGGCAAACTGTGGTCATGTAGTTAATGTGGAACAACCTAATATTTTTAACGCAGCAGTTCTTTCCTTTATGAACGGAACTAAATAAAAAACGCCGGTATTCTGAGAAGACCGGCGTTCTTTAACTAACCAAAACCAAATAATAAATAACCAGTTTATTACTCTGCAAAGATGGTACATATGTTGGCTATTTGTTGTTAAGATTTTGTTATTAGTTTGTTGTATATAAGTTAAGTTTTTTAACTTTATAGTGTTCTCTTCTACTTCCTGTTGTTATTTGCCATACAGGTTATTATCGTTATAACGGGCCTCTTTCTTCCGCGGGTTCTTATTGATGATTAATTAGTAGTTAGTCCGATTTGCTACAATACATTGCCTTTACTTTTTTAAAACTTTTTTACCACATATTAAAATAATTAGCTGGAGTTAATATGAGAGAATTTGTGTGGTGTTGTTTGTCAGGTGTCTTAGTGCTTGGACTTTCGGTGTGGGAAACCAAAAGACCGTAAATCATATTCTTGGAGTTATGTCTGGTACTGAAAATCCTAAAAAGGACGAAATTACCAACAGATAGCTTTCCCATTGTTGCAGAGTACAAGGTGTTTTAGGATCGGATTTCGCTCTCGGATTAGACTTTTAAGCAGACCTTAATCAACGATAGCATTTTTTAATGATTTGCTATGAATACACTGGAGCTTGAATTAGTGACAAACGATAGGGAGAAGACGGCTCCTTTTATAGCGGTCTCATCGGTTTGTCAATTATTTCGCAATCCGAATCCAGTATTGTATTTTCTGCCGGTGCAACAAAGTTGAAATTAGATAGTCGGATATTGAAGCTCCCGTTTATCACTTTGCTTTTGATATTCCTAAAAGTAAGCTGTTTGAAATCTTTGCTTGGATGGAAAGAAAAACAGTCATCTTAGAAGTTATTTCGCCTGAAAAAATAGCGAATTTTTATAAATGGAATGCGAAGTATTTCTATTTTTATGATAACAACGGAAATGTACTGGAATACATCACACGTTATAATCTTGATACTGATTCGGACAAAATATTTGATAGTAACTCAATCATTTCAGTCAGTGAAATTGTTTTAGTCTTCCAAAATATAGCACTACTCAGTAATGAAATTTACCATAGGTTTGGAGCTACGGTTTTTCCTATGCAACCTAAACTATATAAATTCATTGTTTTAGGAACAGAGACGGGACTTTTTATTTTATCGGAAGAGGGGAGGGATTGGTACCCTACAACTTTAAAAGCAAAGCGGTCCTGGAAAAAAGTAACATTTAGAAACAAGGGTAAAATAAAGGTGTTCTAAACTAATAATTAAACAGTGATGCTTTAGTAGAAAACCACTGTTTTATTGTAATAAACCATCACTTTTCTTTCGGAATGCAGTTTTATAGCTCTAGCCAAAACAGTGCGCTCTAAATCTTTTCCTTTCATGATGAAATCGTCTACAGAATTGATATGGGAAACTCTGGTGATGTCTTGCTCGATAATTGGGCCTTCATCTAATTCTTCCGTAACGTAATGACTGGTGGCGCCAATGATTTTTACTCCTCTCTTAAAAGCGGAGTGATAGGGTTTAGCCCCAGGAAAAGCTGGTAAAAAAG
This sequence comes from Flavobacterium sp. ACAM 123, assembly GCF_000264055.1. Taxonomy (GTDB): domain Bacteria; phylum Bacteroidota; class Bacteroidia; order Flavobacteriales; family Flavobacteriaceae; genus Flavobacterium. Next base: position 8,147 of record NZ_AJXL01000105.1, on the reverse strand, counting down.
AATGGTGAATATTGATAATTTTGTTTTCGTAAAGCGAAATCAAATTTGGTGTTATGATTTGCATGTAACGAGCCAAAACAATAAAATTGATGTCGTGTTTATGGAGTAATTCGATTTGTTGCTTTTCACCTTCTGCTTTGTTGTCCTTTGTGAAAGGAACATGAAAAAACGGAATGTTGAATTGATCAGCGATGGGTTTTAGGTCCATGTGATTAGATATAATCAAAGGGATTTCCACTTTTAGTTCTCCGGCACTGTAACGCCCTAAAATATCATATAAACAATGATTGTATTTAGAAACGAATAATGCCATTTTTGGTTTTACCTCTTTGTTGTAGAGATCCCAAGACATATTAAAATCAGTGGCTATGGTTTGTTGAAATTCGGATCTTATGGAGGCTAAGGAAATAGATGGATTAGTGAGAGCACTTTCTAATCGCATAAAGAAAACATTTCGTTCTACATCAACATGCTGATCTAAATAGGTGATATTTCCTTCTACTTTTACTATAAAATTAGTCACGGTGGCTATAATTCCTTTTTGGTCTTCACAATGAATAAGCAGAGTAATTTTTTGCATTATAGTTGGCTTTTTGTGTTTTAAATGGTCGACTATTGTGATTTTTAATTCTTTTTTTAGGTAACAAAAAAAGTTTAGTTGTGATTTTCCTATTTCATACAGTGGATGAAAGGAAAATCAAAACTAAACCATTTTACTTAAACTAGACCGGTATAGGATGTTTTATATCGCTGTTTGGCGCTATTTTTTCGTGTAATTTTCGAATAATATGGAGGCAAGTAATAGAATTACAGCTTCTTGTCCTGCAAAGCGAAAACTCTTTGTAATAAAATAGAGGTTCTTGAGCTAAGGTTTGTTCTTATGTTTTTTTCTTCGACAGCCACCATTTTAAAAACTCCATTTAGTGCTTGATTCGTAACATAATCTGTCAAATCTGGATTTACCTTTCTAACTAGCGGAATGCTATTGTATTTAGTAATAATGTTCGCCCACACTTTGTCAGCACCCACTTTAGTGAATGAATTTTTTATTACGGGATTGAACTTCCCGTATAAAGCGGTAGAAGTACTATTTTGTAAATAATTAGTTGCTGAATTTTCACTGCCCATTAAGATTCCTCGAGCATCGGCAAATGACATGTTGGTTACCGCATCCACAAATATAGGAGTCGCTTCTTTTACAGCATCTTCTGCCGCACGATTCAACACTTTAAGACCTTCATCAGCTAGAGAGCTAAGACCAATACTTCTTAATCCGGCATCCACTTTCCTCAATTCTTCCGGCAAAAAAATCTTTACCGCTTCATTCTTGTAAAAACCATCTTCGGCAGTCAGCTTTGTTACCTGTTTAGAAACACCATTATTCAAGGCTTCTTTTAGCCCTCCGGAAATATTAAGAAGTCCAGGACCGTCCGTTTGTGGGAACTGATTCATTACCTGTTGCATCTCAGCGCAACCAAAAAGAGAAAATGCCATTGTTAAAATCAAAAATTTTTTACATGTTCGTCGTTATATTAGTTTACTTCAGCTGCGTTGCCATACGGCTCGAGTCAAAAATACTACTTATTCAAATATAAAGCCACTAATTGTTTTTGTAGCATAAACTTTAGGTTTTATTTGAGGAGCTGTAGCCCCGCTGTGCGCTATATTTTCGTCAAAAAAGCGAAGGATGCCGCTTCTATCGGGGCTAGACGAGAAGATTATTGCTTTTTTATCAACATCTGCAAGGAACATCGGGCAATCATTAAAAAAATTTGTAAATTGCGGCAGTATAATTATCATATTCTCAAAATGAATCCACAAACACCTTATATTCCTAAGAATAAAGTAAGAATTGTTACTGCAGCCGCTCTTTTTGACGGTCACGATGCAGCCATTAATATCATGAGACGAATTATTCAATCTACAGGAGTTGAGGTAATCCATCTTGGTCATGATCGCAGTGTCGACGAAGTGGTGAATACCGCTATACAAGAAGATGCAAATGCGATTGCTTTGACGTCCTATCAAGGAGGTCATATGGAGTATTTTAAATACATGTATGATTTGCTTGTAGAAAAAGGAGCTGGCCACATTAAGATATTTGGAGGAGGAGGAGGAGTGATCTTGCCTTATGAAATTGAAGAATTGCAAGCCTATGGAATTACCCGTATTTATGCACCAGATGATGGTCGTTCTATGGGATTACAGGGAATGATAAATGACTTGGTCGAACGTTCAGATTATCCTGTAGGCGATAAACTAACAAACGAAGTAGAACAATTAGCCTTAAAAAATCCTACGGCGATTGCTAGAATTATTTCTGCGGCAGAGAATTTCCCCAAAATAGCAAAACCTGCTATGGAGGCTATCCATAAAATGAACGAAACTTGCAAAACACCAGTTCTTGGAATTACAGGAACAGGAGGCTCAGGAAAATCGTCTTTAGTGGATGAGTTGGTTCGTCGTTTTCTAGTCGATTTTCCAGAAAAAATAATTGGTTTGATTTCTGTAGATCCATCCAAACGAAAAACAGGAGGAGCGCTCCTGGGGGACAGAATCCGAATGAATGCGATTAACAGTCCAAGAGTTTTCATGCGATCTCTGGCAACGCGTCAATCTAATTTGGCTTTATCAAAATATGTCGCCGATGCGATTCAGGTAATCAAAGCAGCTAAGTATGATATTATCATACTAGAAACTTCAGGTATCGGTCAATCAGATACGGAAATAATGGACCATTCAGATGTATCATTATATGTTATGACACCTGAGTTTGGTGCCGCAACGCAATTGGAAAAAATTGACATGCTTGATTTTGCTGATTTAGTGGCTTTGAACAAATTTGACAAACGCGGCGCTTTAGATGCCATCCGCGATGTGAAAAAACAATACCAACGCAACCATAATTTATGGGATGTGAATCCTGATGAAATGCCTGTTTTTGGAACTATTGCGTCACAGTTCAATGACCCAGGGATGAACACGCTGTATAAAGCGATTATGGATAAGGTGGTTGAGAAAACAAATTCTGATTTGAAATCAACATTCGAAATCACTCGTGAAATGAGCGAGAAAATTTATGTTATTCCACCACACAGAACCCGTTACTTATCTGAGATTGCTGAAAGTAATCGTCATTATGATGAAACGGCTGCGACCCAAGAACAAGTAGCCCAAAAATTATATGGTGTTTTCAAAACAATAGAAACGGTTTCAGGAAAAGTTCCCGTTATCACAAAATCAGGAATTGATGACGCCTCTGTATTGCCAACTGCTATTGAGTCTGAAAAAGAAGGAGCTGCTGAAGATAAAATTTTTTTAAATTTATTATTGAATCAGTTCGATAAAGTAAAAATGGATTTAGATCCGTACAACTGGGAAATCATATTGACTTGGAGTGAAAAAATAAATAAATACAAAGACCCCGTTTATACGTTTAAAGTACGGGATAAAGAGATAAAAATGCCAACGCATACGGAATCACTTTCTCATTCTCAGATTCCGAAAATAGCCTTACCGAAATACAAAGCTTGGGGAGATATTTTACGCTGGTGTTTGCAGGAAAATGTTCCCGGAGAATACCCGTTTACCGCTGGTTTATATCCTTTTAAAAGAGCAGGAGAAGATCCTTCACGTATGTTTGCAGGAGAAGGAGGACCAGAAAGAACAAATAAACGTTTTCATTACGTAAGTGCTGAATTGCCGGCAAAACGATTGTCAACGGCTTTTGACAGTGTGACTTTATATGGAAATGATCCTCACACCCGTCCTGATATTTATGGGAAAATAGGGAATGCTGGAGTTTCTATCTGCTGTTTAGATGATGCTAAAAAATTGTATTCTGGTTTTGACTTAGTTCATGCTTTGACATCAGTAAGTATGACTATTAATGGTCCCGCACCTATGCTATTGGGCTTTTTCATGAATGCTGCTATTGATCAACAATGTGAGTATTACATCAAAGAAAATAGCTTAGAAAAAGAAGTTGAGTTAAAAATCAACGCCATATATAAAGCAAAAGGAGTAGAGCGTCCTCATTATCAAGGCGATTTACCTGTAGGAAATAATGGTTTAGGATTGAAGCTTTTAGGTGTGACCGGAGATCAGGTTTTACCTTTAGATGTTTATAATGAAATCAAAGCGAGAACCTTGTCACAAGTACGTGGAACGGTTCAGGCTGATATTTTAAAAGAAGATCAGGCACAAAACACTTGTATTTTCTCGACTGAATTTGCTTTGCGTTTAATGGGTGATGTGCAGGAATATTTCATCAAAAAAAATGTAAGAAACTTTTATTCGGTTTCAATATCAGGGTATCATATTGCTGAGGCGGGAGCAAATCCAATTACACAATTGGCTTTTACCCTTTCAAACGGATTCACTTATGTGGAATACTATTTGAGTCGCGGCATGAGTATCAATGATTTCGGTCCTAATTTATCTTTCTTCTTTTCGAATGGAGTTGATCCTGAATATGCGGTTATTGGCCGTGTAGCAAGAAAAATTTGGGCGAAAGCCATGAAAAATAAATATGGGGCTAACGAACGTGCTCAAATGTTGAAATACCATATTCAAACATCAGGTCGTTCTTTGCACGCCCAAGAAATTGATTTTAATGATATCCGTACGACTTTACAAGCCTTGTACGCGATTTATGATAACTGTAATTCATTGCATACGAATGCTTATGATGAGGCAATCACAACACCAACAGAGGAGTCGGTGCGTCGTGCGATGGCAATTCAGTTAATTATCAATAAAGAGTTAGGTCTTGCCAAAAATGAAAATCCAATTCAAGGTGCTTTTATTATCGAAGAATTGACTGATTTAGTTGAAGCAGCCGTATTATTAGAATTTGACAGAATCACCGAGCGTGGAGGTGTTTTGGGTGCTATGGAAACCATGTACCAACGTTCTAAAATACAAGAAGAAAGTTTGTATTATGAAACGTTGAAACATACAGGGGAATTCCCAATCATCGGAGTGAATACATTCTTAAGTTCGAAAGGATCGCCAACGGTTATTCCCGCTGAGGTGATTCGGGCAACTGAGAAAGAAAAATTGTACCAAATCACAATGTTGGAAAACTTGCACAAAGCAAATCATGATCAAGTCGATGAAATGCTGAATACGATTCAAGAAGCAGCTATTAACAACGAAAACTTATTCGATCACCTAATGGAAGCGACTAAGGTTTGTTCATTAGGCCAAATCACTGCTGCATTGTTTGAAGTGGGCGGTCAGTATCGAAGAAATATGTAAGCAGACAACCACTTTTTTGCTTTGCAAAAAAGTGGTTGTCTGCTTATCCCGATGTCTATCGGGATCTCATCAAGCGGCGATTTTGTTTATTTTGCTCTGCAAAAAAGCGTGTGAATCGCTTATCCCGATTTTTATCGGGATCTCATCAAGCGACGATTTTGTTTATTTTGCTCTGCAAAAAAAGGGGTTAATCGCTTATCCCGATTTTTATCGGGATCTCATCAAGCAGAGTGTTGATTGCTTTGCAAAAAAATGTGTGAATTGCTTATCTCGATTTTTATCGGAATCTCTTACCAAAAAACCTTCCACTTATGGGAGGTTTTGTCATTTATACTATGCGCTATTATTAAGGTAGCATGCATCCACTATTTCAAAACGCAATACCGGTTAAAAAGAAAATATAAGACCAATGCCTTTGTAAGAAGTATTCTTAAGTGAATAGTAACACTATGCTGTGGGTTAACATTTCATTTGTAATAAAAAAGCTAATAACCTATTTACTAGCACTTTAACAGGTTTAAAGGTGTTAATATATTTTTTTTGTAATCGGTTTCTTTATCGACCCTGTTTTTTATCGGCTATAAAAGAATCTTGTCTATTAGAGGGTGTAATTTTCTTCCTTTTTTTGATTAATGGCTAACTTTATTTAACATTAAGAAGCACTTTATTTTTTTAATAAAGCTCTTAGTGCTAAAAAGGGATTTTTTTTAATTTCACAATTTTCCTTTTGATTGTTGACTTTATTATCAATTTTGAAGAATGTTATTTTTTTGATTCTGCCCCAATCAATATTTTTCGCATATCCTACTTTAGTTTAATTATTGCGCTTTTTGAAGCACAATAAAAGGGTTTTGTTGGCGGCAAAATATCCTTTGAATGATGGCTTACTTCATATTTATGATGAAGATGTTTTTTCTTAATAGTTTCTTCCCCAAGTCTATAAACAACCTGTATAATAAGTTTTATGAAGTAAAAATACTATTATTATGAAAAAGAGTACGATTTTAACAATGCAAAAAAGTGTGCGACATCTTTGTCACACTTTTGCCTGTTCTTTAGAAGCAGGTTTTTCAGATTTTTTTGAAACGAGTAGATCTACGAAGAGACTCGTTTTTTATGTAACGCTGCTGCTGCTGGGATTAGGTTTTACGGCTAATACCTACGGACAGCTTGTCGGTGGGGCGGCTGTCAAGGCTAATTTTGGTATTGATGGCGATGCCTACGCTAACCTGCTGCAATTTGGCAATCTTGGGGGTCCGGCGGATACGGATGACTGGTTTAACACTACCTATGCCGGCAACGGTCGCGGAGTGATAAAGCAAACAGACCCCATTCCGACGACTCCCAACGAGTCCTTTTCATTTAGACAATCAATAACGACGCCGACGGCACCTTATCCTTATCCAATTGTGGACGGTTACTTATGGGTAGATGCTGTTTATGGCAGGGATAACTATGTAAAAGGGGGTAGCGCTGAAAAATCCTATTTCGGAGGTTCTGGAGACAAAAATTCAGATAATCCGTCCACTTGGAATATCGCAAGTGGAGGAAGTGTTCCCGCAAAAGATGACATTATCGACGTTTATGCTCACCTTAGGGGACAGGGACCAAAATTGCCCACTCTAGTTGACCCGAGACCCTTTACAACGCTTTGGGCTTACGCGGCAGCTTCTGTAGTGGTTACCAACGGTAACAAGCATGTCGATTTTGAATTCTTCCGTACCGCTTTAGAAACACCGGCAGACTTGAATGACCCTGCAAAAACCGGCCCTGATGGAGGGAGAACCGCATTTACTTTTAATTTGGACGGATCTGTTTCGATTCCAGGAACCATAATTATTTCTATAGATTATACTAATGGAGGAACATCACCGCAAGTTAGAATCAGGGTATGGATGGACGAAACCGTTTTTAATAACTATGATAATACTGCACCGCTTCGCCCTTTTACCCTCGATAAAAACACGGCTTTCGAAAAAGGGACCGATTCCGGAACTTTCGGCTATGCCGCCATTTTGGAGAACGTAGGAGCTGTACAAAACATATTTGGTAGGGTCAATGATAATGCATCCACATTGGGGCCGCCTTGGGGAACCTTCGAGGGTGTCGGGCCGTCTGCCGTAGCTGACTATCAACCCTTGCAATTCGTGGAAATAGGTATCAACCTTACCGCTTTCGGATTGGATAAACGCGGTACACAGGACCCATGTAGCAATATATTGGGTAGTTTATTGGTTAAAACACGTAGTAGTGGTGGTGGACCGAATGAGGGCGCTTTTGGCAGTGAGCTGAAAGATTTTGCAGGACCTTATTTATTTGGAAACACCGGAACTCCACCAACCGTAACGGTTCCTAATAAGATTGTATGTGAAATTGCAGCAACTGGTTTTGCTACAGTAGACTTGACCGCAGGGGCGACTACTAATCCAGCTGGAGGCACAATTCAGTACTTTTTAAATCCTGACTATACCGGTGAAATAACTTCACCAACGACTTATAGTGCAGCAATTGGCACAAGGACTATTCATACTCGTACCGAAAGCCAAACCAATCCGGGTTGTTTTGGATACGGAACGTTTACAGTAACTGTTAATGCGAATGCGACAGCTAATGCCGGACCAGACGAAGTGAAATGCCAGACGGCTCCTTCAGGACCTACCTCATTTACTTTGGCAGGAACTGCAACAAACGGAACGCCAGGTTGGGCTCAGGTAGGACAAACAGGTACGGCTAATGCTAATATAAATGATCCTGGATCATTAACTTCTACAGTTAGTGTTTCCGGAGTTGGTACTGTAACGCTTCGTCTTACTACTACAAGTAATTCAACACCACCTTGCGATCCAGCAACTGATGATGTAGTATTGACAGTAAATGCTAATCCA
>NZ_AJXL01000104.1 GCF_000264055.1 Flavobacterium sp. ACAM 123 | reverse complement strand
TCATACAAAGTAGTATTTGACGATTTTTTTAGTTGGAATTAATAATTTATGATCCCGCGGTGATTTTTTTGTAAAACTAAGGTTAATGTCCTCCTCCTTCGGTTTCAATGCGACCGATACCTTGTCTTTTTAAGATTTTAGGACAGTAATAACCATAAAAGCCTAAATAAGCAAAACCAACAAGGGGCACCACATAAGAGAAGTGCGTCCATGAAATACCAAATATTCCAGCTGGATTAGTAAGATCTATATCGCAAATACCTCCTTGGATCAATGGAATAACACCACCCCCGAGAATCATCATGATTAAGAAAGAAGATGCTTTTCCCGTATTTTTACCCAATCCAGCTATAGCTAAATCAAAGATCGATGGCCACATGATCGATAAGAATAAACCTCCTGAGATAAAGAAAAATTTAGCAATTTCAGTATCTGTACAAACCAATCCTGATAGCATCATTAACAATCCTGATATTCCAAAAAGCATTAATGTCTTACCAGCATTTTTCCCACCTACAAAACTTACTCCAATAAATAACAAAATCCAGATTGGATAAATATAAAATTCAGAAACGTCATGTTCAGCAAAAAGATTAGCTCCAATAATAACTCCGAATGCAACGGCAGGTACGATAAATTTAAGTGCAGTATTTACTAGAGTTGAGGTGTTAAAAACATTTACACCGCCGTTCCATCGGCCAATCATTAAACTTCCCCAATACAACGCGATAAAGGGAGGTACTGCGTCCTCTAAGATTCGACCAAACTCTGCAGTATGCAGTAAAGCGGGTAAGTTACTAATTATAGTTACCTCCGTCCCCACATAAATAAAAATAGCTAGCATTCCTAAATATAGTTGTGGGTAGTCTAGAACGCGAAATGTATCCGTACTTTCGTTTTTAATGACTGTTTTTTCTATTTTTGCCGGGTTTTCAATCTTAGAAAAATTCATAAAAACAGCAACTACAATAAAAGCGACCCCTAAAATTATAAAAGGTAGTTTTATGTCTTCTAAAGAAAGATCTGTTTTTTTATCATTACCCATTCCGAACAACGCTATTCCTAATAAAATAGCACCAATAGTAGTTCCAAAAGAGTTGATTCCCCCTGCTAATGTCAAACGGTGTGCGCCAGTATCGGGGCTTCCCATTTTAATAGCTAGTGGATTAGCGACTATTTGCTGAATTGAAAATCCCAGTCCTACCGTAAATAAGGCGGTAAGAAAGAAAGGAAAACTCTCCATCGTGGCTGCAGGAACAAACAAAAAAGAACCAAACGCGGAAAGTAATAAACCAGCAGACAATGTCTTTTTGTATCCAAATTTTTGCAAGACATCAACTTTTAATGAGATTAAGAAGAAAATAATTGATCCTACAAAGTATGCTACATAAAATGCCCAAGCTACAAGTTGAGATTGAACTTGTGATAGCGTAAAAACTTTTTTGAACACAGGTATTAATATGTCATTGGCAGAGCCAACAAAACCCCAAAAGAAGAATACTATTATCAAGGAAATAAATTGTCCCCATTTGGTTTGTAAATTTTCTGAACTCATAATTTTCCGGATAGTTTTTTAAGATTAGATTTTATAGAACGGCGGTAAATATATTTGTTACTCAAACTAAAAAAAACAATTTCGAATAAATCTTATTATAATTATAGAATAATCACTTTTTGTTATAAAAGCATGATTTTTTTTCATTTTTTTCTCTTTTTAATATCCTATCAAACAGAATTAATTTCTAATATCGGCTTGCAATTATACTTTTAATAAATCAAAAGACAATTAGAAAGGTAAAATAACAGTACTTACAGCGAGTTGAAAATTTCATACCTTTATGAATCGGTATAAAACAAAACAAAATGAAGCGCACTTTAGAGATCAAACGAGATATCAGCTATGAAAGCCCCGGAAAATTTGAAGATACCCGGTTTGAAAAGATTCATAACGTAATTTTTAAAAATGCGGCAGAAGCCTCTATTATTGTTGCTAAAGAAATTGCCGACTTGATTCAAGCTAAACAACAGCAAAAACAAAACTGTGTACTTGGCTTGGCGACTGGCTCTTCGCCTATAATGGTTTATGAAGAATTAGTGCGTATGCATCAAGAGGACGGACTTAGTTTTAGTAATGTGATTACTTTTAATCTGGACGAATATTATCCGATGCGGGTGGATAACAACAAAAGCTATCATTATTTTATGCACGAGCACCTTTTTGACCACATTGACATTAAGACGGAAAACATTAATATACCTGATGGAACCGTCTCCATGGAAAAAATACAGCAGTATTGCATCGATTATGAGATCAAAATAAAAAATTCAGGAGGTCTTGATTTTCAGTTGTTGGGAATAGGACGTACAGGACACGTTGGATTCAATGAGCCAGGATCGCATATCAATTCGGGAACGCGCATTATTACTTTGGATCATATTACTCGTGTTGATGCTTCGTCTGATTTTAACGGTACGGCAAATGTCCCTAAAATAGCGATTACCATGGGGGTTTCTACTATTTTGCTGTCCAAGAGAATTGTCTTGATGGCCTGGGGGCAAAATAAAGCTGAAATAATAAAAAAAACAATTCAGGAAGACATCAGCCCTAACGTACCTGCTACGTTTTTACAAAATCATGCGAATACTACTTTTGTTTTAGACCAATCAGCAGCATCAGAATTGACCCGACTTAAAACAACTTGGTTGGTAGGTGACTGTATTTGGACGCAAGAATTGAAGAGTAAAGCTATTGTTTGGCTTTGTCAAAAGACGGATCAAGCAATTTTAAAGCTGACTGACAGAGATTACAATCATAACGGAATGTCTGATCTTTTAGCGCAAGAAGGATCTGCGTATGATTTAAATATCAATATGTTCAATGTTTTGCAACGCACCATAACGGGATGGCCAGGAGGAAAACCCAATACAGACGATACCTATCGACCGGAACGAGCAAGCCCAGCCAAAAAAAGAGTAATCCTTTTCAGTCCGCATCCGGATGACGACGTAATTTCGATGGGAGGTACTTTTTCGAAATTGATAAAGCAAGGTCATGAGGTCCATGTCGTTTATCAAACGTCTGGAAATATTTCAGTAACAGACGATGAAGCTTTAAAATTTGCCGAAGTGGCTCATGATTTTGTAGGAGAGGATACAGCTGAAATTAATTTCGCTTCCGTAATCGAGTTTTTAAATAATAAAACGGAAAATCAAGTTGATTCAATAGAGGTTAGAAAGCTAAAGGGATTAATAAGGCGTCGAGAATCTTTTGGTGCAACCAGATATATTGGATTACAAGATACAAATATTCATTTCTTAGACATGCCGTTTTACGAAACAGGATATATCAAGAAAAAACCAATAAGCGACGAAGATATTGCCATTGTCACAGCTATTATTGCAAAAATAAAACCACATCAGGTTTTTGCTGCAGGAGATTTAGCAGATCCCCATGGTACACATGAAGTTTGCTTAGATGCCATATTTGCGGCAATGAAACAATTAAAATCCCAATCATACATGGATGATTGCTGGTTGTGGTTGTATCGAGGTGCCTGGCATGAATGGGAACTTCACGAGATCGATATGGCTGTCCCTTTAAGTCCAGACGAAGTGTTATTAAAAAGGAACGCTATTTTTTACCATCAGTCCCAAAAGGACAGAGTGATGTATCAAGGAAGTGATTCAAGAGAATTTTGGGTAAGAGCCGAGGATCGCAATAAACATACTGCAGCACTTTATGATGACTTAGGGCTACCGGAATATGAAGCTATTGAAGCTTTTAAGCGATTTAATTATTAAAAAGTGAAATTTTAAACGGATAAAAAAATCTATGAAATACATTGTAATACTATTGTTTGTAGCTTTTGTGTCGAATGCTCAAATTACAAAACAGCAATTAGACCTAATGCCTTGGCCACAAAACATAAATTTAATCGGAGGAATCTTCACCATCACAAAACAGTTCAAAGTCAATATTACAGGTAATCCGGATGCCAGACTATTTAAAGGGGCAACTAACTTTCTAAGAAGGTTAGATGGCAGAACCGGATTGTTTTTAGAACAAGCCTATGTCACTAAAGTTAACGAATTCATTACAGCAGAATTACAGATAAATTGTGAGCGAGAGGGAAAGGTTGGGTTAAACGAAGACGAAAGCTATCAACTTTCTATCGTGCCTAATAAGATTATTATTAATGCGACAACTGATTTAGGTGCGTTACATGCATTGGAGACCTTACTGCAATTAATGCAAAATAATGGGAGCTCTTTTTATTTTCCGGCTGTAGAAATTACGGATTCTGCACGATTTACTTGGAGAGGACTGATGATAGATGCAGCAAGGCATTTTCAGCCGGTGGATGTTGTTAAGAGAAACCTTGATGCGATGGCTTCGATGAAAATGAATGTCTTCCATTGGCATTTAGCCGATGATCAAGGTTGGAGAATTGAAATAAAAAAACATCCAAAGTTGACTGAATTAGCTTCAGACGGGGATTATTATACCCAAGACGAAATAAAAAAAATTGTAAAATATGCCGATGAACGCGGAATTATGGTACTACCTGAAATAGATATTCCCGGCCATGCTTCCGCTTTACTTTCTGTTTATCCTGAAATAGGGAGCAAACAAAGTGGTAGTTTGCCGTATTCTGTAGGACGGCGTTCCGGAATTTATGATTCGGCACTTGATCCTACGAATCCGAAAACGTATCAGTTGCTAGGTGAAATTTTTGATGAAGTATGTCCGTTGTTTACCAGTAATTATTTCCATATTGGCGGAGACGAAAACAACGGTAAAGAATGGGACGCAAACCTTACTATTCATGAATTTAAGAAGAAGAACAAGATAGCAAGCAATCACGACTTGCAAACCTATTTTAATATGAAGTTAATACCCATGTTAAAGAAGCATAATAAACGGCTCATGGGGTGGGAGGAGATTATGACCAAAGACATGTCTAAAGACGCGATTATTCATACATGGAGGGGAGATAATGAAGGAGTTACTCCAGGTGGCGCTCTAATTACAGCTGCAAAAAATGGCTACAATGCTGTTTTATCTAATGGGTATTATCTTGATTTGATGCTCAGTGTGGATAGTCATTACCTGAATGATCCTCTACCTAAAAATATTGCTCTTTCTCCGGAAGAAAAGGCGCGAATACTTGGAGGGGAGGCTACCATGTGGAGCGAACTTGCCGCGCCTATAAATATAGATTCAAAAATATGGCCAAGAACTGCCGCAATTGCGGAAAGGTTGTGGTCAAATGATACGATTACTGATTTGGATAGTATGCATAGGAGATTAAAAGTAATTTCTTCCAGATTAGAAGAAGTAGGAACAATGCATATCAGAAATAAAGAATTGATTTTAAGGAATATTAGTAACTATCAAGATACGAAAGCAGTGAATGATTTTACTAACATTTGCGAACCTTATAAAGTGTATAAACGCAACGGTGGTGGGAAAAAGTATTTTATGTATTCTCCATTAACGCTGTTTGCAGATGCTTGCTCAGCCGATGCTTCTGATGCTTACAAATTTAATAAAGCGGTTACTCAGTATTTAGAAAACAGAAGTTTAGAGAATCAGAAAGTTGTTACTGATTTTTTAAAAAAATGGATAGCAATGGATTTGGATTTAATTCGCCTTAGTACGAATGCACCTTTAATTCAGCCTCTTCTATCGATGTCAAATAACTTAAGTTCAATTTCAAAGCAACTCTTGTTATCGATTGAAGAAAAACAAAATGTTGATAAAACAGCATTGAGCGCGTTATTAGAACAATTCAATATTCGAAATTCAGCTGATGTAGAATTAGCTATTTACGATAGTTTAAAAAAGCTATTTTAATCGTGTTATTTATTTTTTTTCTCAACTTATAAAGATTCTGTTTGATCCACGTGTCAACAGGTATTTTTCGTTCTATATATTCAGAATAATCCTTGTGATTTACTAAATCAATGTATAAAACGTAATAATTTTTTCCGCCGGCAGATACTTTAAAATTTTTAAAATCATCATAATTTTCATCGGCACCATTTAGATAAGAATCACACAATTCAAATGTTTTGATTCTGTAGAAATTATTATATTCTGTAGGCTCATGAAAAATTTCAGAATATAGATATTTGCCATTACAATTCAATCTATTAATTTTTGTAATTTGGTTTTTTCTTTTTTTCGAAAAAATCAAAAATACTGTTTTTCCTTATCATTATATTGAAATTGATAAGGAATTAATCGTTGGTCTTTTGTGTCGAAATTTTTAGGATGCTTTCTTTTATAAGTCGGTATTATTTCAATTCCATTTTTACTAATAAACCCCCATGTTTCACCTACTAATGGTGCATGTTATTCGTCTTCAGAAGTGTCAAAATAGCAACCATTACAAAATATCGCAAAGCCAAAGTCTACAGAAGATATCTAATCATATTTAGCTCGTGTTATCTTCTTACCTTCTTACCTTTTTCATTATAGAATCCGCTTTTATCGTTTTCAACACAACGTGTATAACCTTCTTGAAAACCGTCAGGTCCTTCAGAAGTCATAAATGTTTGAAATAAAAACTCACCTTTTCTATTATAGTATGCGAAAAGGTTGTCTTTTAAATCTATCGTAAAGATTTCCGATTTTATTTCACGATTATTCCATTATACTCCTGAATTCCATGACGGCCTTGGATTAATTATTATTTTACCGTTTTGATTTTTAACGCCTAACAAACTATCTTTTTCAATATCGAAAAATAATTTTTCTGTTTGTGCAAAGGCCAGATGAAGGCTCAAAATTAATTAGAAAACAAAATATTTTTTCATAATAGATCGATCTAAGAATTTAGTTTGCTGTTTCTTTCTTTTGCTGTTTGTTAGAAGTACAATAATTCATTGTGTTCAAAACTAATGATTTCGTTTCAAGATTTTAAAATTACAATTCTAGTTTCGAATAATAATTAACAAATCAAAATGAACTTTTAAAAAGTTGAAGTCGAAGATAAAATAAACCAAGTATCAACTACATTGGTATTTAGCCTATATCTTAGTATTTTTTTTTGTACTTTTGCGAAAAATTATATAAAAGAAAATACATGCTAGCAGTTAATAATTTATCGGTTCAGTTTGGCAAACGAATTTTGTTTGACGAGGTAAATACCACCTTTACACATGGTAATATTTATGGAGTTATCGGAGCCAATGGAGCTGGGAAATCTACATTCCTTAAAATAATTTCTGGTGAAATGGATCCTACCTCAGGACATGTCCATCTAGAAACAGGAAAACGTATGTCGGTTTTAAGTCAAAACCACAATATGTTTGATGAACATACCGTATTGGAAACCGTAATTATGGGGAACAAGACGTTGTATTCTATTAAAAAGGAAATGGACGAACTCTATTTAGATTATAATGATAAAAATGCAGATAGAATAGGGGAATTGCAGGTACAGTTTGAAGAAATGAATGGTTGGGGGGCCGATTCAGATGCCGCAGCAATGCTTTCAAATTTAGGGATTGGCGAAGAGCACCATTTTACATTGATGGCAGACTTAGAGGCAAAAATTAAAGTTCGTGTCCTATTGGCTCAGGCTCTTTTTGGAAATCCAGATTTACTGATAATGGATGAACCTACAAATGATTTAGATTTTGAGACTATTGAATGGTTAGAAAATTTCTTGGCAAACTATGAAAACACGGTTATTGTCGTGTCGCATGACCGTCACTTTTTGGACTCCGTTTGTACTCATATTTCGGATATTGATTATAGTAAAATAAACCATTATTCAGGAAATTATACCTTTTGGTATGAGTCAAGTCAATTAGCCGCAAAACAACGTGCACAACAAAATAAAAAAGCGGAGGAAAAGAAACAAGAATTAGAAGAATTTATTCGACGTTTTAGTGCGAATGTAGCCAAATCAAAACAAGCTACTTCCCGTAAAAAAATGATCAGTAAATTAAATATATCTGAGATAAAGCCCTCAAGTCGTCGTTATCCCGCGATCATTTTTGACCAAGAGCGGGAAGCAGGAGATCAGATTTTGAATATCCAGAATCTTAGTGCCTCTCTTGATGGAGAGATATTGTTTAAAAATGTTGATTTAAATATGGCTAAAGGAGATAAAATTGTATTATTCTCCAAAGATTCTCGTGCAACGACTGCTTTTTACGAAATATTAAACGGAAAACAGAAGGCTGATTCTGGTAATTTTGATTGGGGTGTAACCACTAATCAAGCCTATTTGCCAGTAGACAATCATTCCTATTTTGAAAATGATTTATCACTTGTGGATTGGTTGCGTCAATGGGTAAAAACAGAAGAAGAACGCGATGAGGTTAATATTCGTAGCTTCCTTGGTAAAATGATTTTCTCCGGAGAAGAAGCATTGAAAACATGCAGAGTACTATCAGGAGGAGAAAAAGTGCGTTGTATGATGTCCAGAATGATGATGGAAAGAGCCAACATATTGATGATAGACGAGCCTACAAATCATTTGGATCTAGAGTCTATACAGGCATTTAATAATTCATTAAAAAACTTTAAAGGGTCGGTAATTTTTACTACACATGATCATGAGTTTGCTCAAACTGTGGGCAACAGAGTGGTAGAATTAACACCAAATGGGGCTATTGATAGTTACATGACTTTTGATGATTATTTAGATGATGAAAAAGTTCAGGAATTGAGAACTAAGATGTACACGAAATAAGAGATATAAAATGATAGAAAAACTCCTGCAGATAAAATTGCAGGAGTTTTTTTGTATCAAGGAATTGGGTTATTTCTTTCCAAATAATTTACTGACAATAAAGAGGATTATCGCTAATATTGCGATTACTATAAAAATACCCACACCCATTCCGGCTTTAAATATTCCTTCGACTAGGGAACATCCAGTAAGCGATAATACCACCGTCAATAGCAGTAATAGTCTGATTGTTTTGTTTTGCATAATTTCTATTATTTAGCCCTAAAGTTGAATTATTAGGTTGGGTAAAATTAACTAGATATAGGATAACAGCATTTATATAATTATTTATATTTGTTATACTATTTTTATAACTGTTCTTTTGCTTAAATGAACTTTTAATCTCGAATTATAATTATTAAATCATAAATTGGAATTCGTATATTTGCAAAACCCAACACAACACTTTACCATGACTCAAAAAGTATTGCTCAATTCTAAAGAAGTCAATATCATTCTGCACCGTTTGGCTTGTCAGCTTATTGAAAAACACCTAGACTTTAAAGATACTATCCTGATAGGGATTCAACCTAGAGGAAGTTTTTTGGCGGAACGACTCAAGAAAATTTTGGAAAAGGAATATAATACGCCTGAAATAAAATTAGGACTCTTAGATATTACTTTCTTTAGAGACGATTTTCGAAGAACCGAGAAGCCTTTGGAAGCAAATGAAACTAAAATCAATTTCATTGTTGAGAACAAGAAAGTAATTTTTATTGATGATGTTTTGTTTACGGGACGAAGTATTCGCTCTGCCTTGACTGCTATTCAATCTTTTGGTAGACCGTCAGAGATTGAATTACTTGTTTTGATTGACAGACGCTTTAGCCGCAATTTACCTATACAGCCCGATTATAGAGGCAGACAGGTCGACGCCATCAACAATGAAAAAGTGAAGGTAGAATGGAGTGAAAACAATGGAGAAGATGTCGTGTATTTAGTTACTAATTAGACGACGTACTTTAAATAGCAAAGAATCTGATTTTATAAAAATAAAATAATCGTAAAAGAATGAAAGAATTAAGCGTAGATCATTTATTAGGTATAAAATATATTAACAAGAGTGATATTGACCTTATTTTTGAAACAGCCGATCATTTTAAAGAAGTCATTAACCGTCCCATTAAGAAAGTACCTTCGTTACGAGACATTACCATTGCCAATATATTTTTTGAAAATAGTACCCGAACAAAACTCTCGTTTGAACTGGCACAAAAAAGATTGTCTGCAGATGTTATCAGTTTTTCAGCAGCACAATCCTCTGTAAAGAAAGGAGAAACACTAATCGATACCGTTAACAATATTCTTTCGATGAAAGTAGATATGGTAGTGATGCGCCATGCTAATCCTGGTGCAGCCTACTTTCTTTCCAAAAATGTAAAAGCAAGTATTATCAATGCAGGCGACGGCGCGCATGAACATCCTACTCAAGGGTTGCTGGACAGTTATTCAATTAGAGAAAAACTCGGTGAAGTGGGAGGTAAGAAAGTAGTGATAGTGGGTGATGTATTGCATTCAAGAGTAGCATTGTCTAATATATACGCTTTGCAAATGCAAGGAGCCGAAGTCAAAGTATGCGGTCCAAAAACACTAATTCCAAAACATATTGAATCACTGGGAGTGACAGTGGAGTCTAATTTGCGTAAAGCGCTAGAATGGTGTGATGTTGCCAATATGTTGCGTGTGCAAAATGAACGCATGGATGTGAATTATTTTCCGTCGACCAGAGAGTATGCACAACAATACGGGGTCGATAAGACATTATTAGATTCCTTAAACAAGGAAATTGTAATTATGCATCCCGGACCTATAAACAGAGGAGTAGAAATCACATCTGAAGTGGCAGATTCGCATCAGTCTGTTATTTTGAATCAAGTTGAGAATGGCGTAGCCATAAGGATGGCAGTAATTTATCTTTTGGCTTCAAAAATTCAGTAATATAAAAAAAGGTAGTAACTTAGTTAGATAGTAATTCTGAAAAATTAATGCAATGAAAGTAGATCAAAAAGGCCATACAATTACAATTAAAGACACTCAAGGAGATTTTACTTCTTTTTTGATGAAAGTTACCCATCAATATAAAACCTTCGAAAAGCAGAATATCATCATAGATCTTTTATACCATAAAGACTTAATTGTAAATGATATGGAGTTATTATTGCCGTTATCAGAGCAACATAAAAAAGCTAAAAAGTCTTTTATAATTGTCATTTCAGATTTGGATTATAATGCCGTTCCTGATGTGCTAACTGTTGTTCCCTCCCTACTTGAAGCACATGATATTATCGAGATGGAAGAGATTGAAAGAGATTTAGGCTTTTAAAAAATAAGCAGATTGGACTTTTACAGTAAAGAAATAATACGTTTTAAAAATAGTATCATTATTGTGTTTTTTAATTTTATTGTGTTTAAATTTAGACAATATTTTTACAGACAAATTAATAAGTTATTTAGGGATAATTGCGAATGGTGTAATGGTAATTTCGATGATTATACAGATTAGAAACTATAGAAAAGAAAAGAAAATAGGTCAGGGATAGCTCCGCTTTATTTCAGTTTTAAGCTTCTAATAATTGAGCTTATTTTTAAATTGACACCCAACTTTAAACTTTAAAATATAAATTGAAACTAACGATTTTAGGCTGTTATGCAGCAACTCCGCGCACATTTACTAATCCAACCTCTCAGCTTTTAGAAATTAAGAACAGACTATTTCTGATTGATTGCGGAGAAGGAACACAGGTGCAATTGCGTAAAAATAAAGTCAGATTTTCTAAGATCAATCATATTTTTATTTCGCATTTGCATGGAGATCATTTTTTCGGGTTGATAGGATTAGTGTCTACGTTTACATTACTCAATCGAAATACGGATTTACATATCTATGGACCAAAGGGAATTAAGGAAATTATAAAGTTACAATTGCGATTAGCAAATTCATGGACTAATTACGGTTTACATTTCCATGAATTAGAATCAAAGGAAAGTGAAATTATTTTTGAAGATGATAAAGTAGTAGTATCTACAATACCTCTAAAGCATCGCATTTATACCAATGGTTTTTTATTCGAGGAAAAAATGGATAAAAGAAAATTGAATACGAACGCAGTTCAGAATTATGAAATCGACAAATGTTATTTTCAAAACATTAAGAACGGAAAAGACATCATCTTAGATGATGGAAGGGTAATTGAGAATGGGGAGTTGACATTTGATCCAATACCACCAAAGAGTTATGCTTTTTGTTCTGATACAGCCTATAATGAGGCTATTATTCCGCTAATAAAAGGGGTAGATGTTTTGTATCACGAATCAACTTTTTTAGAATCAGAAGAAACACTGGCAGGAAAGACTATGCATTCTACGGCAAAAGAAGCGGCTACAATTGCTTTGAAAGCAAATGTGAAGCAATTAGTTTTAGGGCATTATTCTACCCGTTATGAGAATATCAGTATTTTTAAAGAGGAAGCAGAGACTATTTTTCCTGAAGTACTGTTGGCCGACGATGGTCGAAGTTTTGACTTTTAAACGAAGTCCTAGCTTTTAGGAATTAAAATAAAATTAACACCCTTGTTTTTAGATTTTTTGAAAATGGATAATTTAATAACAGGATAATCTTAAAATATAAAGAAATGCAAGATTTAAGTAATTATAGAAAGTCGTACGATAAGAGTGAGTTATTGGAATCTGCCATTCCAGAAGATCCGATAAACCTGTTCAACGGATGGTTTCATGAAATAAAAGATTTAGGAGGAAGTGAAGAAGTCAACGCAATGACAGTAGCGACAATGGGTTTAGATGGATTTCCAAAATCGAGAGTGGTGCTATTAAAAAAGTTCACTGAAGAAGGATTTATATTTTATACCAATTACAATTCGGAAAAAGGCAAAGCGATTGAAGCTAATCCTCATATTTGTCTTTCTTTTTTTTGGCATAGTATGGAGCGTCAAGTAATAATAAAGGGTATTGCTCGAAAGACCTCTGAAATAATTTCAGATAATTATTTTGATTCAAGACCTGAAGGAAGCAAGTTGGGGGCCATAGTTTCTAATCAAAGTGAGGTTATCCCTTCTCGTGGTTATCTTGAGGACAATTTAAAACAATTAGAAGTAGATTTTGAAAGTATAGTAATTCCGAGACCAAAGCATTGGGGTGGTTTTCTAGTCATTCCCGTTGAAGTTGAATTTTGGCAAGGCCGTCCTAATCGCCTGCATGACAGGATACGATATACTAGTCAAAAAGATTTCTCTTGGAAAATAGAGCGTCTCTCTCCTTGATGTAAGAAAAAGAGTTGGTCAATTGTTAATTTAGTGTTGGTTGTCGGTTTTTTTAGGGTTTTGTCGGCAAAAAAAGTAGTTATGAAAACTAAGAAAACACAGTAAATTAATAAATCGCTACGTTTGTTTATATCTACAACTGATTTACAATTAACCTACTACAAAAAATACATAAAATTAAAACCCCTTTTTACATTATTACTTACTTCATTATTAAACTCTTACAACATCAGACGCATCCATAGCATTAGCAAAAAAAGTACTTAAAGAATCCCCATCTGATTTATTTAACTATTCCTATACTACTTCTGAAATCCAACTTATGGACTTAATAAATGCATATAGAGTAAGTATTGGCTTGAATTCTTTAACAAAAAACAATTTCATTTCCTTAAAGGCAGAAGAACACAACAACTATATGATTGTTACTAATACGCTTAGTCATGATGGTTTTAATGTGCGATCTCAAGATATAGTGAATACTTTAGGAGCTGTATCAGTGGGTGAAAATGTAGCTGATGTTTATAGTACACCTCAAGGAGTCCTAAATGCTTGGTTGAATAGTCCAGCTCACAAAAAAAATATAGTTGGTGATTTTACTCATTTTGGAATTTCAATAAGAGAAAATACGGTAACGGGTAAAAAATATTATACCAACATAT
>NZ_AJXL01000103.1 GCF_000264055.1 Flavobacterium sp. ACAM 123 | reverse complement strand
GTCGAGAGGTAAGTGGTTTTTGCTTTTTTTTAATACCCTATAGGGACAGGTTTGCTTTTTTAAAAAAGCTTTTAATTTTTTCCTGTTTTTATATAAAAAATTATTGATTCTTTATTTTAAAAAATTATCTTTGCACACTGATAAAAGTGTCTAATCGATCAGTTTCGGTTGGTTCTATTTCATAAACCCAAATAGCTATTTAATAAATACATAAGTAATGTCAAAAGTAATAGGAAAAGTTGCCCAAATCATTGGCCCAGTAGTTGACGTAGTTTTCAATGGCAAAGATGTTGAACTTCCAAAAATTTATGATTCATTAGAAATCACAAAAAAAGATGGTACTTTATTAGTACTTGAAGTACAATCTCACATTGGTGAAAACACGGTTCGTACCATTTCGATGGACTCAACAGATGGTTTGAGTAGAGGTTATGAAGTAGTTGGAACAGGAAATCCTATCCAAATGCCGATTGGCGCTGATGTTTACGGTCGTTTATTCAACGTAATTGGAGATGCAATCGATGGACTAGGAAACTTACCAAAAACAGGAGAGAACGGAATGTCAATTCACCGTCAGGCTCCGAAGTTCGAAGATTTATCAACTTCATCTGAAGTTTTATTCACAGGGATTAAAGTAATTGATTTAATTGAGCCTTATTCAAAAGGGGGTAAAATTGGATTGTTCGGTGGTGCAGGTGTTGGAAAAACAGTATTGATTCAAGAGTTGATTAATAACATTGCAAAAGGTCACGGTGGACTTTCAGTATTCGCAGGAGTAGGAGAAAGAACGCGTGAAGGGAATGACTTACTTCGTGAGATGTTAGAGTCAGGAATTATAAAATACGGTGATGAATTCATGCATTCTATGGAAAGTGGAGGATGGGATTTATCTAAAGTGGATATGCCAGGAATGAGAGAGTCTAAAGCTACTTTCGTTTTCGGTCAAATGAATGAGCCACCAGGAGCTCGTGCTCGTGTAGCACTTTCTGGATTATCTATTGCTGAGTATTTCCGTGATGGAGCAGGAACAGATCAAGGGAAAGACGTATTGTTTTTCGTTGATAATATCTTCCGTTTTACACAAGCAGGTTCTGAGGTTTCGGCATTATTAGGTCGTATGCCTTCTGCCGTAGGATACCAACCTACATTAGCTACAGAAATGGGAGCGATGCAAGAACGTATCACCTCTACTAACAAAGGTTCTATTACATCTGTACAAGCGGTTTACGTTCCTGCAGATGATTTAACAGATCCAGCACCAGCAACAACATTTGCTCACCTTGATGCAACTACAGTATTGTCTCGTAAGATTGCTGAGCTAGGTATTTATCCAGCGGTTGACCCGTTAGATTCTACTTCTCGTATCTTGACACCACAAATTCTTGGTGATGAGCATTATGATTGTGCACAAAGAGTAAAAGAGATTCTTCAAAAATACAAACAATTGCAAGATATTATTGCGATTCTAGGTATGGAAGAATTATCGGAAGAAGATAAATTAGCGGTTTCTAGAGCACGTCGTGTTCAACGTTTCTTATCTCAACCATTCCATGTTGCAGAGCAATTTACAGGTTTAAAAGGTGTACTAGTTGATATCAAAGATACTATCAAAGGATTTAATATGATTATCGATGGTGAGTTAGATCATTTACCGGAATCAGCATTCAACCTTAAAGGAACGATTGAAGAAGCTATCGAGGCTGGAGAAAAAATGTTGGCGGAAGCTTAAAAATTATAAGTTATGAGTTATGAGTTATTTAAAATTTTGAAAACTCATAGCTCATAATTCTAAACTCATAATTATGTTATTAGAAATAGTATCACCGGAAGCATCATTATTCAAAGGAGAAATAACTTCAATATCTGTACCTGGTGTTGATGGAAGTTTTCAAATTTTAAATAATCACGCACCAATAGTTTCATTACTTCAAAAAGGAACGGTAAGTATTACTGCTCCAAGTTTGACGTTTAGTAAAGAAGTAGCTGCTATGTTTACGAAAGTAGATGAGCAGAATTATACTTTATCTATCTCTTCTGGAACATTAGAAATGAAAAATAATAAAGTAATTGTTTTAGTTGACTAAAATAATTCTATATAAATTAAAAAAGCCAAACAGTAATGTGCTTTTTTGTTTAGAAGCTATTCCAGCCGTTCATTGCAAATTGTTATTCTTTTAAAGACAAAGAATAGGCTTTATTGCTGCGTTTACTTATTATCTAGGCTAAAAAGAAAATTATCACTTGAATTAAGGTATAAATTCCTAAATTTGGCGAGATGGAATTACCGCTAAATCTTACTCTAAAATTAACAGCTCGCGAAGTAGAAAATGCGCTGAGGATACTACCGAAAGCAGCTACTTTGACAGACTTTAGTTCTAATGATTATCTTGGATTGTCGAAAAATCAGGGTATTTTTGAAGAGACACATCAGTATTTAATAGACTATAATCTCACTCAAAATGGAGCGACAGGCTCGCGATTAATTTCAGGTAATCATGCGTTATACGAAACCGCCGAAAATTATATCGCGCAATTTCATCAATCGGAATCAGCTTTATTATTCAATTCAGGTTACGACGCTAATATTGGATTTTTCAGTTCAGTTGCCCAAAAAGGAGATTTGATACTATATGACGAGTTGTGCCACGCTTCCATTCGCGACGGAATTCAATTGTCTAATGCCAAAGCCTATAAATTTATGCATAACGATTTTGAAGATTTAGAACGTTTAATTCTTCGAAATGAAAATACAACTATTTATATCGTCACTGAAAGTGTTTTTTCTATGGATGGTGATACGCCTAACTTAGAAGAAATAGTGTTTGTTTCAAATAAACACAGTTGCTACTTAATAGTTGACGAGGCACATGCGTTGGGTGTTTTTGGTGCTAAAGGTGAAGGAGTAGTTCAATACTTAATTTTACAAGACCACGTTTTTGCTAGAATCGTAACTTTTGGGAAAGGACTTGGTTGCCATGGAGCCGCTATTTTAGGATCTGCAGAGCTTAAAAGCTATTTGGTTAATTTTGCACGAAGTTTTATTTATACTACTGGATTATCCCCTCATTCCGTTGCCACAATTTTAGTCGCCTATTCTTATTTAGATGCACATAGCCAGAGTATAGAAGCGCTCCGAGAGAATATTATCCATTTCAATCAGGAAAAGAATATGGTAGGCTTAAAACAATTATTTGTCAGAAGCAAATCAGCCATTCAATCAGCCATCATTCCCGGAAATGACAATGTGAAAAAGATAGCGAAACAATTACAGCAAAAGGGATTTGATGTCAAGGCAATCTTATCACCTACAGTTCCCGAAGGGCAAGAACGATTGCGTTTTTGTATCCATAGCTATAATTCGAAAGAAGAAATATCGGAAGTGCTGCGATTGTTGAGTACATTTGTATTCGATTAAAAGACTCACAAATTATCGCGAATTTGAATTGTAGAAGTAACTTTGGGACTTTGTGTCTTCGAACTAAAAAACACGTAATGTATGAAACTATTTATAACAGGAATTGGAACCGATGTAGGCAAGACTATCGCATCAGCTATTATTACAGAATCTCTAGAAGCAGACTATTGGAAGCCCATTCAAGCAGGTGATGTAGATAATTCAGACACACATAAGGTGAAATCATATGTTTCAAATGATAAAACAATGTTTTTTCCCAATGCATATTTACTAAATACTCCTGCAAGTCCACATCTGGCAGCCAAGTTAGATGGAGTCACAATTGAATTAAAAAAGATAGTCGAGCCAGATACCGAAAACCATTTGGTTGTTGAAGGCGCTGGAGGACTTTTGGTTCCATTAAATGAAATTGATTGTGTCATCGATTTGATACAGTCTGACTATAAGGTGATTTTAGTTTCTAGGCATTATTTAGGAAGTATTAATCATACATTGCTCTCAATTGAAACGCTTCAAAATCGAAAAATAAAAATTGCAGGAATTGTTTTTAGCGGTACTGAAAACAAGGCGACCGAATCAATTATCCTAAACAAGACGAACATAAAATGTATAGGAAGAATTGATGAAGAGCCTTATTTTGATAAAAATGTAATTCGAGAATATGCTGATTTTTTCCGCGAGAACTTATTAAATCTCTGAATTTAAATAATTTACAGTAGTTTAATAATTGCAGTTGGCATAATACGTTGATTTTTAAAGGACGAATACGAGAGTACAATAGAAACAGACAGATATAATAAAGACAAGCTTTTCTATTGAATCAAGCTTTTGACTTCTAACCGCTTTTCTTATCTTTGCATCATGAACTTAACCGAAAGAGACAGCCAACACCTTTGGCATCCTTATACACAACATAAAACAGCCCAACTTCCTATCGCTATTAAAAGAGGGGAAGGCGCTTTGCTTTGGGACGACAACAACAAAGAATATATTGATGCAATTGCTTCCTGGTGGGTAAACCCCTACGGGCACAGTAATAAATTCATTGCTGATGCGATATACAAACAATTGACGACTTTAGAGCATGTTCTTTTTGGAGGATTTACTCATGAACCAGCAGTGCTTTTGGGAGAGCAATTAATAGAGATCCTTCCAGGTAACCAAAAGAAAATATTCTTTTCAGACAATGGTTCCACTGCAGTTGAAGTGGCGATAAAGGTCGCTTTGCAATATTTTTTCAACAAAGGCGAAAAGAGAACCACCATCATTGCATTCGAAAACGCCTTTCATGGAGATACTTTTGCAGCCATGGCGGCAAGCGGAATCTCTTTTTATACGCAAGCTTTTGAAGGAATGTTTATTGAGGTCGTACGAATTCCCGTACCAGTAAAAGGAACAGAGGCAGTTAGTTATGATGCGTTAAGAGAAAGAATAAAGACAACTAATTGTGCCGCCTTTATTTATGAACCCTTAGTACAAGGAGCGGCGGGAATGGTAATGTATGAACCGGAGGCATTAGACAAATTAATCCAAATTTGTCAAGAAAATAAGGTACTTACAATTGCTGATGAAGTGATGACCGGTTTTGGAAAAACGGGAAAAACTTTTGCGACAGATTATCAAACTGAAAAACCAGATATGATGTGTTTGTCAAAAGCGTTGACAGGAGGGACAATCCCTATGGCAATTACTACCTTCACTCAAGAAATTTTTGATGCTTTTTATGATGATGATATCAATAAAGCACTATTTCATGGACATACCTTTACAGCTAACCCCACAGGTTGCGCAGCAGCGCTGGCTAGTTTAGCCTTGTTGAAAACGGATGAGATGCAAGCTAATATAGTGCGGGTGAATAAGAATCATCTAGAGTTCCAAAAACAGATAGAAACACACCCAATGGTCTTGACCACTCGCGTATTAGGTGTTATTTTTGCATTGGAAATTAAGACTAAGGACAATGAGAGTTATTATGGTACGATGCGGAATAAGTTGTATGCTTTTTTTATCGAAAACGGCATTATCATGCGACCTATCGGGAACATAATCTATATTTTACCTCCCTACATCATTACTGATCCACAATTGCAAAAAATATATCAAGTAGTGGAAGAGGCTCTTGAAATAGTTTAAATTTGGAGCTAATCCTGCTATGCATTACAATCTTTATTTCCTACTTAAAGACAGGAGGAAATAAAGGATTTTCATTGCTATCAGGGCTATAAAAAACACATACAAAAAACAAATTAGTATAAGTCGGCACCGTTGTTTTATGCTATCAAATCAATAAATCTTTTGTCTCAAATAATATCTATAACGGCACTTTCTTCTGTATCACCTTTAGGTAACGATCCTAAGACAATCTGGGAAAGCTACCTTGACCCAAAACATTTTTTTACCAAACATTTTTTAGATAAAGCCGAAACTTTTGCCGCTGCCTTAGATGCAGATTCAGCAGCCAAGATAGCGCAATTAAGGGAATCAGATAGTAAATACAGGTCTTTAGATAAGTCGGTCTTGTATGCAATGGAAGCTTCTAGAGTTGCCGTAAAACAAGCGGGATGGAAGGCGGAGGACATATTCGGGATCAATATAGGTTCCTCTCGTGGGGCGACTGATTTATTCGAAAAACACCATCGAGACTATTTGGTTACTGGTAAAGCTCAAACCTTAGCTTCGCCAACAACTACTTTAGGTAATATTTCTTCATGGGTGGCTCATGATTTACAATGTACAGGTCCTGAAATTTCTCATTCCATTACTTGTTCGACTGCACTGCATTCGGTTTTGAATGGTATCGCATGGTTAAAAGCTGGTATGGCAAATAAATTTCTTGTGGGTGGAAGCGAAGCGCCTTTGACTGATTTTACAATAGCGCAAATGCGGGCTTTAAAAATATATGCTAGAAGTGATGACCAGTATCCAAATCGAGCATTGGATTTAGAAAAAAACCAAAACACGATGATTCTTGGTGAAGGTGCCGCGGTTTGTTGTCTGGAAATGGGAAAAAAAGAAAATGCCTTGGCATATATAGAAGGAATGGGATATGCTACTGAAATTTTAGAGCATAATATCTCTATTTCTGCAGAAGCGACGTGTTTCCAGAAATCAATGAAAATGGCCTTGCAAAATACAGACCCTTCTGATGTGGATGTGATCGTCATGCACGCTCCAGGAACAATAAAGGGCGATTTAACGGAATATAAAGCTATTCAGATTGTCTTTGGCTCAAGCCTGCCGTTACTGACTACAAACAAATGGAAAATCGGGCATACTTTTGGGGCTTCCGGGATGCTGAGCTTAGAATTGGCCATCCTGATGATGCAACATGACACTTTTATCGGAGTTCCTTTTACAAAAACTCAGATCCAAACTAAACCCATTAGAAAAGTAATGATAAACGCGGTGGGATTTGGCGGAAATGCGGTCAGTGTTTTGTTGTCTTTTTAAAAGTGAGCACATTCAAAAGCAGAGGGCTTAAAAGGTGAAAACTCGTCTGTATCTGTTTGCCAAAAATAATAAATGAAAAGTCATAATTTAAGATAAGTTTTTATGTATGCCGCCTGAGGGAGAGAGGTTCTCCAAAATAAGTTTGGAATAAACGGAGCATCTATTTTGATAAAAATGGGACAGAATCGTACACCCGATTTCGAGATTTTTTTTCGTACGATACTCGTCTCTGCTAGTGTTGTTGACCCGTGCAATTACTTAATAGAAACAAAGTTTGATTAACTAAAAAAGTACCGATAAGTTTATCTTCAGTTAAAAGCCGACGTCATTCCTGTTCTAGTTCTTTCACCTTCTCATAAACTAAATTACTCTCAAACCCACGTCTTAGTAAATAATCACAAAATTTTTTTCGCTTTTTTAAAGCGTTAGTTTCGCGAATCACTTCCCATTGCCTTTCAGCCAACCTATGAAAAGTAGTACCATATTCCTCTATGGTAATTTCTTTGAGTGCCAAGTTGATATTGTAGGTCGTAATCTTGCGGAATTTCAATTCATTTACGATTCTAATTTTTCCCCATTGCTTGATGCGGTGTTTTCCCCTGGCAAAACTACAGGCAAACCGACTTTCGTTAAGGAAATTAGAGCCAATTAGACGGGCGATAATTTCATCGATTTCTTCAGAATCTAGTTTCATGCTTCTCAGTTTAGAGACTACTTCTTCATGACATCGTTCTTGATAAGCACAGTAATGCTCAATTTTGTTTGTAGCGTCTTTTATGGAATAAACCTCTTTCATTTAAAAAGTATAATTGAGTATTTAGCGTAATTAAAAAGTCAAATGTACGCATTTATCAGCAAAGGAATCTGGATCTATATTTGTCAGTGTATATTTATTAAATGTATCTAACTATCAGATTTTTAAGTATATAAATAGACGAAAAGTG
This sequence comes from Flavobacterium sp. ACAM 123, assembly GCF_000264055.1. GTDB lineage: Bacteria > Bacteroidota > Bacteroidia > Flavobacteriales > Flavobacteriaceae > Flavobacterium. The sequence goes on along the minus strand of NZ_AJXL01000103.1, from coordinate 6,113 downwards.
CTGTTAAACGTTAAAATATGCGGATAATCGACATTATTTTTTTTTCTAATATTTTTACGTTTTTTTTGCTTGATAATTGACCCTTTTGTGGCGATAAAACTACTATTTCTAATAAGAAGCTTTATGAAAACAAAATTACCCAGATCTACTATTTTTACGCTTTTAATACTGTTGTTTGCTTTTGTTGGAAATGTTAAGGCTCAATGTTCCATAATTGGAAATAATAATGCAAGTGATTACAGCTGTAGTAAGGTTAGTCCAAGTACTAGTGCTCGGTTGAGCGGTTGCACTGTTGTAACTATAGGAGACGGAACTACATTCACCATTTTAGCTATGAATGTTGACTTGGACCTTACTTGCTTAGGTCCGATATTATTTGTTATTAAAAGTTCTGCTACTCTCGATTTTGATGCAGGAAGTAATAAAAATTTGCAGTTAGCTGCAGGATCTTCGATAGTTATTGAGCCCGGCGGGAGTTTAAAATCTATTACAAGTTGTGGTAACTCAGATTTAATCACAATTGGAAGTATAAAAGTAGCGTCTTGTAATGCAGGGAATGCATTAGTTAATTTTACAACTTTCGTAAGCAATGGTGGATATAGCTCAATTGATGCAACTGGAAGCCCAACTTCTGCTTGTGGTCAAGGATCTTTTACACTCACGGCAACAGCGAAGCCTTCAATTGGAGCCACTTACAAGTGGTATGATGCAGCAAGTGGAGGAAATCTTTTATCAGGGACGAGTGCTTCAAATTTATATGATACGGGAATAATATCAACTACCAAGACTTATTACGTAGCAGCTTCATACACGTCACCCGATGCTTATACTACGATAAGGAAACCGGTTACAGTAACTGTCAATCCAATCCCTACAGTTGTTATTACTATGCCTGTAGCAGTTTGTTCGCCATCAACAGTAGATTTAACAGTTGCAGGGATTACTTCAGGTTCAACAGCTGGATTGAGTTATAGCTACTGGAGCGATGGTGCGGCAACAACTTCCTATGCTACGCCATCAAAAGCCGGAGCAGGTACGTATTATATCAAAGGAACCACTACAGCTGGATGTTTTGATATCAAACCAGTGACAGTAACAGTGAATCCATTGCCGAATAATCAATCAAGTGATGGTTTTAAGGGGAATATAATATGTCAGGGTGGCGGTCCGCTATTGACCTTTAATGCTGATAATTCTACCTCACCACCGTATCTTATTACGTACAGCAACAACCTTAAGCGAACAATAGTTTATCAAGTTTCAATTACTACAACTGGTGCAGTTAGTTTTATTCCGGGAGACAATCCAACAAGCAACTCAGATTATACACTACTTTCAATAACTAGTGGTGGTTGTCCAAGAACTACAGGGTTCAATAAAGATACTGCTGAAATAAGATTCCGCCCTATACCTACTGCAACAATAAGTGGTACAACAACTGTTTGCACAGGTAGTACGTCTCCTAACATTACAATTACTAATCCTCAAACTAACCAAGTAACCGTAACTTATTCTATAAATACGATACAAACTTCTGTAGATATTGCTGCTTCGGCGCAAATAAGTATACCAGTATCAACAACTACAGCAGGAAACTTTACTTATCAATTGATTAGTGTGGTTTATAAATTTTCACCTACTTGCTCTAGTGCAATATCAGGACAAAGCGCAGTTGTAACCGTAACGGCGACTGTTGGAACACCAACTGCAATGACTATTTCCGCGGGAACACAGCCCACGTGTCAATTAGCAAATGGAAGTACAACTACAACCTATGCTACAACTGCGACTAACAATACAGGTTATAGCTGGTCATTGAGTAATCCGTCAGCAGGAACCATAAATGATACTACAGGTGTAATGACATGGGCGAGTGGTTTTTTCGGCTCAGTAGATATCCAAGTTACTGCAAACGGTTGCAATGGTCCATCATCACAAGTAACACGAAATGTGGTAGTTAATCAAAATCCAGCCACACCAACAGTAGGAACGATAGCCCAGCCTAATTGCGTTGTGGGAATAGGAATTTTTACAATTACAAATTATGATCCTTCGCATACATATACATTTTCTCCATCTACTGGAGTAAATAGAACAGATGCAGTCGTAACAGCTCCTCCTGGGGATTATACTATTTCGGCTTCTAAAGGCAGTTGTATATCATCAGTTTCTGCATATGTATCCATTCTAAATAATGTAATACCAACTACCATATGGAAAAACATAAGCTTAGGGGTTCTTGGTTGGTCTAATGGCTTTCCTTCAATAAACACTAAACTTGTTTTTGAAGCAGCATATAATTCTAGTTTAGATACAAATGTTACATCAAGTCTGGGTGAAATTCTAGGATGTTCTTGTGAGGTTAAGGATAATGTACAGGTAACTATTTATCAGGGACATACATTAAAAGTAGTGAATGAAGTTAAAGTTGTAGGTAGTGGTACGCTGATATTTGAGAACAATGCCAGTTTAGTTCAAATAAACGATACTGCTATAAATTTAGGCGATATAACATACAAAAGAGCGATTCCTGCAGGTATTCTAAACACAGATTACGTGTATTGGTCTACACCGGTTGCAAACTCTAAATTGGCAGCAATACAAACGAGTACTTTATATTATTCGTTCAATGCTCCAAATAACTCATGGACAAGAGTAGATGAGACTACGCAAATGAAAAATGGAGTTGGGTATATAGTTAGAGGAGCAGGAAAAGGTGGGACTATTTTAGTACCGGCTCTCTCTCTTAGAACTGCTGTTTTCAAAGGATTAGCAAATAATGGTGTCCCAATGGAAAACAACGTAGTTGCTGGAAAAAATAATTTGATAGGGAATCCTTATCCTTCGGCTATAGATGCGGATAAATTTTTAACGGAAAATAGTGGAGTTCTGGATGGGACTATTTATTTCTGGACTCATAACACTGCAATCCAGTCGAGATTAAATATCCTTGCTACAGCAGGTTCAGGTGCATTAGCTTATACTTCAAATGATTATGCTTCTTATAATATAACTGGCGGTGTTGGTACAAATGCTGAGGCCATAAAAGCGATAAGCGCACCTACAAATGATATTAATAACTATAAACCCACTGGAATAATTGCTGCTGGTCAAGGTTTTTTTGCTGGCAGTAAGGGTAATGGTAAAGTAAGGTTTAACAATAGTATGCGACTTGTAGGCGGAGCTTTGGGAGTAAATAATTCACAGTTTTTTAAAATACCTGAAAATCCAAAAAGCGGTAGTTCAATTGAAAAAAACAGAGTTTGGTTGAATTTAACGAATAGTGGCGGAGCTTTTAAACAAACCTTGATTGGTTATGTAACAGGAGCCACAAATGGTTATGAAGGTATTTATGATGGTGTGAGTTTTAATGGAAATCAATTTATTAATTTCTATAGTATTAATCAGAATACAAATTTTGTGATCCAGGGAAGAGCCTTACCATTTGATGAAAATGATAAAGTGCCTTTAGGATATAAAACGACTATTGCAGGTGATTTTAAAATCGCTATCGGGGAAGCCGATGGTTTTCTTATCAATAAGAAAATTAATTTGGAAGATAAATTATTAGGTAAGATTCAAGATTTAAGTGAAGCGCCTTATGTCTTCACGACTGAAGTAGGTACTTTTAATGAGCGTTTTGTTTTGACTTATGCTACTAAAACGGCAGCGTCAACTATAACGTTGGGAACGGGAGATTATAAAGAGGCAAGCGAAGCAATTCTAATTTCCAATAAAAATAAAGAAATAAAAATTAGTTCCTCAACAAATGAAATCGATAAAGTGTTTGTTTACGATTTATCAGGTAGACAAATTTATATGGCATTAAAGGTGGAGAAGAATGAATTAATCATTAATAGCATAATATCCAGTGAGCAGATGTTAATCGTAAAGGTGGTATTACAAAATCAAAGTACAGTAAATAAGAAGATTATGCACTAAAGGCTGAATATCGATTTTCTAAAAAGCCCCATCATGCTATTTCAGAATGGGGCTTTATTTATGCCTTTTTATGCAACATTCTATCAGTAGAAAAATATACAATTACAATAATCTGCAAACTCCTAAAAAATAGAATTTTTGAAGCATGATTTGAATTTATTAGTTTATTTGTGAAAAAAAATTGAGACAGAAGTGGTTATAATAAAATTTTTTAAAAAGCTGTCGATCGAATAAAAATAGAATTTATGGAGTCATTTACGGTAATTGGTATTAGTATTTAAAAACCAGTCTTTAATCAGTTTTTCAGGTCTTTAATTCAATTGCAATTCTAATTTTCATCAAGTCTTGATGCGGTATTTTCTCTGGCAAAACTACTGGTAAACTGCCATTTGTTAAGGAAAGTAGAGCCGTTTAGATTGGCAATAATTTCAGCAATTACTTCAAAATCTAGTTTCATACTTCTCAGTTTAGAGATTACTTCTCCATGACAGTGTTTCTGATAAGCGCAGTAGTGTGATAATTTATTTGTTATGTCTTTTACGGGATATTCTTCTTTTATTTTAAAAGTATAATTGAATATTTAGCGTAATAAAAAAGCTAAAGCTTAGTAATTATCAAAAAGGTAGTCTAGACGTATAATTGTGAATGTATCCTATTTAAGGTTAGTTATTTATCCGGTTTTGTTTAAAAAAAAGTAACAACCCGTCGTTTAACGTTAAAAAATGCTGATAATCGGAATTATTTTTTTTTAAGTTTTATTTTACTGTTTTTTTGCATTCAAAAATTCCTTTTTTATCCGATAAATACCACGATTTGTAGCAAAAACTTCCATGGAGATAAAATTATTTAAATCTAGATTTTGTAACACTCAAATAATGTTGTGGCTTTTTAGGGTGTTTGCACAGTCAGTTGGCGATTATCTTTCAATTAAAACTAGCAATTCGAATAGTAGGAAAAGTTAAGAATACTATACGGTTAATGGCAAGGATACTACAACAATAGATCAAGGGTATTTTGGGGAGAAATCAAGGACAACTACCGTCATGGTTTATTGCTTAAAATCTAAAAATGGGTATCTCATTCAATAAAGGGACCGCTTGGAAAAACAATGGAAGGGATTTAATAATGAGCAAAGGTTTTTACAAAATACATTAGATTCCAATAATATTTTATAATAAAAAATATGATAAAAATTAACTTCGGTAAAAATATAGTGTTAAGAAAAAAGTTTTTTCAACTTGAAAATACTGGTAATTAAAATTTCTTTTTTTATTTCTGTTCTTAATAATTTCAAATTTTGCTTTTGGGCAAACTACACTTTTTCAATTTAATTTTGAAAGTAGTACTGCAGTAGTTGCTCCAAATCAAAATAATACTTGTGGGACTCCAAAATTAGAATTATTTGTAGCTAATAACGGGGTTGCAGTTGGAAGTATAGTAACTCCTAGTTGTGATGCAAGTATTGACAATCGGATGCTAGTCGCAAATAAATGGAAAAATGGCGAGTATTATCGTATAACTGTAAATACATCTGGATATGAAAATTTGAAACTTTCTTATTGTAATAAAGGTGATACTGGAATAGGGAATTTTATTTGTTATATGATTACAGGTGGTCTTTTGACCGAAATAAAACCTTCTTATACTATACCCACAACGAGTACTGCATCAGGAGATATCAATTTGCCTATTGCTGCGAATAATCAGGGATTGGTATATTTATTGATACAGAAAGACGGAGACGCCAATAATCCTCAAAACGATTTTTTCCTTGATGATATAACCTTGAAAGGTACTCCATTAGCAGATGGAGCCGTAAAAGGAGGAACAATAATTTGTTCAGGGAACACTAGTGGACCGTTGACACTAACAGGTAATACCGGAGCTGTAGTAAGATGGCAATCTTCGTTAGACGGATTTGCTACAGCGGGAACCGCTATAGTGAATACTACTAATAATTATACTTCAGGAGCTTTAACGGTGACAACTCAATTTAGAGCGGTGGTTAAAAGTGGTACGTGTCCTGAAAGATATTCTGCAGCTACTACAGTAACGGTGAATCCAAAACCAGCTATAACAGCTATGACTAATGCAGCTTGTAGTGGCGTTGGCTTTACTTCAACCCCAGTTAACACGACCAATGGCGTAGTACCAACAGGTACAACTTACAT
>NZ_AJXL01000102.1 GCF_000264055.1 Flavobacterium sp. ACAM 123 | reverse complement strand
TTTTTTTAACCGTTTGATTATCAAAAGTGAAACTATTCGAAAGAATACCTAACACCCACTTGCATTTGCCATCTTGAAGATTGCAATCCTAAATCATCAACTTGATTGATTCTATTTGCATTGTTAGGATCAAAACTAAATGTTGGTGTTGATTTATCTGCTAAGAATCCTCTTTGTTCAAGTAACTGAACTTGATTAAATGATGCAAAATACCTCTTACCCCAATTTTTGTTCAGTAGATTAGTGAAGTTAAACACATCAGCAGTCAACTCTATTTTGTGACTCTTTTTATTAACATTTATTGAGAATTCATGTGCTAATTTTAAATCAACAACATGACTCCACTTTAAACGATCTGCGTTTCTTTCAACATACTTACCTTTGCGACCTCTTAAGTAGCTATCTCCTTCAATAAAAGCACTTAGCGCCTCCCACTGTTGATCAGCTGTAAAATTTGAATTTGAAACTAAGTTAATGTCTGCTCTATTGCCTGGCACAAAAATCAATGCTGAAGAACTAAATGTGTCTTGCAACAAATTTCCTCTATCATTGTAAACATAACTAAACGGTGATCCTTGAGCTCCCTCGTAGAAAATTCCAATTGTAGTCTTCATATTATTAGACCACTTGAATTTTACAGATGAATTACTCAAAACTCTATGTCCCTGATCAAAATCAGATCTTGAAATTCCACCAATCGCATTAGAACCATTTACGGTCTCAATATTATTCCACTGAGAACTATTTTGAGAAGAGGTAGCATCTAACAATACAGTAGATTTCCCATAAGCATAAGTTGCAGAAATATTGGCATCAACTAGATCAGATAAGAAATTTTTAGTCACTGTGATTGATGAATTCCAAGCTTTACCAGCGCTTGTATTTGAACCTAAGAATACACCAACGTACGTATTATCGATACGGTTATTTCTTTCATCATATCTTGGTCTTGTATCAGCTCCAGTTAAATTTGAAGTTGGCTTACCAAGATTTACGTTTTCATAAGTAACTGCAGATATATTATCATTATAAATAATCTCTCCAGAAACTACAAATCCCGCTGGCAATTTTTGATCTACTGCAAAACTAGCTTTAAATACTTGAGGTAGTTTGAAGTTTTTAGCAAACAAATCAATATTTCCACCTAGTTTTCCACTTCCAGGCAATGGACCTAGAGCGGTACCATTATTATTAAGTTGGCTTTCTACACTTGTGTCTGGATTGAAATTAGGTGTACCCTTACTAATATCAATTGCACCTTGCGTAACTCCATTGTTATTATATGCACCACCTGGCCATACTAAAGGTAGTCTAGAAGTAAAAATACCTAAACCTCCTCTAAATTGAGTAACCCTGTCTCCATTTAAATCATAATTAAATCCAACACGAGGAGAGTAATGAGCTGTAGTAGCTATTCTATCACCCACTGTTGCGCCTTGAAGATTTTTACCTGCTGCGTTTAACAAAGGTATCGTTCTAGTGTTAAAATCAGTATTTACTGTCCCTTTGTCCCAAACTGGAACATCAACCCTTAAACCGTAAGAAAGTTTAAAGTTATTAGTGATTTTGAAATTATCTTGAATATAAACGCCAAATTGGCTAACATTAAATTCTGCAGCTCCTTGAGAGTCATCTCCTGAACCACCCAATAATGAATATCCTAGACGGTATCTGTTTGGTTTAGCATCATCCAAAAAGTCTTGCAAAGTGCTGTATCTGTAGTACCCAAAGTTTCTTCCGACGAAGACATTTTTAGCGTAAGAAAATTCGTTGTGAGTTCCTATCGAGATATTATGTTTACCAACATTGATTTCAAAGTTATCAGACACTGTAAGGATTCTTTGTTTCAATAAATTTGCAGTTGAAAATGCCTCAGCTCCAAAATTTATTCTTCCTGACCCATCAATAATTTCTACACTAGGAAAACGATCACCAATAGGGTCTCTGTTATCATCTACCACTGTATAACCAATAACTAAATTATTTGAAAATTTATTACTAAAACGAGAGTTCAACTCCAGCGCTGTAGAATTTGTTGTAGAAACAAAATTTTCAGAACCATTCAAGAAATTAATACCTCTTGAAGAAGATCTGTTTGGTGAAAAATTAGTTGCTTTTACGTAACTGTTTTTAAAAGATAATTTGTGGTTATCATTAATATTCCAGTCAATTTTAGCAATTAACTTATCACTTACTAGTGTACTTATATTGTTACTAAAAGAACCAGGGTTGTAATTATACTTGTCTCCTAAATAGTTTACAAGTTCTGGTATTCTCGCACCACTATTCCCTAAATAATCTTTAATATCAAAAGGGTTTGGAGTAGCGTTATCTTGTCTTTCATAGTTAATGAAATAAAACAATTTGTTTTCTGTAATAGCGCCTCCTGCTCTTACTCCGTAAGTTTGAGCAGAAAAATCAGCCAGTTTTTCTCTAGTACTAGTACTTCCAGCTTCTAAAGGTGTTTTCCCTGCTAATGCTTGATCTCTGTAGAAAAAATAAGCAGATCCTTCAAAGTTATTTGATCCAGAACGAGTAATAGCACTAATTGCTCCACCTGCAAAACCAGATAACTTAACATCAAATGGAGAAACACTTACTTGAAATTGCTCGATAGCATCAAGAGATATCGGGCTAACTCCTGTTTGACCGCCATTAGTACCGTTTGAAGATAAACCAAAAACGTCGTTATTAACAGCTCCGTCAATATAGATGGCATTATATCTATTATTTTGACCACCAATAGATAAAACGTCGTCCCCACTAATCTGTGCCTGCGGAGTCAACCTTGCAAAGTCAGCGATATTTCTTGACAATGATGGCAACGATTTGATTTGATCAGAATTAATTACGGTTTGAGCACCTGTTCTGTTTGAATTGAAAGTATTGTCTTTAGCAACTTTAACAACTACTTCTTGCAGTTCGTTTGCTTCATCTGCTAGTACAATTTTGAAATTTTTAGAATCCCCTAATTGTAGATAAATACCGTTTTGTTTGAATGTCCCAAAACCAATATAGCTTACAACAATTTCATACGGACCTCCCACTCTCATGTTAGATATTCTAAAATTTCCACTGAAATCAGTTGCCCCGCTATAGCGTGTTCCCGATTCTACGTGAGTAGCCAAAATTGACGCTCCGGGCAAAGCTTCCCCTCCATTATCAAACACAACTCCATTTATTGAGGAAGTTGTGTTACCTTGAGAGTAAATACTAGTTCCAGCACCCAAAAATGCAACTAGTATCAAAAATAACTTGAATAATTTTTTCATGTTTATTTGTTTAGAATATTTTTGGCAAAATTATAACAATTTTAACTAAAAAGGTTAAGACAATGTTAAGAAAAACATTTCATATTACTGATTTATCATAAATAAAATTTATTAAATTAATATTTTTTCCTCAAAAGAAGCGTTTTTAATATTTTTTATTCCTATTATTTGTTAATAATAGGAATAAAATGCAAAAAATATACTAATCCTATAAAAGTGAAATCGTTCTTTTTTTTCCTAAAAATCAGCTAGTTACCCCCTAAATCAAACGATTGTTGTTCTTCAAAAAAAATCGAAATCAAACGCAATTGAAACATCAAAATTATTTTCTTAAAAACTATAAAGCAAGCTACAATTACATGTTCTTTCAAAATCAAAATTTAGATAATTACATCACTAAGCTTACAATTGAGTGCATCTAAAGATTTTATTTAACTGCACTGTTTTTAAAGTTTAAGAGTATAATTAAAAAAACAGTTCACAAGCAGCACCCTCTTAGCAAATATATTAAATAACAAAAGCCCCTGTTTTTCAAAAACAAGGGCATTACATCATAACGATTTTAGTAAAAGAGGAGAGGAAAAACAATTTCAACCGTTTTCTTTATTCTCTCAATTCTATTTGTTCTTCAAATAATAATCCAAAAGAAAAGAAGTTGAACTATCGTGATTGCTTATTTCTTTCGAATTAAGTTCTTCCAGAATCGAGTTGGCCAATTGTTTTCCAAGCTCCACTCCCCATTGGTCAAAACTAAAAATATTCCAAATCACTCCCTGTACAAATATCTTATGTTCGTATAATGCAATTAAAGATCCCAGAGCTTTAGGAGTCAATTTTTCAATCAAGATAGTATTAGTAGGCTTGTTACCTGCAAAAACTTTAAAAGGCAGTAAAAATCTTGCTTTCTCTTTATCAAGTCCTTGAGCATCAAATTCAGCCTGTACCTTTTCGGCTGTTTTTCCCTGCATTAACGCTTCCGTTTGTGCAAAATAGTTAGACATTAACTTATCATGGTGCGCTTCATCACCATACAATGGTTTTAAAAACCCAATGAAATCCGAAGGGATTAACTTCGTTCCTTGATGAATTAATTGGAAAAAAGCATGTTGCGCATTAGTTCCTGGTTCTCCCCAAATAATAGTGCCAGTCTCATAGTTAACAGGTTTCCCGTCTCTTCCCACACTTTTACCATTACTTTCCATTGTTCCCTGTTGTAAATAAGGAGCCAGTTTTTGAAGATATTGCGTGTAAGGAATCAACGCCTCGCTTTCAGCTCCAAAAAAATTATTGTACCAGATGCTTAATAAAGCAAGAACAACCGGCATATTTTGCTCAAAATCAGCCGTTTTAAAATGGTCGTCCATTTCATTTGCACCACTTAACAGTTCGTCAAAATTATCAAAGCCTATCCCTAAACTGATAGCCAACCCAACAGCACTCCATAATGAAAAACGACCGCCAACCCAATCCCACATGGGAAAAACATTGTCTGGATTAATCCCAAATTCTGTTACTTTCTGAATATTAGTGGAGACTGCCACAAAATGTTTGCCTATATCGGCTTGCTTTGTTCCAAATTCTTTCGTCAAAAACCATTCTTTTATGGTCTCGGAGTTTGTTAATGTCTCTTGTGTAGTAAATGTTTTAGAAACAACAACGAAAAGCGTGGTTTCAGGATTTAGCTTCTTTATGATTTCATTTACATGATCTCCGTCTATATTTGAAACAAAATGAACATTCAAGTGATTTTTATAAAACTGTAATGCTTCAACAACCATAGCTGGTCCTAAATCAGAACCTCCAATACCAATATTTACAATATCAGTAAAGTCCTTTCCTGTGTATCCCGTTCTTTCTCCTGTTATTATTTCATTCGAAAAAGCTTTTATCTTTCTTTTTACATCATAAATTTCAGGAACTACGTTTTCTCCGTTTACATTTATAATTGCTGATTCTTTCGCTCTTAAAGCAGTATGAAGCACCGCTCTGTTTTCGGTTTGGTTAATGCTCTCTCCGATAAAATAATCTGAAATCGCCTTTTTTAGGCCAACCTCATCTGCCAGCGCCAATAAGAGATCCATTGTTTCTTGATTGATGATGTTTTTTGAATAATCTATTAAAAAATCATTCCATTTCAAGTGAAACTTTGCTGTTCTAGTAACATCCACTTGAAACATCTCTCGCATCGTAGCATTTTCCATCTCATCAAAGTGCTTTTGAAGATTTTTCCAAGACGTTGTATTTGTGGGGTTTATTGTGTTTAAAGCCATTTTTATTTTAATTCAAGTATTAATCCTGTTTTGGCAAAAATACTGAAATTAGTTTTAATTGCTTAACCCTTTTAATTTATATCACAATTTAGCAGGAATTGAAAAAATAGTAGAGTTCTAAAAAGGGAGGGGACACAATTATTTACTTTAAATAATTGTGTCCCCTAATAAACCATCTTATTATAAACTATATCAAAAAAACCCTTTGATTTATAAATTCCCAACGCTGTCCAACTCCAACTTCAATGGCTCAATAGCCTTTAAAAAACGATCCCTATTAGCACTTCGCATAGGTTCTCCTCCTGGTAATTTTAACTTCAAGGCATCAACTTGTCTTCCGTTTTTCCAAAAACGATAACAAACATGAGGTCCTGTTGCTAAACCTGTACTACCGACCCTACCAATAACATCCCCTTGATTTACATGTTGACCATGTCGAACCAAAATTTTAGACATGTGTAAGTATTGAGTCGAATATGTGCTATTGTGTTTGACTTTTACATAGTTTCCATTTCCTGCGGTGTACCCAGTTCTTATAACTGTTCCGGAGGCGGTAGTTGTAATCGGCGTTCCTCTTGGCGCAGCATAATCGGTTCCTTTATGTGCTTTCCATCTGTGCTGTACGGGATGATATCTGTTATTTGAAAACCGGGAGGTCAATCTGCTGAATTTAATTGGTGTTTTAAGAAAGAAATTCTTTAGTGTTTTTCCATCTTCGTCATAATATCCTACTTTCCCGGAGGCGGGATTTTGAACATATGGAAACGCATAAATGATTTTTCCTTTGTATTCGAAAAAAGAAGCTTCCAGATCTTCTACTCCATTATATACGGAATCGTTTATAAACCTTTCCGTAAAAGTAACGGCAAACCGATCTCCTTTTTTTAATTTAAAAAAGTCAATAGACCAAGAATATATTCTTGTAATTCGACTCGCTAAAGCAGCCTCTACTCCGGCATTTCCAAGAGTTTCAGATAGCGACCCTTTTAAAACACCGCCTATAGTTCGTCTCCTAATTGTTATAGGTCTCGTTTTTTTATAAGCCACTACTGTAGAGTCCCGAAAATCGAATACATAATAACTCAAAGCATCTGGTTGATACACAAAAACCTGTAGTTTATTTGTTTTATCTTTTGACCTAAGCATTGTGTAGGCTCTGTTAGGTCTAATGTAACGAACATTAAAAGTGTCTCTCACGCTTTTTACGATCTCAAACACTTTACGGTCGCCGATATTTTGTTTGCTTATAATTGTACCAAAATTATCTCCCCTTTCGATGGTATCGTGAACGACATTAAACTCAGAATAATTAAATCCAAAATCAGAATCCTCTGCTATTGGTTTAACGATTTTAGCTTTAGTCTTTATTTCTGGTTGATTGGATTCATTGCATGATAGTATTGATGTTAATACTATGAAAATAATTAATACTTGCTTCAAACTGTATTTTGTTTTTTAATTCAACTTAAATTTCTACACCCCAATTTGCCAATTCCTCAGCGCTCCACAAATCCGGAAAAAAGATCCGTCGCTGGTATTTTGGGTGCATATATTTTTTCCAATCGCTTCCTCCGGTAGCCTCGCCTGTACCTTTTCCGCTTTGGTCAATGTATTTTATTGCAACATTTAAATGCTGCATGACCCAAGTAATATTAACTGTACGGTCAAAATGACGCATCGCCTTTATCAACTCAAGGCTTTTCTGATCGGCGTCTGGAAGTTGTTTGAATTTCTGCCAGATGTTAATAGATTTATATTCCTCCATGTGGTCCAGGAACGTTTTTTTATATTTTCTTTCAAATTCTTCTAAAAAGTATGACTTCTTACCTGTTGAATAGTCTTTCCCGGCAGCTTGCCAATATAAATATTCAAAAGCATTTTCGTAAGACGTATCTCTATCTATAGACCCTCTGTAGCGATTATCGATAAGGTTAATGACGTCAGTAGAAGAAAATTCGATTAGTCGGTACTGGGCGCTTTGAAAACCGCTCGCAGGAGTCAAGGTGTTCCGGAACTTCATATATTGATCCACTTCCATACCATTTTCCATAATGCTAAAGGAAGTCGTGAGCATATCAAAATAATTACTAATTCTCATTAATCTTTCTGCAAAAAAAACAATTTCGATATTTTCACGGTAAGAGATTTGTTTCATTTCCCAAAGAATCATCTTGAATATTAATTCATTCACTTGATGATACATGATAAAAACCATTTCGTCCGGAAACGTTGTCCTTTGGGTTTGTATGTTTAACAAGGCATCGGTCTGGATATAGTCCCAATATGTCATTGGTTTGGACCAAAGTAAGCCTGCTAAGTGTGTTTCTGTTTTTTGATTTATGGATGCATATTTTTTCTCAATTTCATTTAAAATAGCTTCTGCATTCTCACTAATGTTCATTATCTTTTTGTTTTAAATGAATTGTTCAATCCTTTAAATTCATCCAAGTCGGCTTTTATTGATCCCACGGCTAAATCAGCTTTTATTCGAATAGGCAACCTGTTATCATCGTCTGAAATCCAAACAGTTAGACTCTCTTGCTCTTTAAAAACACGTCCTGATTGCACCAAAGGCTTAAAGACCATGGATGACACAACACCAAATTTAGTCGTAATATCTTCACGACCTACAAACTTTAACTTAAATTTTGTGGTTTCATCATCAATAAACATATTAATGACAATAGACTCCCCCGGATTGATTTTATCTATATTGGGATAATTCCTCAAATAATAGAACGCAGATAAAATGTCCTGAGTATTTTTTGGAACGACAAAAGTTTTTTCGTTTCTGTTTTTGTAATCTTTCACCAAAACACTATTGCCGGATTGATTAAAAAAACCTTCTTGACTTTTAATATATCCTCCCTCATTAATCTTCCTTACATATTTAACTGGATTACCGGTTTCCTTATCAATATAACTTTCATACAAATCGTCTACTTTGAAAAAAAAGACGAGAGATTCCTGTCGTATATCCTCTACCCACAACATGGAACGTTTTTTTATTGTTTACCACAGCGTTTTTTACCTCTAGCGTTGCATATCCGGCATTTACAATACCATAATGAATACGGAATTTAAACCATTCGCCAGCATCATAAGCGTCTTCTTGAGGAGAATCAAAACTTAACGTCAACATCAATAATAAGAATAGTATTAATTTTTTCATAACTTACTTTGTCTTTTTTTAACTGACTTGCAAATTCTGTTCCAAATATATTAAAACAAAAAACTCAGTCAAATAATGACTGAGTTTTTATGCTATTAACTAACCAAAAAACTATAAATTATGAAATTTATATCAATATGGAAGGAAACCACCCCTTCCATTTTGCGAGTGCAAAGATAGTTAACAAAACTACATTTTTAAACAAAAAATAAAGTTTAACACATCATCAATAAAATCATCTGTTATTAGTTGGTTATTTTTTCACATAATGTATAAAAAAAAGGTTTTTATAGCGTTCCTCGTAATGCTTGCTCTCTTTCTATAGACTCAAACAACGCTTTAAAATTACCCGCTCCAAAGCCTTTAGCCCCCATTCTTTGAATAATTTCAAAAAACAAAGTCGGTCTATCTTGTACTGGTTTTGTAAAGATTTGCAATAAATACCCTTCTTCATCTGCATCTACCATTATAGCCAACTTCTCTATTTCATTTAAATCCTCTTTCATCATTTTCATATGCTCGCCCAATCGTTCTGGAATTGCCTGATAATACGTATGAGGTGGCGCAGAAAGAAATTCCACACCCCTTGCCTTTAACTGACTTATTGTTGTAATGATATCATCTGTTGCAATGGCAATATGCTGTATTCCTGGTCCACCATAAAAATCAAGATATTCCTCGATTTGTGATTTTTTCTTACCTTCTGCTGGTTCGTTGATAGGGAACTTAATACGTCCATTTCCATTACTCATCACCTTACTCATCAAGGCTGAGTATTCTGTGTTGATTTGTTTGTCATCAAAAGAAAGGAAATTTACAAACCCCATTACCTCTTCGTAGAACTTAACCCAAGTATTCATTTCATTCCAACCAACATTCCCTACCATATGGTCAATGTATTTTAACCCGGTTGGCTCTGGATTGTAATCTGATTTCCATTCTTTATAACCTGGCAGGAATACACCGGTATAATTTTTACGCTCAACAAATACATGAACGGTTTCTCCGTAGGTATAAATCCCTGAACGAACCACTTCACCAAATTCATCTTTTTCAACTGTAGGCTCCATAAAAGAACGAGCACCCCGCTTCATCGTCTCTTCATAGGCACTAGTGGCATCATCTACCCAAAGAGCAGCTACTTTCACTCCATCTCCATGCTTTCTCAAGTGTTCATGTATAGGAGAATCTTGGGTTAACGGCGTGGTGAGAACAATTCGTACCTTATCCTGACCCAATACGTAAGAAGTTCGGTCTTTTACTCCGGTCTCTAACCCTGCATAGGCTAGTGACTGGTATCCAAAAGCTGTTTTGTAATAATGAGCTGATTGTTTTGCGTTTCCTACATAGAATTCGACATAATCGGTTCCTAATAAAGGAAGAAAATCTTGTGCTCCTTCAAATATTTTTTCCAGTCCGTATTCTACTGATTTTACTTCTTTTGCCATGATATTTATTTGTTTAATAGACTATTAAGTATTGTCGAAAATTTTGTTTATGTTCTATCGCCTAGCCCTGTTAGCACTGAAAATCCTTTTCATCGGAGTTCACTGAACTTCGTTTGCAACGAATAGCAGGAAATAGCTCCTAATTAAAATGAAATATATTTAGTGAAATTGCGTTGCTGCCAGCAATGACTATTCTACCCAAGATTTATAATATTGACCATCATCGATTCCCATCGCTTCTTCTGTTACCATAAGGGTTCTAAAAGTATCAACCATTACGGCTAACTCCTGAGTTTCTGTATGACCAATACTGCGCTCCATCGCCCCTGGCGCGGGCCCGTGTGGAATCCCCTTAGGGTGCAATGTTATATGTCCTTGTTCAATATTATTACGACTCATGAAATCACCATCGACATAATACAACACCTCATCGCTATCTACATTACTGTGATTATAAGGAGCCGGAATTGATTTTGGATGGTAATCATATAACCTTGGAACAAAAGAACAAATTACAAAAGTGGATGTTTCAAATGTTTGATGTACTGGTGGCGGTTGATGAACACGTCCTGTTATAGGTTCGAAATTGTGAATACTGAAGCCATATGGGAAATTGTAGCCGTCCCATCCCACTACATCAAAAGGATGCGTAGCATAAATAACTTCATGTATCATTCCTTCTTTCTTGATTTTGATAAGAAAGTCTCCTTTTACGTCATGGGTCTCCAACTCAGTTGGCAAAATAAAATCGCGCTCACAAAATGGAGAATGTTCTAGGTGTTGACCTGATCCATTTTTATAGCGTTTTGGCGTATAAATAGGGGCGAAGGATTCGACATACAGCAATCGATTGATTTCTGTATCAAAATCAATTTGATAGATAACTCCCCTGGGAATAATCAGATAATCTCCATACTCAAATGGTATATTTCCCATCATAGTACGTAATTTCCCTTTCCCTTTGTGAATGAAAATCATTTCATCGGCATCAGCATTTTTATAAAAGTACTCCTGCAACGATTTCTTTGGCGCCGCTAGCCCTATCGTGCAGTCTTTATTGACAAGCAAAGCTTTGCGACTGTCCAGAAAATCATCCTCAGCTTTGAGATCAAATCCTTTTAACAATAAGGATTTAATGTTTTTACCAATGGCAATCTTAGGCTCGACAGAGTAGGACTTACTAATTTCTTTTACCTGCGTCGGTCGGTGAACATGGTACAACAATGCAGAGTTTCCATGAAAACCCTCGGTTCCAAATAGTTGCTCATAATAAAAACCTCCTTCTGGTTTTTCAAATTGTGTGTGTCTTTTTTGAGGGAAAGTCCCCAATTTATGATATACTGGCATGATTAATTTAAATTAGAAGATTAGAAAATGTAGTAGCTAGAAAAATTAAACGACTTTTCTAATTAAAACGAATTTACAGATTTAAATAATGACATAATTGGACTAATTTCACAGTTAATATAATCTAATTAGACAATTTAAATACATTATCTAATTGAGCTATTACTCAGGATTTCTCTTGATAAGGAATTGAAGATAATCCAATAAACCTAGCCATTTTGTTTTCATTATAACAAATATCGGGATTTTAATTGATATAGATTTAATTTAAAATAAAAAACCAATAGTAAACCAGGTAAATCCTTTTGGGTTTTCGGGAGACCATGTGTGCTTAATTTCTATTGGTCCGATAATCGTCTCCAAACCATAACCAACCGCATAACCTGAATATTGAGGCAACGACACCCAGGCAACGGATTCAAATATCCTGTCTCCCAAGTTAGCGAAATTAGCAGAAAAATTAATATGGTTTTTTTTATAAAATTGGTAATCTATAGTACCTGTAGACTTAACATAGCTGTTAGCTGCTATACTTAAAAAATCATACCCATAAAAATATCTAAAATTATTGATTTGATTGTAGCCATACCCTCCTAAAACAAAATTAAAGAAGGTAACACTATCGTTTCCAAATGAAAACCCCGCCTCAGTTTGAATTTTAAACGTAGTATTCTTGACAATTGTTGTCGCAAATCCAAAGTCAGTCTTTGCAATAGAAAACTGATTAAATGTATTTGTATAGTCGGAAGAAACTAAAAAAGATTGTATGTCTCCAGAGAAATACCATCCTTTTTTAGGAAAATACTTATTATCAAAGGAATCATAATTCATGTAGGCAAAAAGACTTAAATAATCACTTTTATCGATTACAGGATTGCTATTAGCCAATGTTCCTGATTTAATTTTTAGGAACTTATACTCTAACCCTCCCCCGATAAGAAATTTTTGGACAAATAAAGATTGAAAATAAACCTGATTTGTCACATCTGAAAAATCAATATTAATTGAATTTACTCCCAAAGTTTCAAAATCTAAAGTGCTTATTTCTCTGGTTATATTTTTATTAAATTGATTAAAATAGGATTTAAATCCAAAGCTTATATTATAGCCGCTTTCAATATAATAACCAAAATTATACCTAAAGTTATCTCCCAGCACAACATCTAACGATGCAACATCATTTTTAAACAACGTTTTTTTACGAGTTAAGTTTACCAAGACAGCACTCTTAAACAAGCCATCGTAATGCAACCCGAATTTTAAATAAGATTTTGTTTTATTTTCTTTTAAGGTAAGATTCAAGTCATCTCCTCGATTGCTGTGCTCCAACGTATAATTAATAGTACTGAAATTTTCTGTCGCATTAATATTATTTATACCTTCTTCTAATTGTTTATACGTGACATAAGCTCCGGGTTTAAACCTTAGTTTACCAATTACATAGTCTTTAGTGTAATTGTCTAATTCATTGCAGTTTATAGCTACTATTTGTAAACTATCGGTTGAAATTTCTAATTTGGGTTTTTGATATTTATTTGAACCCCCTACTAAAGCTTCAATTTTTTCATACACTGCAAATGTCGCCTCTTCGCCTTTTATAATAATTTCTTTCCCTTTATCGAATGATATAACACCATAATCCTTAATATCCGGTTTAATATAAATATCGGTTTCTATTATGTTTTCCTTCATTTTTTCTATCGAATGAAGGTTTGTAATTTGCACCAAAATTTTTGTAGCATCTTTGAGCGAATTTCTGTCCCTTAAATCATCTTGCACGTCTACACCGATTATTATGTCTGCACCTAGCTTCCTTACTTCATCGATAGGATAATTATTAGTCACTCCACCATCTACTAAAAGTCTACCCTCTATTTCTACCGGAGAAAACAAGGAGGGAAATGCAGAACTGGCCATCATAGCCTCTGCCAGATTCCCTTTATTTAACAAAACCTCTTTCCCTGTTTCGATATCAGTAGCAATACATAAAAAAGGAATCTGCAATTGATTGAAGTCCCTTACATGCCTTACATGTCTTGTAATTCTACTTAATAAATTAAAATTATACATTCCTTTAGAAAGTGCTTCCGGTATTCCAATTTTAAAATTACTGAATGGCAGTACAAGCGCATACAATTCATCATTCCTTTTTTCATAAAAATTTTTCGAAGATCTTGGAATGAAATCATTTATCAATTCATCAAAATTTGTTGATTGAAAGATAGAATCAATCTGAGTTGCAGTATATCCTGAGGCATAAAGCCCCCCAACAACTGAGCCCATACTCGTTCCCCCAATATAGTCGATTTTCAAACCTGCTTCCTCAAGGACTTTCAAAACTCCTATATGTGCGAAGCCTTTGGCGCCACCACCACTTAAAACCAAGCCTACTTTTGGTCTGTTCTCTTCCTGTGAACACAAAGACAAACAACTAAATAAAAAAAAAGTAAAAGGGTACGTGTTTTTTCTATAAAAAGACGTGGC
>NZ_AJXL01000101.1 GCF_000264055.1 Flavobacterium sp. ACAM 123 | reverse complement strand
TACCAAAATAACATAACGACAAATGTCGGTTTTTTTTAGCGTATTTTATTTTAGTAAAAAAAATTAAACAAAAAAGGAAATAAAATGTAAAAAAATAATTCCACTGATAATGACCACCCTGGGAAATTAATTGTTAGTGCTTTTTCGGGTACCCAGGCTTGCAACATTAAAGCATTCAAAATCAAATCAACCAAATTTACCCCTGCAAAAAACCTAATAACTAAAATTAAAATAATCGCTAAAAAATATACAGGATATATCCTTGCTAACCTGTTTTTAACATATTCAAAAAAATCTATATTTTCTTTATCGATATAAGCGATAATCATAACAAAGCCAGATAAAATAAAAAAGTAGCTGACTCCTACATTTGCTTGTTCGAACATAAAAGACACATTTTCGTTGTTAAACAACGAAGATTCTTTTCCATAATGAAAAATAACGATAGAAATCGCTGCTAAAAATCTTGTAAACGTTAATTGTTCAATTCTGATTATTATTTTAGCTAAAGTCACAGATACTCAGAAAACATCACAAATCGAATTCCCTAACTCGTAAACTTCAGCGGTACATGCACCACCTTTTTAGTCTCAAAGAATTCATCTTCGAAGAAATCAGCCAAATCATATTGTGTCGCTTTTGGGAAGGCTGCTAACTCTTCCGTCAAATCTCCACCTTTCAAGTATAGAATACCATTTCTTAGTTCGTGCTTGCTTTTCTTCTTGACTTTGTCTTTAATCCAAGAGACAAAATCAGGCATATTAGTTACTGCACGACTTACAATAAAATCAAAATCACCTTTAACTAATTCTGCTCTTAATTGCTCTGCCTTAACATTTTCAAGTTCTAACGAATCAACTACAGCCTGAACGACCTTAATTTTCTTAGCAATGATATCGATAAGATGAAAACGCGTTTCCGGGAAAAGAATCGCTAATGGAATTCCAGGAAATCCACCACCAGTTCCCACATCGAGAACATAAGTACCAGGTACAAAATTTATAACCTTAGCAATTCCCAAAGAATGCAGAATATGCTTTGTATATAAGGCGTCAATATCTTTCCTAGAAATAACATTTATTTTTTCGTTCCAATCGTGGTATAAAAAGTCTAACTTTTTGAATTGCTCTTTTTGAATAGCAGTCAAATCGGGAAAATACTTAAGAATCTGGTCCATCTATGATTTTTTTAACAAAAGTAATACTTTAGAGTTAAAATATTTATCTCAATTTTGTATATCAAAAAATTTATAATAATTATCTTTACCACTTATTCAAGTATCCTATGGCCACAACCGCACCAACATTTGCACGGCAAGATAAATTAAAGTTCTTTAGAACACTTAACTCACGGGTTAACAATTACTTCAAGGAAAACAACATCAAAAAAACAGGAAACTGGAAACTTCATTTGAAAACCATTATCCTGATCACCCTTTTTCTAGCACCTTACTTTCTAATTCTCACCCTTGGTATGCCTTTCTGGGTTCATCTACTGTTGACGATAGTTATGGGGATAGGTATGGCTGGTGTAGGTATGAATGTTATGCATGATGGAAATCATGGTTCGTATTCTAATAAAAAATGGATCAATAAATTCATGGGGGGTACGATTTATATTCTTGCAGGTAATGTACACAACTGGCAAGTACAACACAATGTATTACACCACACCTACACGAATATACCGGGTCATGATGAAGATTTAGATGCAGGAAGAATCATTCGTTTTACCAAAGAGGCAAAATGGCATTCTTTCCATCGCTTTCAACAATACTACTCCGTGTTCTTATATGGTTTATTAACTTTCAATTGGGCAATAACAACTGATTTTAGGCAAATGAAAACCTACCTAAAAAGAAAACTAAGCTACGGTGAAGCAAAAAGCCCAAAAACACTTTGGACAACCTTGATCATTACTAAAGTTATTTATGTATCCATTTGGATTGTATTACCTATCGTTATTGGCATCACTTGGTGGAAAGTGCTAATCGGTTTCTTTATCATGCATTATACAGCAGGTTTAATTTTAAGCATCGTGTTTCAACTAGCACACGTTGTTGAAGAGACTGAGAACCCTACTCCAAACGAATTAGGCGAGATGGGAAATACCTGGGCAATTCATCAACTATTTACAACAACTAATTTTGCTCCAAAAAATAAAATAGTAAACTGGTACACCGGTGGATTGAATCACCAAATTGAGCACCATATTTTTCCAAATATAAGTCATATTCATTATGGTAATATTGCAAAAATCGTTAAAGAAACTGCAGCAGAATGCAACTTACCGTATTACGAATACAAAACAATGCGCGGTGCAGTTATTGCTCACTTCAAACATTTGAAAGACCTAGGAATGAAACCAGCAATGTAGAAACGGATGATGTAGAAATACAGTTCCTCGATAAAAGAACTTATTAATTTAACCACCCTTGTTTTTCTATTACTAAATCAGGGTAATCAATACTTTTTTAATGAATCATTTACTTTCAGACAGAATTAACAACCTTGCTACTTCACAAACATTAGCAATGGCAGCTTTGGCTAGAGAACTAAAAGCGCAAGGAAAAGACATTATCAGCTTAAGCTTAGGAGAACCTGATTTCAATACTCCAGACTTTATCAAAGAAGCGGCTAAAAAAGCAATCGACGAAAATTACAGTACCTATTCTCCGGTAGATGGATATGCTGAGTTGAAAGAAGCAATCTGCAGAAAATTTAAAAGAGACAATGATTTAGATTATAAACCATCCCAGATTGTAGTTTCTACAGGAGCAAAACAATCTTTATACAACATTGCACAAGTAATGTTGAATGATGGCGATGAAGTAATTTTACCAGCCCCTTACTGGGTGAGCTATTTCGAAATTGTAAAACTATCCGGAGGGGTACCGGTAGTGGTACCTACGTCGATAGAAAATGATTTCAAAATGACTCCGGCCCAACTAGAGTCAGCAATCACACCAAAAACTAAAATGATGTGGTTCAGTTCTCCTTGTAACCCCAGTGGCTCTGTATACAGTAAAGAAGAATTAACAGCATTAGCTAAAGTTTTAGAAAAATATCCTGAAGTTATTGTGGTCGCAGATGAAATTTACGAGCACATCAACTTTTCAGGAACTTTTTGTAGCATTGCCTCTATCCCAGGAATGCTAGAAAAAACAGTCACTGTAAATGGAGTTGCAAAAGCATTTGCAATGACCGGATGGAGAATTGGTTATATTGGAGGTCCAGAATTCATCGCTAAAGCGTGTACTAAAATACAAGGTCAAGTAACCTCTGGTGCAAACAGTATCGCTCAACGTGCCACTATTACAGCTGTAGATGCTGATCCTAGCGTTTTACAACACATGGTTGACGCTTTTCATAGCCGTAGAGATTTGGTTGTTGGTTTATTGAAAGAAATCCCAGGAATAAAAATTAATGTACCAGAAGGTGCTTTTTACGTATTCCCAGACGTATCTTCGTTTTTCGGAAAAACATTAAGAGGAACTTTAATCAAAGATGCAAATGACTTTGCCATGTACCTTTTAGGAGAAGCTAATGTGGCAACCGTAACCGGCGACGCATTTGGAAACCCAGATTGCATCCGTTTTTCTTACGCAACAAGCGAAGACATCTTGACAGAAGCTTTAAAAAGAATAAAAGAAGCGGTTTCATAATTAACAAACCCTTCCCTTTTTTTAAAATAGTTTAAGGTTCAGAGTTTCGTTACTTTGAATTTTAGACTGTTTTTGTTTTAGAGCTTGACCACAAGGGTCGGGCTATATGTTGCAATCTTTTATTCATTCCGCTAGCGCTTCATGAAAAAAGGATTCTCACTACACACGAGCGATAGTGAACTGGCGAAGCAATCCCTCACGCGGAAAACATCACTTATATCAAATATATGTAGGGACAGATCGCGACCTGTCCCTACAAAAAAAATAAAAAATGAAAATACTCTTACTAGGCTCAGGCGAATTAGGAAAAGAATTTACAATTGCTGCACACCGCATCGGGCAAACCATAATTGCGGTAGACAATTATGAAAATGCACCAGCTATGCAAGTCGCTCATGGCTGTGAAGTCATAAATATGCTTGACGGAGAAGCTTTAGATCGTATTGTAGCTAAACACAAGCCTGATTTTATTGTTCCTGAAATTGAAGCCATTCGCACGGAACGTTTTTATGATTACGAAAAACAAGGCATTACCGTAGTTCCCTCTGCAAAAGCTGCTAATTTCACAATGAATAGAAAAGCAATCCGAGATTTAGCCTGCAAAGAATTGGGATTAAAAACGGCCGCTTATCGTTATGCCACTACAGCAGCTGAATTGCGACAAGGAGTGGAAGCCGTAGGAATGCCTTGCGTAGTAAAACCATTAATGAGTTCGTCCGGAAAAGGACAATCTACCATTAAGACAACCGCCGATATCGAAAAGGCATGGAATTATGCTGTAGAAGGATCAAGAGGCGATGTTGTAGAAGTGATCGTAGAAGCTTTTGTTAAATTCAATTCGGAGATCACATTATTGACCGTTGTCCAAAATAACAATCCCACTTTATTTTGCGCACCAATTGGTCATCGTCAAGAACGCGGTGATTATCAAGAGAGCTGGCAACCCGCAACAATTATAGATAAAGACCTTTACGAAGCGCAAGACATGGCCGAAAAAGTAACGGAAGCTCTTGGTGGCGCCGGACTATTTGGTGTCGAATTTTTCCTTGCTGATGATGGTGTTTATTTCTCTGAACTCTCCCCTCGACCACATGATACCGGAATGGTAACTTTGGCAGGGACACAAAACTTCAATGAGTTTGAATTGCATTTACGTGCTATTTTAAGTTTACCAATATTTGAAATTACTTTAGAAAAAGCAGGTGCTAGTGCTGTGATTTCGGCTTCTGAAAACTCCACAAACCCAAGCTATCTAGGTTTAGAGAAAATTGCCTGTCTCCCTAAAACTGATTTTAGACTCTTTGGCAAACCGTCTTCAAGACCATATCGAAGAATGGGAGTTGCATTAGTCAATGACACATTAGAAACGCCAATAGAAGAGATTGTGGAAAGAGCTAAAGTAGCGGCTTCCTTAATTAAAGTAAATTCGTAATTATGACAAAAACAGTTTTAGCACTATTCTTATTTGTTACAGCGATAATGAGTGCTCAAGAAAACAAAGAAGAATCAAAATCTCAAATTGTAGAAGCTTCCTGTGGGCAATGTCAATTTGGAATGGAAGGACAAGGTTGCGAGTTAGCGGTACGTATTGACGGGCAGCCTTATTTTGTAGATGGTACTTCCCTCGATTCTCATGGTGATGCTCATGCCCCTGATGGTTTTTGTGCTGCTATTAGAAAGGCATCCGTCATTGGCAAGATAAAAAACAATCGTTTTGTGGTTTCACAATTCAATTTACTTCCAAAGGAAAAGAAAACAGAGCAGAATTAGCATCGCTAATTATTCAAAATAGTAGTAGAAACATCGCCTTACTCCAGAAGAACAGCTGCGGTTTGAATCTAAAATTGAAACATATCTATTTTAAAGTAGAAAATGTTTTATTGCATTTAGGAGAAAATTCCACAATTCCTATTTTGGGAATTTGGACATCTTGACAAGTTTCAATATCAATGATAATAGAATGGAACATGTTTTAAGTTTCGCATGCACAGGCGGGTGGATTGGCGGTAACTAAAGCTTGATTTCGCAAAAACCGGGCAATCTTTTCATTGAAGTTTCAGAAGATGCCGAAATTGTTACACTTTCCAAAGAAAACCAAGAATACCTCTACGCGAAAATACCAAAACTGGAACGCTTTTTCAGAATCCTAATCGCAAATTCCTTGGTGGCCAACCAAGAATGCCTCATGGATAATCTCAGTTTATCAGCAGAAAAATGCTTTGAAAAATTTAGAACAAAATACCCTACGCTACTTCAAAAAGCAACTCAAAAACAGATTGCTTCTTATATTGGTGTCACACCAGAATTTTTTAGTAAAATGAAATCGAAGTTACTCAGGAAGTCGTAATAAGTTTGAATTAGTGATCAAAATTGTCTCAACGATCAAAAATTCCAAAATAAATTACGGTTTTAAAAATAAGGAACAAATAATATTAATTACTTAATAACTGAACAGTGACTCCTTTTTTTCTTAATCTACATTAAGTGTCTTATCCATTCAATGGTTGTACCTTCGCAGCATAACAAACTATAAATTATTTCAACATGTCAACTACAGTTTTACATAAAGCAGATACGAGAGGACACGCAGATCACGGATGGTTGAATGCGTATCATAGTTTTAGTTTTGCAAGCTGGTACAATCCAGAGAGAGTTCAGTTTGGCGCGTTACGTGTTTTGAATGATGATACCGTTGCAGCTGGAATGGGTTTTGGAACACATCCACACGACAACATGGAAATCATCACCATTCCGCTTGAAGGGGATCTTGCTCACAAAGACAGCATGGAGAATACTGAAGTCATACGCAATGGCGATGTACAGGTCATGAGTGCAGGAACCGGAGTGAAGCACAGCGAATTCAATCCAAACAAAGACCAAAGAACTAAATTATTGCAAATTTGGGTTTTTCCAAACCAACAAAACGTAGAACCTAGATACCAACAAATTACTTTAAATCCAGAAGAACGAAATAATAAACTGCACCAAATTCTTTCACCAAATGCAGAAGATGCAGGAGTCTGGATTCATCAAGACGCCTGGTTTCATTTGGCTAAGTTTGACAAAGAAGTAACTACAACTTACATTTTAAAAAAAGAAGGCAATGGTGTCTATGCTTTTATCCTTTCAGGAAACGTAACAATCAACGGACAAGAATTAGAAACCAGAGATGGATTAGGAATTTGGGATATCAATTCCCTAGATATTAAAGCAACTTCAGATGCGGAGTTCTTATTGATGGAAATCCCAATGCAGCACTAATTAAAAATAGAATTGTATCACGAAATGTAAAAAAAGTTAACTTCTATAATGAAAGTATGGAAGACGTATTAGAAAAAGACATCACTGGAGACATTGGTACTCAAAAGTATCTGTGCACCAATACTGGGACAAACGACCAACCTATTATGGATGAGTTCAATTATTGAAGGAAAAGACCTTGACCCAGATCCTTTTCCTGCACTACTATCTTCTTTAGCAGCGTGTACATTATCTACTTTGAGAATGTACATTGATCGAAAAAGATGGGATATTCCTGAAATAAATATTTTCTTAAATTTTTACCAAGAAAGCGGTCCTGAATTCACGACAACAATTTCAAGATCAATTCGTTTTCCAACAGAAACTGAAGAAGATATTAAAAGGCGATTATTAATTAGTCCTGAAAAATATCCCATATCAAAATTGTTAAAAAATGATATTGTAATCAACACGACTATGTAATCAACAATCCAAAAGATATTGTAAATGAATATATTAATGATAAAGTTACCATGGTATAGTAATCCGGTAAATGAATTCATTCCGGAAACGGTGTTCGCAACAATACTGTTTTGATAAAGTTATATCCCACGTAAATAAATGCCCTTCGGGCGCAACAACCCAATACAAAAATAAATAAACATGAAAAAAATTATCGCTTTTGGCGCTTCATCTAGTAAAGACTCTATCAATAAACAATTAGCTACTTATGCTGCAGGACAATTTGAAAACGCCACAGTAGAAGTTTTAGATTTGAATGATTACGAAATGCCCATTTTTTCAATAGATCTAGAAGCAGCAACTGGAGTTCCAACATTAGCAACAGATTTCTTTAATAAGCTTGGAACCGCAGATCTATTAGTAATCTCTTTTGCAGAACATAACGGTGCTTATTCAGCGGCATTCAAAAATATTTTCGACTGGATTTCGAGAATTCATGCTACAACATTCCAAGAAAAACAAACCTTAATAATGGCTACTTCGCCAGGACCAAGAGGCGGAAGCTCTGTTTTAGAAATCGCAAAAAACCGTCTTCCTTTTCAAGGCGCTAACGTAAAAGGAAGCTTCTCACTACCTAGTTTTAACGATAATTTTGATTCGAAGAATGGAATCACAAATAAGGAGTTAAACAATCAGCTGTTTGAAATCATAAAATCAATCAACTTGTAATTGATGAATAAGTAGTTTATAACTACTACTTATTTAGTATAAAAGCGTTGTTTACAGAGACAGCGCTTTTTTTCGTTTGTTGAAATACCGCTCTTTCTTTTTAGCCCTGATGAAAGTGAAAATCCTTTTTAACCAGTCTCGTTTCTGAGACGAGAGCGGCTAAAAAGATTGTAGCGCACAGCAGGAAGATGCTTGATTAGAAGAACAAAAGTTGCTGCTCCTAAAAAAAATACTATTTTTGTCTTTTTATAATAACCATTCGGCATTTTTTAGATGCTGAAATAAATTCAGCATAAAATGAAAGCATACGTATTTCCAGGTCAAGGCGCACAGTTTACAGGAATGGGTAAAGACCTGTATGAAAACTCTGCATTAGCAAAGGACTTATTTGAAAAAGCAAACGAAATATTAGGATTCCGCATTACAGACATTATGTTTGAAGGTACTGCCGAAGAATTGAAAGAAACTAAGGTAACGCAGCCAGCCGTCTTTCTACATTCGGTTATATTAGCAAAAACTCTAGACGATTTTAATCCTGAAATGGTGGCGGGACATTCTCTAGGTGAACTTTCAGCATTAGTTGCTAATGGTGCCTTATCATTTGAAGACGGGCTTAAATTAGTTTCTAAAAGAGCTCTAGCAATGCAAAAAGCGTGTGAAATAGCACCTTCCACTATGGCAGCAGTTTTAGGACTTGCTGACAAGATCGTTGAAGAAGTTTGTGCTTCTATCGATGGTGTTGTAGTTGCAGCTAATTACAACTGCCCGGGACAGTTGGTGATTTCTGGAGAAACCGCAGCAGTAGAAAAAGCCTGTGAAGCAATGAAAGCAGCCGGAGCAAAACGGGCTTTAATATTACCGGTAGGTGGTGCATTCCACTCCCCAATGATGGAACCAGCAAGAGAAGAACTGGAAGCGGCTATTGAGACCACGACTTTCGCAACTCCTAGCTGCCCGATATATCAAAATGTTACAGCAACTGCGGTTTCATCTCCAGAAGAGATCAAGAAAAATCTAATCACACAATTGACAGCTCCAGTAAAATGGACCCAATCTGTACAACAGATGATTGCTGATGGTGCTACTTTATTTACAGAAGTTGGCCCTGGAAAAGTATTAGCAGGATTGATTGGAAAAATTGATAGAGAAGCAATTACTGCAAATGCGTAATTAGTATTCAGTCGCAGTTTTTAGCATTCATTTTAATATAGCGGTAATGAGCCTTTTCAAACAATCTCCATAAACAGCAGTTTATGGAGATTGTTTGTTCTACAACACAGTATTAAAGACAGGAAAAATAATTCTTATTTAAATAAACAGCCGCATTATCCGAAAAATTGTATATTTAACCAACAATTAATACGAATTATTAAACCTTATAAAACATGAACAAAACACTTTTAACACTAGCATTTGTTGCAACGCTAACAATGATTTCTTGCAAGCAGGAAACTAAAGATCAAGTAGGCGAAGCTACTGATGCAGTAGGCACAGAAATGGGCGAAGCTGTCGATACGGCTGCTGTCAAAATGAACGCCGCAATAGACTCAACGAAAGTAAAAATGGGAGAAACTATGGAAAAAGGAGCTGAAAAAATGGGCGAAGCAGGGGAAAAAATGAAAGAAGACGACTAAAAAATAATATATAGAAAAAGAGGCTATCAATTGGTAGCCTCTTTTTTAATTAACTTCTTATTTTCTGTTCCCATTTCCAGGCACTCGCCATCGCTTCTTCAAGAGAGGACTGGGCTTTCCATCCAAGAACTCTATTTGCTTTATCTGTATTAGCATAAGCCGAGGTAATGTCTCCTTCTCTGCGGCCTACAATTTTATAGGGTAGTTCTTGTCCGCTAACCTTTTCGAAAGCTTTAATTACTTCCAATACCGAACTTCCAGTTCCTGTACCTAAATTGAAGGTTTCTACCTTAGTGATATTCTTTTTATTCAGCAATCTTTGCAAAGCGACTACGTGGGCTTTCGCCAAATCAACAACATGAATATAATCCCTTACTGCAGTTCCGTCAGCCGTAGGATAATCATCCCCGTAAACAGAGAGTTCTTTTCGTAATCCAAAACCAGTCTGTGTAATAAAGGGCACCAAGTTTTGCGGTACTCCAATAGGCAATTCGCCAATTTCGGCGGAAGGGTGTGCTCCTATCGGGTTAAAATAACGCAATAAAACAGCATTTATCGTAGATACTTTAGCAACATCTGTGATGATTTCCTCTCCTATCTGCTTGGTATTTCCATAAGGAGACATCGCTGTTTGAATCGAAGCATCTTCATTAATGGGCATTTTTTCAGCTTGTCCATAAACGGTACAAGACGAACTAAAAATAAAGTGAGCCTCCGTCATTTTCTGCAATTCCTGCAGTACATAAACCAAGGCACTGACATTGTTTTCATAATACAGCAACGGATTCTCGACACTTTCACCTACCGCCTTAGAGGCCGCAAAATGAATTACTCCTGAAATATCGTTATGTCTTTTGAAAAAATCTTGTACTTTATCCCTGTCTCGTAAATCTAATTTTTCAAATACCGGAATTTTCCCTGTGATAGCGTCTATACCATCTAACACTTTTAATGACGTATTTGAAAGATCGTCTACAATAAGCACTTCAAAGCCTTCATTTTGTAATTCGACCACCGTGTGAGATCCTATAAAACCTAAACCTCCTGTTACTAGTATTTTCATTATTACTTCTTTATTTTTCGACCTCCTCTTTATAGCCCTGATTGAAACGACATCCTTTTTATCTTGAACTTGTTTCAGGATTTTGAAACAAGTTCAAGATAAAAAGATAAAGTGAAAAGCAGGAAAAAGCTCCTAAACAATTATTTAAGAAACTCTAAAACGCTCTCCGTTATGAATTTTATTTGTTCGTCATCCAATTCTGTATGCATAGGAAGCGAAATTACTTCTTTTACCAATTGGTTTGTTACTGGAAAATCCTCTTCTTTATATCTTGTATCTAAATACGCTTTTTGGGAGTGCAATGGGATTGGGTAATAAATAGCACATGGTATCTCTTTACTTAACAGGTGTTTCATCAAACCATCTCTGTCTGCATCTACAATGCGCAAAGTATATTGATGAAAAACATGACAATCACATATATCGCAAATACTTGGTGCTATAATATTTTTATGGCCTTCAAATGCGGCTGAATATTTACGTGATGCATCCTGTCTGGCTTTTCCATATTGATCTAACAAAGGCAGTTTAGCGTTTAAAACTGCTGCTTGAATACTATCCAAACGGGAATTCACTCCTACCACATCATGATGGTAACGCTCATACATACCGTGATTTACAATTCCGCGAATTTTATGAGCCAAGGCATCGTCATTAGTGAAAATTGCTCCACCATCGCCGTAACACCCTAAATTTTTAGAAGGGAAAAATGAAGTGGACCCCACATGACCTATAGTTCCCGCTTTCTTTTTTGTCCCGTCAGAAAACCTACAGTTAGCACCAATGGCTTGTGCATTGTCCTCGATTACATATAAATCATGCTCCTTAGCAATTGCCATAATCGCTTCCATATTAGCCGCACGACCAAATAAGTGAACAGGAACTATTGCTTTTGTCTTGGGTGTAATTGCTTTCCTAATTGCATCGATAGATATATTCATATTATAAAGATCCACATCAACCAAAACAGGAGTCAATTGTAATAAAGCAATTACTTCTACAGTCGCTGCAAAGGTAAAATCAGCTGTGATTACTTCGTCACCAGGTTTTAGATCTAGTCCCATCATCGCAATTTGCAAAGCATCCGTTCCGTTCGCGCAAGGAATCACATGCTTTACGTCTAAATACTCTTCTAAAGATTTTTGAAACTGCTGAACCTGTGGTCCGTTGATATACGTATTGGTATCTAAAACTTGTTGAATAGAACCATTAACTGTTTCTTTTATTTTTTCATATTGACTTTTTAAGTCAACCATTTGGATTTTTTTCATTTATCTTTAATTTAAACCAATTAACCTCTTTGTTCAAAAAGACACAAAACACGCAAAATATACAGACTGTTATTTTACAATTAAGTCGCGACACTTTTAAAAATCGAAGTAATTCTTTTAGACTTTATTAAAACTCTTAATTGCAAAAATATGAATTTAAGCACTAAGATTTAAATGATAAACAAAAGAAACTGTATTTTAGCCCAATAAAAATTCCAGTATGCTTTTTCTCTATCACATAGTAATTAAAATTACTGGTTCAGTACTAAACTTCATTGCGTTTTTCAACTCAAAAATCAAGCTTTTTGTTGAAGGTCGAAAAACCGTTTTCGCCACTTTAGAACAGAAAATAACCCCTTCCGACAAAACAATTTGGTTTCATGCTGCCTCATTAGGCGAATACGAGCAGGGCCTACCCATAATAGAAAAAATCAAAGAAAAATACCCGCTACACAAAATAGTACTCACTTTTTTCTCTCCGTCTGGATATGAAGTCCGCAAAAACAACACCGTTGCAGACGCAACTGTTTATTTACCATTAGACAGCAAAGAAAATGCACGACGCTTCCTGGAAACAGTTCATCCCGATATGGTGTTTTTCATTAAGTATGAATATTGGTTGAATTATTTAAATGAACTGCACAAACAAAACACCCCAACCTATTTAGTATCTGGGATATTTAGAGAGCAACAAATGTTCTTTAAATGGTACGGCGGTTTTTACAGGAAAGCATTGGACACTTTTACCTACTTTTATGTACAGAATGAAGCCTCAAAAAAGTTGTTAGGGCGACTAGGGAAAACAAATGTAGCCGTTTCCGGTGATACCCGCTTTGACCGAGTTGCCGCTATTTTAGAGAAAGACAATACTGTAGATTATATTTCGCAATTCAAAAATGACAGCCTTACCATTGTTGTAGGGAGTTCCTGGCCGAAAGACGAAGCTCTATTATTGGACTTTATAAACACCAATACATTGAACGTGAAATTCATCATCGCTCCCCATAACATAAAGTGTGAACAAATTGACCAGCTAAAGAACAGCATCATAAAAAAAACAGTCTTGTTCTCAGAAAAGCAAGAGGAAAACTTGGCTGATTTTGATGTCTTTATCATCGATACCATTGGGATTCTAACTAAAATTTATAGTTATGCCGATATCGCCTTCGTAGGTGGTGGTTTTGGGAAAACTGGCGTCCACAACTTACTGGAACCGGCTACTTTTGGAGTTCCAATAGTAATAGGTCCCAATTACTCTAATTTTGCCGAAGCAATCGCTTTAGTAAATATGGGCGGATGCGTATCTGTTTCCGATAAAACCGAATTAATTGCTGCTTTTAAAGATTTAATTGTAGATCCCAACTTCCGACGCGAAAAAGGTCATATCTGCAGCACTTTTGTTCAGATGAATAAAGGGGCAACAAATATCATCATGAAAAACATTGCTCTATAGCTTTCATATCGAACCCTGTTCCTGATAAGCTAAACGATTATTAGACGCTTAATTCGTTACAACGCGAGAAAATGAGTTCCTGATTTATTACAAGGTTTTTTGATTGTCCAAGATCTAAAATTCACTATTCTAAAAACGAGCAACACTCATTAAAAGTAATAAAAAATCTTAACTGTATTTTCTTCTATGCCATCATAGTTTATTTACCCTCAATTCATTAAAAAAAAGAGCGTCTCTCAATCTAAAAACTGCGCCTTTACTAATAATGAAAAGCAAACCGTCGATAACTTAAAAGCAACCACTAAAAACAAGCTCCCTTGCAGGCCCCGTCAATTGGCACTTTGACTGTGAAAATGAGTAAATAAAAAAAATAGTAAAATTAAAATTTAAAAAAAAAACAAAAAAAAAATTTACATATCAAATATTTTCTATCTTTGCCCCGAATTAATAATTAACCTTTATATTAAATTAAGATGAAAAAAGTATTTTTAAGTTTAGCTGTTGTTGCTGTTTTAACTATTGTATCTTGTAAAAAATCTGACGCTGCGGCTGAAGAAACTATGACTACTGACTCTACTGCTGTTGAAGTAGTTGATTCTGTTGCTGTTGATACTACTGCATTAGCTGTTGATTCTGCTGCTGTTGTTACAGAAACTCCTGCTGAGTAATTTTAAATTACGGCAAAAAAATCAAAGCCATCCGCATAAGCGAATGGCTTTTTCTTTTATGTTAATTTCTAAAAAAA
>NZ_AJXL01000100.1 GCF_000264055.1 Flavobacterium sp. ACAM 123 | reverse complement strand
TCATTGGAACATTTTGGGGAACAAAATCCTCTTCATAATTAGGATTACTGTAATCATACGGCCAACGATAAACTACCGGAAGCTCTCCTGGCCAGTTACCATGTAGATGTTCAACAGGCGCAGTCCATTCGAGTGTATTAGAATTCCAAGGATTTTGAACGGATTTCTTTCCGTAAAAAATACTACTAAAAAAGTTGTACAAAAATATAAGCTGAAATGCCCCGCCTATTAATGCGAAAGTAGTTATCAATACATTCACGTTTTGTAAATCATCAAATAGTGGAAAATTTGTATTAGTGTAATATCGTCTCGGTAAACCAGCTAAACCTATAAAATGCATAGGGAAAAAGACACCGTAAGCACATATTGCGGTAACCCAGAAGTGAACATACCCCATATTTTTGTTAAGCATTCTTCCAAACATTCTTGGAAACCAGTGATAAATACCTGCAAACATACCATATAAAGCAGATATACCCATCACCAAGTGAAAGTGAGCCACTACAAAGTAAGTATCGTGTACATTAATATCAAGAGTACTATCTCCTAAAATAATACCAGTTAAACCACCAGTTATAAATGTTGAAACTAATCCAATGGCAAATAGCATGGCTGGATTAAACTGTAAGTTACCCTTCCACAGCGTTGTTATAAAATTAAAAGCCTTAACGGCAGAAGGAATCGCAATCAATAGTGTCGTAAAAGTAAACACTGAACCTAAAAATGGATTCATACCCGACACGAACATATGGTGACCCCAAACGATTGTCGATAGAAAACCAATGGCAATAATCGACATAATCATAGCTCTATAACCAAAGATTGGCTTACGTGCGTTAGTTGCTATTACCTCTGATGCAATACCTAAGGCAGGCAACAATACGATATAAACCTCAGGATGACCTAAAAACCAAAATAAATGCTCAAAGAGAACAGGTGATCCACCTTGATAATGTAAAACCTCCCCAGCGATATAAATATCAGAAAGAAAAAAGGATGTACCAAAACTTCTATCAAATATTAATAGCAATGCTGCGGACAACAATACAGGAAAAGAAACCACACCGATAATTGCTGTAACAAAGAAAGCCCAAATAGTAAGAGGCAAACGTGTCATTGACATACCCTCTGTTCTTAAATTAATTACTGTCACAATATAATTCAATGAACCCATTAATGAGGAAGCAATGAAAATAGCCATAGAGATCAGCCAAAGAGTCATCCCTAACCCCGAGCCACCAATCGCCTGCGGCAGTGCACTTAACGGAGGGTAGATTGTCCATCCTGAATTAGCCGGACCAGACTCAGCAAACAATGACGAGATCATTATTATGCTTGATAAAAAGAATAACCAATAGGAAAGCATATTCATAAAACCGGAAGCCATATCACGCGCACCTATCTGAAGTGGTATCAATAAATTACTAAACGTACCACTTAACGCTGCCGTTAATACAAAAAACACCATTATAGTACCATGTATCGTGACTAAAGACAGATAAATATCATTCGTCATAACTCCATTCGGAGCCCATTTATCACCAAGTAATACATTAAAAATCCTAAAAGACTCTTCTGGCCATGCCAATTGCATTCTAAAAAGCAATGACATACCAACACCAATAACTCCCATAAAAATACCTGTAATCAAGTACTGCTTAGCAATCATTTTATGGTCAAGACTAAATATATACTTAGTAATAAAAGTCTGTTTATGGTGGTGTTCGTGTTCGTGATCGTGAACTTCTGCTGACATATGTGTATACTTTAAATATTCTTAATAATTATTTCATGGCTATTTTAGCGACAGACGTTGAATCATTTGTCTTTATACTATCTCCCGCCGGAGCGCCATCCTCAACTGCTGGAGCGTTGGCCGCTTTAACCTGCTCGGCAAGCTTGGTCTGCTCCTTCAACCATATTTTATAATCTTCAGGAGTATCGACAACTATTTTCATCTGCATGTTGTAATGTGAGGCACCACATATCTTATTACAAAGAAGTAAGTAATCAAAACTGTACGGATCTAATGCCGCTTTGCCCTCAGCCACAAGCCCAATACTCTTCTTGGCACGTATTGCATTGATATTAGCTACTTTCTTTACCATGTACGGCAACTCTCTATATTCGGCAGTTGTGTAAATAGGCTCAAAGGCAAACTCAGTAACCATTCCTGGAACACAATTCATTTGCGCTCTAAAATAAGGCATATAAGCTGAATGGAGAACATCTTGCGAACGCATCTTAAAATGTATTTTCTTACCCTTTGGTATATGCAATTCTTTAACAACAATATCATCTTGAGCATAAGGATCAGCCATGTCGACCCCTAGAATATTCACTCCTTCTATATATCTAACATTGGCCTTACCCAAAACATTATCGTCACCTGAAACTCTCGCTGCCCAATAAAACTGTTGTCCATAAAGCTCAACTACAATTGCATCATCCTCTTCATCGATAAACATAATATTCGTCCAAGCATAAAGACCATACAAAATTAAACCCGCCAATATGATCGCAGGAATTACACTCCAAAGTGCCTCCAACTTATTATTATCAGCGAAGTATAACGCCTTTCTATCTTTTCTCCCTCGATACTTAAAAGCAAAATAATATAACAGTACCTGAGTTATGCCTTGAACAATAAAAATTAAAATCCAAGTTATATTCATAAGGTTATCAACTTCAGCACCGTGCGCAGAGGCAGGGGTATGAAGAACAAGTGGACCCCAGGTATACAAACCGTATATTGTGAATATGTATATAAAAGCTAAAAAGCCAAACATTAAATAACCTTGTACATTATTATCGTCATCAGAAGCTACTTGAGAGCCATCCGCATCAGAACCTACTTGAGTGAGGTCAAATATTTTAGTCAATTGCCACAAGGCAACAGCTAATAAAACCAAAATTATAATTACCAACAAACTTGTCATCTGTTTCTTTCTTTAAATATTAATAATGAAAATGTTTACTCTCTTCGATGTAAGGATTTCTCTTTGGCAACAGGGGAGATTTAGCCAATGCCGTAAAAACAACATATATAAATAACCCAAGGAAGAACAGAACCGAGGCAACCTCTGACACTCCAATAAACCACCTATCTCCGACCGTACCCGGCATTACCATATTGAAAAAATCAATGTAATGTCCTGCTAAGATAACAACACCCGCCATAACAAGTATCCATGTAATTCTTTTAAAATCTGTATTAATTAAAATCAATATAGGAAATACAAAATTCATAACAACTGCACCGAAAAAAGGTAAATTATACATCTCTATTCTCGTTATGAAATAAGTAATTTCTTCAGGAATATTTGCATACCAAATTAACATAAACTGTGAAAACCAAAGGTAAGTCCAGAAAATACTAAAACCAAACATAAATTTTGCTAAATCATGAATATGACTCGTATTAACATGTTCTAAATATCCACTTGATTTCAAGTAAAGGCTAACTAATGCTATCACCGTGATCCCACTTACAAAGAAACTTGACAAAACGTACCATCCGAACAATGTACTAAACCAATGCGGATCGATAGACATAATCCAATCCCAGGACATAATTGACTCGGTCACAATAAAAAAGACCAAAAACCCGGCAGATATATTAAAATTCTTCTTATAAAAACTATCATCATTAGATTCATCCTGAGACAAACAATTTTTTGCCGAATAATACCTGTACAAATTCCATCCACCCAAAAAGAAAGCAGCTCTTGCAATCCAAAAAGGAAAATTTAAATAACCAGATTTTGTCGCAATAAGCGCATCATGAGCAACTACTTCAGGATCTAACCAAATAAACAAATGATTAAAATGTAAGCCACATAATATTAAAAACACGAAGAAAATAACTGAAGCGTATGGCAAAAAGGCAGTAATCCCTTGCATTACTCTAAACAGTACTGGAGACCAACCAGCCTGCGCGACTTGTTGAATAGCATAAAAAGCTAAAACACCAAGAGGAAAAAGCAAAAAGAATAAACACGCAACATAAAACGCAGCCCAAGGCTTATTTTGTAATTGATGCAAAACATGAGTCAAATGTTCTTCATGTTCAGCAGCCTCTTTAGCCACATCATGACCAGCAACTACAGCATGAAATTCTGCAACGTCACTATGTGACTCAACTTCATTATGGCCTACTTCTGCTGCAGGAGCCATATCAGCACCCGAAGCCGGCACAACTTCATTATGACTATCTACTGCATCATGCGCCTCAGCGCCGCCAGTAGCAACATCATTTTTCGCTTCACCATGTCCTCCATGGTCTTCAGCGGCAAGAATCATTTCAACTTCTTGAATATCTTTAGGTGCAGTTAAAAAACCATACCCTATTCCCAATAGCCCAAGGGCCATCAAAATGATAGACAAATTTTTTAATTTACTTGAAAATGTATACATATCTATTACGATCAGTTTGTTCAACAATTATAATTTGCTCTTCAGTTTTAGAACATAGTCAGCAATTAACCAACGCTCATGGGCACTTACTTGATTAGCATGAGAACCCATTGAATTAATACCATAAGTAACAATGTGAAAAATGCTACCCTCAGTAATAACTCTGTCCTTATAACTTGGAACACCAAGAAACTTTTCTCTGGTCACTAATACTCCCTTTCCATTACCAACAGCTCCGTGACAACTTATACAGTATATTTCGTATAAAGCTTGTCCCTCACCTGAATTTCTATCTAAACTATCAATCGGCGATTTACTACTAGCTTTAGCTAATTCATATCCCTCCGTTGTATCTTCATAGCCATACGGTTCAAAGCCTCTCTTTATAGTCCCAGATGCGGGAAGCTGACCTTCCTTACCATTTTTGAATGCTTTAGACTCAGAATACGTTTCATAGCCAACTGCTTCATACATGTTAGGAAAGTACTGATAATTCGGTGCTAAATTATCATGGCAAGATGCTACTAGCATAGTAATGCCAAATAATAGTGTTATTTTGTATACCCTTTTCATATCTAAATTAATGCTTTTCAATTACTTTAACTTCTACAGCTCCCGTACTTTTGAAAAAAGAAACCAATTCTTCCTCATTATTATGAACGGCTACTTCCATTAAGAAGTGATCATCTGTTGTTCTTACATCAGGATTTTCCGCTTGCTTAAAAGGCCATAATTTACTTCTCATATAAAAAGTAATAACCATTAAATGCGCGGCGAAAAACACGGTCATCTCAAACATAATTGGCACAAATGCCGGCATGTTTTCAATGTAACTAAAACTTGGCTTACCACCAATATCCTGCGGCCAATCCTGAATCATAATATAATTCATCATCCAGGTAGCGAAGGTAATACCAATACAACCGTATATGAATGAACAAATAGCTAATCTAGTTGGCGCAAGCCCCATCGCTTTATCCAAACCGTGAACCGGAAATGGAGTAAAAACTTCCTCAATATGATGATGAGCTGCTCTGGTCTGTCTAACCGCATCCATCAATATATCATCGTCATTGTAAATGGCGTATATTACTTTATTACTCATGGTGTAAATCTTTATTAGCTGCTCTTTCTCTTATGTAATTATCTCCGGTCCCTTTCAATATAGTTTTAATCTCTGCTTGTGCGATTACAGGAAAGGTTCTAGAGTACAATAAAAATAATACAAAGAAGAAACCAATTGTTCCTATAAAAATTCCTATGTCAACAAACGTCGGTGAAAACATCGTCCATGATGAAGGTAAATAATCTCTGTGCAAAGAAGTAACAATAATTACAAATCTTTCAAACCACATCCCTATGTTTACGACAATCGATAAGACAAAAGAAAACATGATGCTTGTTCTTAATTTTTTAAACCACATGAATTGCGGCGACAACACATTACAAGACATCATCATTAAATATGCCCACCAATACGGCCCTGTAGCTCTATTTAAAAAAGCATATTGCTCATATTCAACACCGGAATACCACGCGATGAAAAGCTCAGTTATATAAGCGACACCGACAATAGAACCAGTAATCATAATTACAATATTCATCAATTCAATATGTTGAATCGTAATATATGCCTCAAGCTTAGATACTTTTCTCATAATAATAAGTAAAGTATTTACCATCGCAAATCCTGAAAATACCGCACCTGCCACAAAATAAGGAGGAAAAATAGTCGTATGCCATCCAGGTATTACAGAGGTTGCAAAATCCATTGATACAATAGTATGAACTGAAAGCACAAGAGGTGTTGCTAATCCAGCAAGAACCAGGGATACTTCCTCAAAACGCTGCCAATCCTTAGCTCTACCACTCCATCCAAAACTTAATATGGAATATACTCTTTTGTTAAAAGGAGTTATCGCTCTATCTCTTAGCATAGCAAAGTCAGGTAACAATCCCGTCCACCAGAAAACTAAAGACACAGACAAGTAAGTGGAAATTGCAAATACATCCCAAAGTAATGGTGAATTAAAATTCACCCACAAAGATCCGAATTGATTTGGTATAGGAAGTACCCAATACGCCAACCACGGACGACCCATGTGTATAATCGGAAATAAACCCGCTTGGATAACGGAAAAAATGGTCATTGCTTCTGCAGAACGGTTAATTGCCATCCTCCATCGCTGACGGAATAATAATAGTACCGCGGAAATCAGAGTTCCTGCATGACCAATACCAACCCACCAAACGAAGTTTGTGATATCCCATGCCCAGCCAACTGTTTTATTTAATCCCCATGTTCCAATTCCTGTTGATACAGTGTAAATTATACAAGCTACTCCCCATAGGAAAGCTGTTAATGCGATTGAAAATACAATCCACCAATGTTTGTTTGCTTTACCTTCAACAGGCGCAGCTACATCAACTGTTACATCGTGATAAGATTTATCACCTATAACTAAGGGTTTTCTAATGGTTGCTTCGTAGTGAGACGACATAATCCTTTATCTTGTTTCTTAATTAATAATTTTTTGTACTAAGTATTTCTAACTTTAACGTGGTAAATCACATTAGGTTTTGTTCCAACATGCTCTAGTAAATGATACATTCTTTCATCTTCAGCTAATGCAGTAATTTTACTATTTTTATCATTGACATCTCCAAAAGCCATTGCCCCGTTAGAGCAAGCATTTGAACATGCAGTTTGAAACTCTCCATCAACTACTTCTCTTCCTTCTTTTTTCGCATTCAAAATAGTCGCCTGTGTCATTTGAATACACATGGAACATTTTTCCATAACTCCACGAGAACGAACATTTACGTCAGGATTTAATACCATACGTCCTAAATCATCATTCATATGATAATCAAACTCACTATTCTTGTTATACAAGAACCAGTTAAAACGACGTACTTTATATGGACAGTTGTTAGCACAATAACGAGTACCAACACATCTGTTATAAGCCATATGATTTTGACCTTGACGGCTATGTGATGTTGCAGCCACAGGACAAACTGTCTCACATGGCGCATGATTACAATGCTGACACATTACAGGCTGGAATGAAACTTGAGGATTATCTCCTGCTTTCTCCATTTCATTAAATGTAGACAAAGAACTTGATAACCCAGAAATATTCTCTTTTCTTTCATTATCACCTTCAAAGGTACTTTCTGAAGAATAATATCTGTCAATACGCAACCAGTGCATATCACGACTTCTTCTAATTTCAGATTTTCCTACTACAGGAACATTGTTCTCAGCATGACATGCTATTACACAAGCCCCACAACCAGTACAAGCATTCAAATCTATAGAAAGATTAAAGTGATGTCCAACAGAACGATCAAACGACGTCCATAAATCCACTTTTGTAGCTTCTACTTCTTCATGGTTTAAAGATACCATCGGAACTTCATTCCAAAACTTAGCATCCTTAGTATTAAATATCTCCAAAGAAGTTTCTTTGATAATATCTCCTCTACCCATTAATGTTTTTTGACCTTGAACACAAGCAAACTCGTGATCATCTGTATCCGCTTTCACTAACGTCACAGATTGCACATCATTAAAACCTTTATATAAAGAGTAAGCATTTATACCTACTTGCATTTCTTCTTTCAAAGCCGCTTTGCGACCATAACCTAGAGCCAATCCAATAGTCCCAACAGCCTGACCTGGCTGAACAATTACTGGAACATTATCCAACTTCAAACCATCCGCTGTAGTAATTGTGGCATAGCTTCCGTTTAGACCACCATTAGCAACGATTTCATTAGACATTGATAACGCTTTCGCATCAGCATTTGAAACAGTAACATAATTATCCCAAGATACTCTTGTAATAGGATCAGGAAACTCTTGCAACCATGGATTATTAGCTTGTTGACCGTCACCCATCCCTGTTTTGGTGTATAAAACCAATTCAAAACCAGCAACAGCTTTGGATTTTGACAGCGCACTTGCAGCACCACTAAAATCAGCGGCAACACCAGATAATGATTGACTAGATCCAACATAAACACCGTCATGTACTACTTTATTCCAAGTAGCACCCGCAATAATAGAAGATGAATTTGCTTTTAAATAATCATAATACGGACCAGAAATTCCATTTATAGACATTAATACGTCTTGAAATTGCTTTGTATCAAACAATGGACGAATAGTTGGCTGTGTTAAACTATAAGAGCCTTTAGTTAAACTTAAATCACCCCAAGCCTCTAAATAATGAGGAACCGGAGCAGCTATTGTACTAACAAGAGCAGTTTCGTCTTCTTTTAAAGTTAAAGAAACAGAAGTAGTAACTTTTTTTAGTCCTTCAACAAAGGATGTCGTATCCGCTAATGTATAAACAGGGTTAACACCACTCATTATCAAAGTATGAACGCTTCCACCTTTCATGTCCTTAATCAATTGCGCCACCTTATCATTTGATCCCTTTCTAATCTGTCTTGTCCCAGAAGTACTAAAGGCCTCGCTATTTAACACTTGATTAATAGCCAAAACCAATAGTTGAGCATTTTTATCCTGAATGCCCGAAACTAAAACACCTTTTGAACCAGCAGCCTTTAATTGCTGCCCCGCTTTTGTTACTTCAGACTTAAACTTCTCTTCTAGACTAACAGCAACAGAAGATCCAGTTACTATATTATAGATGTGTACTAATGATTGCTTTTGATTTGCAGTCGACATTGGCAAACGTCTATCAGCAGCCGCACCAGATAAAGTCATATTTGACTCTAACTGAAAGTGACGTGACATTTTTCCGTTTTTAGGAACTCTCCCTTGAGTATAACTCGAATCATAACCTCCACCTTGCCAATCACCTAAAAAGTCAGCACCTACAGAGACTATAAGTGCAGCTTTTGAAAAGTCATAATCTACCAAAGCTCTTTCACCGTAAACAGTTTCAAAAGCATCAAGCGTTTCAGATGAAGACACGGCATCATAAACGACGTGTTTCGCATTTGGATTCGCATCAATAAATTGACCGATTAGTTTTTCAGTAGACGGACTAGCCAAAGTATTAGTCAGCAATACTACTTGACCACCTTTAGCCTTAGCGT
The DNA here is from genome assembly GCF_000264055.1 of Flavobacterium sp. ACAM 123. Taxonomy (GTDB): domain Bacteria; phylum Bacteroidota; class Bacteroidia; order Flavobacteriales; family Flavobacteriaceae; genus Flavobacterium. Next base: position 4,839 of record NZ_AJXL01000100.1, on the reverse strand, counting down.
CTGCTATGCTTGATTTAATTTTCGAATCTACAGCTGACCAAGTTGAATCTTTACCAGCAATTTTCGGCGCTTTCAAACGCATACTATCATACAACGATAATATCGAAGCGTGAATTCTTGCATTAGCAGTGAAGTTAGCTCCAGTAATAGTGTTATTGTCTATTTTAATAGGACGCCCTTCACGCGTTTTAACAAGTAAATTTGCGAAATCAAAACCATCAAAAACAGAAGTAGCATAGTAATCTGCTACTCCCGGTATGATTTGTTCCGGCTGTAATACATAAGGAATTGACTTGTGAACTGGACCCTCACATGCCGCAAGCGTAGCCGCCGCAGTACTGAATCCAACGTACTTTAAAAAGTCACGACGGGATGTTGAAGAAGACATTGACTCCTTACTTCCTAAAAATTCTTCAGTAGGAATTGCTTCAACAAATTCGTTATTTCTAAGCGCCTCAACAATAGAACCGTTCTCTAGTTCTTCAACACTTTTCCAGTATTTTTTGTTTGATGACATTGTATATAAATATTAAAATCTTAATAATTTGATTAATAGTGACACTTACCACACTCTAATCCACCCATTTGTGCTGCCGTTAATTTGTCAACACCATATTTTTTAGAAAGTTCATCATGAATTTTAGTATAATATTCATTCCCTTCCATTTTAACGTTAGTTACTCTGTGACAATTGATACACCAACCCATTGTTAATGGAGCAAATTGTTTTTGAATTTCATAAGTCTCAACCGGACCGTGACAGGTTTGACATTCAATTCCACCAACAGTTACGTGCTGTGCGTGATTAAAGTAAACAAAATCAGGTAAATTATGAATACGTACCCATTTTACAGGCTCCGTTTTACCGGTGTAAGACTGAGTAGCTTGATCCCATCCTACTGCCTTATATAATTTTTGAATTTGCTCATCATAGAATGCTTTGCTGTACTCTGGAGTCGCGGTAGTTTCTGCAACTTCCGCTATGTTTTTATGACAATTCATACAAACATTCAAAGAAGGAATTCCAGAATGCTTACTAACCCTAGCAGAGGAGTGACAGTACTTACAATTGATCTCATTATCACCAGCATGAATTCTATGTGAGTAATGAATAGGCTGAATTGGCTCGTATCCCTGATCAACACCTATTTGCATTAAGAAACCGTAAACAAAGTAAGCACTAGCCAACAGTAAAAATATTGCAGTTACCAATACTAAAAATTGATTTCTCGCAAAAGCAATCCATATTGGAGTAGTCGGCGTTTTAGGAGCCACTTCAATACCATTGACTTTCGCAACTTTTCTTAAAACATTATTCACCAATACCAACAGCACTACCAATAATGTCATAACAAGCGCAAGGGCACCCAATACTATGGTATTAGGTATACCACCTTGATCAGAACCACCTGCAACAGCCGCACCCGGTACCGCAACTGCCGCAGCTGCCGCTGGTTTTTCTTCGGAAGTATACGCAATGATATCGTCAATGTCTGTTTCGGTTAACGTAGGAAAAGCCGTCATATTAACCTTATTGTTCTCTTCATAAACTTTTACAGCCGCTGCATCACCTGACTTAATCATGGCAGCAGGGTTATGAATCCATTTATAGAGCCACTCTTTATCATGCTTCTGCGCAATACCTCTAAGAGCCGGTCCGGTCGCCTTGGCATCTAGCTTGTGACAAGCAGCACAATTTGAGTTAAAAAGTTCTTTACCCCTAACCGGGTCACCACCTAAAGTAGCTACCGGAGCGGCTGCTGGAGCTTCTGCTGCGACTGCTGGAATAGCATCTTGCGCAACTGAAGATAAGGAAACTGTTAGCATTAAAGCTAAGCTTAAAAATAGTTTCCTTGAGTTCGAATTATGGTTACCCACCTTTTTCATAAAATATAATGATTATCTACTAAAAATTGGCACAGTTTTCTATGTATGATACATCCAAAGCCTATGCGTTATTTTAAACTCCGACAAAAATACGACTTAGAAACTGTTCTTTAAAACCTTAAATAACCTTAATTTCAATTTATAATTGTTCTAAATAATAATTAAATTTCGCATTCATACATTAAATACTATTTTTGCCTACAAACCAAAACGTTATGAAAATTCAAGCAGTAAAACACCTCTTTTATTACTCTTTTATACTGAGTTTAGTATCAATTAGTTTAAGAGCGCAGGACCGCAACCTTACCATCACTCAAGATCCAAAATTTGAGCAATTATTAAATGAAAAAAGAAAAACAAACGCCTCGATAGCGGTAGATGAACGCTATAAGATTCAAGTTTTCAGCGGGGATAGCGATACAGCCAAGAAGATACTAACCGACTGCAAACTTGATTTTACAGATCTAGACGGCACTATTGTATTCAATACTCCAAACTATAAAGTATGGCTCGGCAATTTCAGAACCAAAATCGAAGCAGAGCGCCATTTAATCGAAATCCGCACAAAATATGAAAACGCTTATTTGATCAAACCGCAGAAATAAAAATAAGTCAAACCGCTATTATAAAAAATACTCCTATAATACCACAAAGCAATAAAACCAATCCTTTTTTAAGAGTGGTTTTCTGTTTTATAGCTTTGATATTGCCAGTTTTTGCAGGCACAAGCGGGACGCCTCCGCGAGCGTTTACGATCAACTACGCTCGCACCAGCTGGGGGTACAAGCGGGGGAAAATCGCGGAAGCTTTAGAAATTAAAGTCGGAGCGTTTTTTAATGAAGAAAAACCAATAGACGTTAACTCTAACGATAAAAGCATTGTAGAAAAGCTGCGTTTGCTCGACGAACTTGAAGATATAGAAAAACTCGATATTTGATATTATCGATATTGCGCTAAGTAAAAAACGCCTGAAAGACACGCTTTCAAAAGCTTTGAATATTGCTATGTAAATCTCACGACTTTGTATAAAAAACCGAGCAATTTGCTCGGTTTTTCATTGTCTTGTTTTGCTTGGCTTTTTTGTGGGTGCGAAGTCAGAGACATTCGTACAGCAGCCTAGACTTTTAAGAACTTTTACTTTACTGACGAACACTTCGGAGAGCTGGGGAATGTATAAAACTGAAAACTATAAAAGAAAAGAAGATTAAATATTTCATTTTACTAATTATTTTTATTAACAAAAAAAAGATATGATTAGTGCGATAATTGTTCCTATAACAAAAATTAGAAGGCGGTAATATTGTGAATTATAATACCTAGTAAAGGCATTATCCGTAGTTATTTTTTTTTAAAATCTATCAGTCCATAAGTAATAATAACTATTCCAATTAGATAATATAAATAAATCATTTTTTTTTCCAATTTTGATCTCTGGCTGCATCTAAACCATTATCCATAATATTAAAAACATTATCATTTACTATTTGCTCCATGGGTCCAAAACTATTAGAACCACCAACTTTTCGAGAAAGAGTTTCTATGATCCCTTTAGTAATAAATTTTTCAGGACTGAAATTACTTTACGAAATATCATTAACTTGCTCTAATAATGCACCAGTCGCTCCCATAAGACCTCCAAATTCAGCTATTCCTGCTCCGACCACAGCACCAGCCACCGCTCTACGAAGTGTGCTTCATAACAAAATAGTATTGCTCACTATTGCTGTGCGAATGTCTCCGACTTCGTACCCATGCCAATATTCCATTCTCACTTTATCAAACTCAATATTCATTGTATTTTGTGAAATTATTCAAATTTAAAACATCAACAATAGGAATAGCTGCTATTTCAATTTTTAATAATCCAGAATCTGAAACATAATTACTGGCGCTAGAATAAATATAATGAGATGCTTTCGCAACAATACTAGGGCGAACAGGATTGAGATGAGTATAATCCAGTTTTGACCACATAAATTTGTTGCTGTAAATTTCTTCTTGATGATTGCCATACTGCCAAAACTGATAATTCTTGTTTCTAGAATGACCGTCGGTTGCTAATTTAAAACGCTCCAACATCCATTCTCTTCTACTCTCTGGATCTGATTTTATTTTTTCTAAAATTTTTGAAGCTGTGAATTTTTTAAAATCTCGAAGCAAACCAGATAAATTTCCATCGCCAGATTGCACAATGATGTGTATATAATTGCTCATAATGACATATCCATATAAAACCATAGCCTTTTCTCTTATGCAGAAATCCAAGCATGCTACAACTACATCTCTGTAGCTTGTTCTTGTAAAAACATCAACCCAATCTACAACGGTTGCCGTTATGAAATGTATTAAAGTTTGGTATCTTATTTTGTAGCCATCTGACATCGCTTTTTTATCAAATATAACCGTTTTTTTTTTATAATTAACTGCTTGTGTTTGTTGCTTATTGGAATGGGTGCGAAGTCAGAGACATTCGCACAGCAGCCTAAACTTTTAAGAACTTTTACTTTTCAAAGAACACTTCGGAGAGCTGGGACATTCGCACAGCAGCCCGTAGTTTTTAAAAACTATTATTTTAAAGAACACTTCGCGCAGCTGGGGACTTTTATAAATTTTAAGAATTCCAACAACTCTAAAAAAAACGCAAAGTCAGAGACATTTGCGGAGCGCCCGCATATTAATAAACACTTCGGGGAGCGGGGGAGAGCCGAAGCAGTACCTTCTGCAGATGTTTTTAACCGTATTTCTAAAGCCTTGGAAGTGTCGCCCGATTACTTACTCAATGGAACGATTCAAGACAAAGCTAAAAATAATATTCAAGACAACGAACTCTTACTACAGTTCGAGAAAGTAGAAAAACTAAATGACCAAAAAAAATCACTCGTTAAAGAGTTTCTAGATGCTTTCATACTAAAAGCAAACTTGCAACAGCAACTTTCTTAACCGTAAAAAAAC
>NZ_AJXL01000099.1 GCF_000264055.1 Flavobacterium sp. ACAM 123 | reverse complement strand
ACCGCATATCCTGGTTAGGAAATAGCGGTTTTTTTAAATATAAAAATGGTTTGGTTAATAGCGTAATCGTTTCACAATGATAATAATAATATTTGACTATCAAAAATTAAACATAACAAAATCCTAATTTATTGTTAACTGTTTAGCATCACTGGCATCACGAGCATCGTTACCGTTTCGCCTTCTTCTAGTCCATCAACAGGTGTAAGAATCCCAGCTCTGTTAGGCAATGACATTTCAAGCATAATCATATCTGATTGCAGATTAGTCAACATTTCAGTAAGAAAACGGGAGTTATATCCTATTTGCATATCGTCTCCTTGATAATCACAAGTCAATCTTTCCTCTGCTTTGTTAGAGTAATCAATATCTTCTGCAGAAACATTCAATTCAGCACCTGCAATTTTCAAACGAATTTGGTGTGTTGTTTTGTTAGAGAAAATAGCAACACGACGAACAGAACTCAAAAATTGTGAACGGTCAATCATTAATTTATTTGGATTCTCTTTTGGTATTACCGCTTCGTAGTTTGGATATTTTCCATCTATTAAACGACACATTAAAATATAATTATCGAAAGAAAAAGTGGCATTCGAATCGTTGTATTCAATTTTCACTTCAGCATCTGAAGCAGAAAGGATATTTTTTAGAATAGTCAAAGGTTTCTTTGGCATAATAAAATCAGCCACTTGAGACGCTTTTACATCTGTACGTGCATATTTTACAAGTTTGTGTGCGTCAGTTGCCACAAAAGTTAATCCTTCCGGAGAAAACTGAAAAAATACACCGGACATTACCGGACGTAAATCATCGTTACCGGCAGCAAAGATAGTTTTGCTTATGGCTGTTGCCAATACGTCAGCGGGAACTAAAGTTACAGAAGGCTCTTCCAAGTTAACAGATTTTGGAAATTCATCACCAGGAGCATACGCCAAAGCATATTTACCGGAGTTTGAACTAATCTCAATCGTGCTGTTTTCTTCAACAGTAAAAGTTAACGGTTGTTCTGGAAAAGTTTTAAGGATCTCCAATAGTAATTTTGCCGGTACGGCAACACTTCCTTTACTGGTGGAATCAATAGCTAGGTTAGCAGACATTGTAGTCTCTAAATCACTTGCCGAAACCGTTAATTCGTTGTTGTCTAACTCAAATAGGAAGTTGTCCAAAATCGGCAAAGTATTGCTGCTGTTGATAACATTACCTAAAACCTGTAATTGTTTTAATAAGTACGAACTCGATACTATAAATTTCATCTGTTTTATTTTATTTTTTTTAGGTATCTATTTTATTTTGATTTGTAAAATACAATACATTTTACAAATATATTGTAAACTATTCTAGTATTGAAACTTTTTTATTAACATCTACTGACCGTATTTTCTTTTTCTGAGGTACGTAAATAAAACGCCAAATAACACTAAGATTAGAAGTGGCAGCCCGATAGTTATGACTTGCGTCTTGCCGTAGTTTTCAAAAACTTTTTCTTTGTCCAATAAAGGCAAATCCAGATCCTTGCTTCGAATGTTAATAAGTCCGGTATCGTCTAATAGGTAACTGACACAATTCAGCATAAAATCCTTATTGTCGTATAAATTTCCGGACCGTTGATCGTAACCCAGTTCGACGGGTTGGAAGTTTTTATCCAGTTGATTTTTTATCAAATCCCCGTCAGAAATCACAATCATTTTATTCTTTTTTCCTGCGGACTCAAACGTTGCTTGTTCAAAAGGCAAGACCCTGTTTTCAAACATGGAATGGAAGGATCCCTCCAGCAATAGGGCAAGCGGCATGTTTCCGGTTTTGATGTAATGGTTGGGGCTGGTTTCTTCGGCTACAATATCTAAATTCACTTCTACTGGTGCGCCAATTCTCTTGGAATATTGGGAGGATTTGAGCAGTATTGTTTTCTTGATTTTGTTTTTCAGCGTGTCGATGGGATTTGCAAAATCAAATTTGATTCCGCCTAAATTTTTTACTATTGGATGCGTACTCTCCGGATATACTAATGGGGCAAACTTCCAGTTGAACTCCTGGTATTGTGTGGCGCTTCCCTGTTCTCCCGTTGCCAGTTTTATAGGACTTCCTTGTTCGTCTTTGACTATGTCCGGGTTAATGCGGAAACCATATTTAAAGAACATATCGTTCAAATTCAAATCCCTTGGAAACGCAAATGTAGATCCTGAAGGATTGTACAGACTGTCCATCTCCACATTTATCTGCTCCACAAGCCACAGTGTTTTTCCTCCGTTAATTATAAATTGATCCAAGACCTGCTTTTCAGCATCAGAGAACATTTCTGTAGGTTTGGCGATAATGGCCAAATCATATTTTTGTAAAGCATTGAGGCTGCCTGTAGGGTCTTTTGCAACCGAATCTAAAGTAAAAGGTCCTATGTGATAACTTTCTCTTATCTGCAACAGGAATTTAGCCATTAACACATCCTGAAGCTCACCGTTGCCTTTGATTACGGCAACCGTTTTTTGCTTCACCGTGGTAACTTTATTGAAGGCATCCGATATCGAATATTCGAGATGTTGTACCGAACCTATGACCATTTCAGTGGTCGTAGCGCCCATTCGGTTTTTCAATAACGGAATATTGACTTCTTTGTTTTGATATACCGCGACAGCCCATGGAAAGACCATGGCTTGCGACTGTTTTCCCTTGTCATCAACTGTTATATTTACAGGAGTTAATCCCTTTCGGTACAACTCTTTGATGTTATCCATACTGGCATCTTCGTTTTCCAATGGATCGATGAATTCGAAAACGATATTTTGGTTATAGGCTTGAAATTCTTCCAATAGCTGCTGCGTTTCTTGCTGCAGCCTTTTGAATTCAGGGGGCAAATCTCCTTGTAGGTATATTTTGATATACAGCGGTTCTTTCACTTCTCTGACTATGTCTAAAGAAGTGGTGGATAGGGTATATCTATGATCCTTTGTTAAATCAAAACGATGAAAAAACTGGTTTCCGATCGCGTTTATAATCAGCAAAAGTCCGATTGTAATCAATACCGATTTTAGGTTGCTTTTTTTAAGTGGTACCATTATAATTTGAAAGATTTAAGATTATAGACAGTAAACGAAAGAAATAACACCGTTATACTCAAAAAATACAGCACGTCTCTGGTGTCAATCACGCCACGCCCCATACTTTTAAAGTGATCTTGCATTCCAAAAGCGGAGATTAGAGTTGAAAAAGAGTGGGTTAGCGAGGCTATGCTTTCAAAGCCAAAATAGAAAAAGAAACACAAAAATACGGAGAGGATAAAAGCCACGATTTGATTATCGGATAGGGTAGACGTGAAAATTCCGATGGAAGAATATGCACTAACCAGGAACAACAGTCCGACATAAGAACCAATTGTACTTCCCATATCTATATTTCCTGCGGGCATTCCTAAGTTGGAGATCACTTCTACATAAATGAACGTCGGAATAATAGCCATTACAATGAGTAGTACTGCACCGAGAAATTTCCCGTTGACAATCTGCCAGAGACTCAAGGGTTTTGTTAAAAGCAACTCCAGTGTTCCCTGCTTTTTCTCATCGGAAAAGCTGCGCATGGTTACCGCAGGAATCAGGAAAATTAAAATCCAGGGGGCTAAAGTGAAAAATGGTGTCATATTAGCAAAACCGGTGTTCAGGATGTTGTAGTCTCCTTCGAAAACCCAAAGGAATAATCCGTTCAGAATCAGAAATAGTGCGATTACCAAATAACCTATTGGGGATCCAAAAAAGGACTTAATTTCTTTTAATAATAAGGCTTTCATGTATGTTGTTTAATTTGCCAAAGATTGCTCTGCCGCTGGCAGAGATGCTAAGGCGCAAAGTTTTATTTTCTATCTCTTATCGTTTTCTAAAAAGTACCCTTTATTACAAGGCTGCTGTAAACTGATTACTGCAAACTGGCTAACTTGTCCACACTCCAAGCCTCAGGTTTACCATTGAATAATTTTTTCGTAAAAGTCCAAACTTCATTGAAGAACTCAGAATTTCTGTAATTTTCTAAATCTGATTCGGTATCCCAATAGCTATATGTAAAAAAGATACTTTTGTTCTCTTTGTCCTGATATAGCTCTAATAAACGGTTTCCAGGAGCACACCGGATACGTTCTTTAATTGATTCGAAATTTTCCAGGAATGCGGGAATGTTTTCTTCGTGAAAACTCAATTTTACTATTCGTACAAACATGTGTTTTATGATTAACGATTGTTTTTTTTAGATCTTTTCTCTTTAGGGTAATCTTTAATTCTTAAATTGGATAGCAACGACATCTCTATAATTTAACCCCAATAGGCTATTTGCTGAGCCCACTTTAGACGGGTTACTTCTGAAAATAGCGATTTCGAGAAAACCGGCTTCATTAAAAATCGCCAGTTTTTCACCTTCATAATTCTTGATCTGATATTTATCAGAATTGGCAATCGCGGAGTAATTGGGCAAAATGGTTTTGATGTTTTTAGTTTTCATTATAATCTCATAGGGTCTGCCTTTGGCAAATTCCACGAACTGTCTTTTACTGATGTTGGTCACCACGTTGCCAAAATGATCTATATAAACGACATGGCCTTTTAATATATTGTTGTCATCAGAAATAGCGGCTTTTAATTCGGTTATTTGCTTCAGGCTATTGATTTCTTTTCCAATGACATTTAATAATCCGCCTTTGGCGATATGACAGGCTACCAAAACAAAAACATCCAAGCCAGTCGCTTCGCTAGGTAAGCGGTCATGAATGTTGATGGCAACCATTCTTTGTGGTACAATTTTTTGCGAAAGCATGCTAAGAATACCGTTATCGGCAGCAATGAAGTAAGAGTCATTCCATTGCATGACAATATGCTGGTTCTCTTTATTCAACTCCATATCCACACCTATTAAATGCACAGTTCCTTTGGGAAAACTCGAATAGGCCGCACTAATGACGTAACTAGCTTCAACTGTGTTGAATGGATCAATATGATGCGAAATGTCTATGATGGAAACTTCAGGATACTCCGATAATATTTTCCCTTTCAACGCACCAACAAAGTGGTCTTTTAAGCCGTAATCGGTAGTAAGGGTAATTATTGACATATATTTTTTATAACTTATGGTGTATTCTAAACCTAATTTTCATTAAATTTGAGTGATGCAAATCTAATAATAGTAAATTCAAAAAAGCAAAAAACAAAAAACAAATTCCAAATAATACCGGAAATAATAGGAAGGTTTAAAACCAAAACGGATTGTATTTATTAATTGATTAATTTTTATATAAAACTACAACTTTTGAACGAAAGAATAATCGAGCTCATAGACATCGCGCCAAAAGAATTTTGGGGCGCTCAAGACACTCATCTTGAAACAATTAAAAAATATTACCCAAAGCTTAAGATCGTTGCTCGAGGAACTACTTTAAAGGCATTTGGGGAAAAAGAAATCTTAGACGAGTTCGAAAATCGTTTTCAACGGCTAATGCTGCACTTTACACGATACAACAACATAGATAATAATGTTATTGAGCGTGTTATTTTAGGCGAAAGTCAGGACGATAAAAGAGTTCTAATTAATGACAAAATCCTGGTTCACGGTGTTGGTGGTAAAATTATTAAGGCTATGACACCTAACCAGCAATTGCTTGTTGACACAATAAATAAAAATGATATGGTTTTTGCTGTAGGTCCAGCAGGAACTGGAAAAACCTATACGGGGGTAGCAATGGCCGTAAAAGCATTGAAAGAAAAACAGGTAAAGCGCATTATTCTTACCCGTCCGGCAGTGGAAGCAGGGGAGAACTTGGGGTTTCTTCCAGGAGATATGAAAGAAAAATTAGATCCTTACATGCAGCCGCTGTACGACGCTTTAAGGGATATGATACCAAATGAAAAACTGGAAGATTATATTTTGAAAGGGATCATTCAAATTGCCCCGCTTGCCTTTATGCGAGGACGGACGCTGGATCACGCTTTTGTGATTTTGGACGAGGCGCAAAATACAACACATTCCCAAATGAAAATGTTTCTGACCCGTATGGGGAAAAGTGCAAAATTCATGGTAACTGGTGATCCGGGACAAGTTGATTTGCCACGAAGAACCATTTCAGGTTTGAAGGAGGCTTTGTTGGTTTTAAAAGATATTGAAGGAATCGGAATCGTATATCTGGATGATAAAGACATAGTAAGACACCGATTAGTTAAGAAAGTATTGGATGCTTATAAATATACGGAAAATCCAGAATAAAAATAAAAAGTATATTTTTCAGATAGTAAAATCAGTGCTATGTACGGCCCCGCTAGGGGTCGTATTTTTTAATATAATATTTAACTCTTGTTGTTGCATAAATAGTAAAACCTTGCGTTTAATTGTAGTGCGATAATAAAGCTTAAAACAGACACATTGAAGAACGTACTCATAACTGGAGCTTCCGGAGGTATTGGGAAAGAGATAGCATTGCATTTTGCTAAAAATGGCTGGAATGTTATTGCCACTATGATTCACATGGATCATGGGAAAGAGCTTGAAGGTGTAGAAAACATAAGTTGTTACTTGCTGGATGTGACTTCCACTGAAAGCATCGCGCTCGCCAAGAAAAAAATAATTGAAGATTTTAAAATAATAGACGTTGTAATTAATAATGCTGGAGTAGGGTACAGAAGTTTTGTAGAATTATCTGAGGATGCTGAAATCAATACGATTGTTGATGTAAACTGGATTGGAGTTGTAAAAGTCTGCAGAGCATTTATTCCTGAATTCAGAGCCCGGAAAAAGGGACACTTTATTAATATAAGTTCCATTGCAGGTTTAGTGAACTTGCCATTAGGGAGTTTTTACCATGCTACGAAACATGCAGTTGAAAGTTTTTCTGAGTGCATGGCCTATGAATTAATCGATTTTAATATCAGCGTTTCCACAGTTCAATTTGGAAATACACAGACCAATTTTCAAAAAAATGTAGTTAAATCTAATCAATCATCCTTACCCTCTTACAATAATTTAATGGAGAAAATAAGTTTGATATTGGAAATTAAAACTAAAAAAAATACGGGTTTGAAACCACAAATTATTCGGGAACTACTTAAAATTGCAGAAAATCCGCCTAAAAATTTTAAAAGGTATACAATCGGTTTTGATGCTAATGGACTTAGTTTCCTAAGATTTGGAATGGGATATCGTTTATTTGGTAGGATAATAAGGCAATCTGTTTTTAAATAATTTTTTGGCATGTGCTTCTCATTTTAAAATATAAGACACTTCCATAGCCGAATAAATAAAAGTTAAATATATGCTACAGTAAAAGTCAATTTGACAATTTCTTTTGTGGTTTATTTATATTGAGGAAAATTTGTAATGGAATTGGAATAACAAAAAGCAATATGCAAAAGAGAATAAAGGTAGTAATAAGTGATTTAGACGGGACCTTGTTAAATCAACATCATATAATATCAGAATATACTAAATCGGTTTTTCAAGAGCTTCACAATCAAGGCTATCTTTTGATTATCGCTACAGGACGTCATCATCTCGATGCGTTGCCCATTGTTGCCGGCTTAGGATGTCCGGTATACTTAGTGACATCTAATGGGGCACGAATTCACTCCCCGCAAAAAGAACTTCTTTTTTCTTTAGACATAAATAGTGAAGCTATAAAGTCCGTTTTGTCTCTTGGTATTGATTCTGGATTTACAACAGTTTTGTTTAAGGAAAATATCTGGCTGACTAACAAGCACAATGAAGCCTTAAACAGTTTTCAGGCAGAATTAAATTATTTGCCTGAGCTTGTGAATTTTGATACAATAGAAGATTTGAGTGCCATAAAAATGTTTTTTACACATGATCGTCATTCTAGATTAATGGAGCTGAGAGATAAAATAGTAGAAAAGCATTCAGATGTTTTTAGTCACGCATTTAGTTTACCGCTTTGTTTGGAATTTATGGACAAGAGTGTTGATAAAAGTTTAGCTATTGCTAGGATTCTGGAAATAGAAAATTCAAATTTTCACGAGACCATTTCTTTTGGTGACGGGTACAATGATGAAAGAATGTTGAATGCCACTGCGGTTGGTTTAGTAATGGGAAATGCTCCTGACAGTTTAAAAAGTAAGCTTTCCCACCTAGAGATAATCGGAACTAACGATGCAGATGGTGTCGCAAAGTTTTTATTGGAAAGAGTTTTGAACCGCAAAACGACAACCGTCTTTCGATTATAAAGTAGAATTGTTTTTATAGTATTCAAAGTGTATTTTTGTGTAAACTAAATTACATAAAAATGACCAAATGTATCTTTATTCTAGCATTTCTTATCCTTGCTTTAACGGGGCAAAGTCAGAATCTGAAGTTAGAAGAAATAATGAAAGGGGATGAATTTATTGGTTCTCAACCAACAAGTGGACGGTGGTCTTTGGACGGCAAGAAAATTTATTTTGATTGGAATCCAAATAATGAATTAGAAGCCGCTACGTATTTTTGGGATAAGAATATGGTAAAACCCCAATTGACTTCTTCTCAAGAAGCTGCATTTTCTAAAATGGATTTTAAAAGTAAACCATATACTGATATCGCTTACTATATTGATAAAGGGACGCTGTACTCGTACTCTATCCAAAATAAAACGATAAAAAAACTACTGCAACAATCTAATCCAATTTCTAATTTACAACTAGGGAAGGATAATGGAGTTTTGTTTTTTATGCAAAACGAAAACATCCTTAAATTTGATACAAAGCAAGGGACACTTATCCAAGTTACTAATTTCAAAAAAGGAAAAGAAAAGGAAAAAGAAGAGGATAAAGAAACTTTTTTGAAAAGTCAGCAAAAAGAATTGTTTCAATTTATACGCGACCAGGAAACAAAGAAAAAATATATTGCGGCAAAGAAAGAGGAAAATAAAGCTGACTTCCCAAAAGAATATTTTTACGGGACAAGTATTTTCCAGAGTTTAAAAATGAGTCCGAAAGGTAATTTTGCGACATTCAGGCTCACTAAAGAAACGAATTTAAAAAGTGAAAAAATGGAAATTTTTATCACTGCAGATGGATATAACGAGGTTCAGAATACAAAAGAAAAAGTTTCAATAGCTAATTTAACTACTTCTAAATTCGGAATCTATTCGGTTGCAAAAGATTCCGTTTATTTTATAAATTTTGGTTCATTAAGTCATATGCAAGATGCTCCAGAGTATTATAAATTATATGAGAATCTTAAAAATAAGGAAAAAGAGGATAAATTAATTTTTGTACAAGAACCTATTTATAGTGAAGACGGTTCATACGCTATAACAGAGATTAGAAGTCAGGACAATAAAGACCGCTGGATTGTACAATTGAATTTAGAAAAAGGTAGTTTTGACGAACTAGACCATCAGCATGATGAAGCGTGGATCGGAGGGCCTGGTATTCCATCTTATGCTTACAGTTCAGGAACTTTAGATTTTTTGGGAGATAATGAAACCATTTACTTTCAATCAGAAGCAACGGGATATTCTCACTTATATACCTACAACCTTAAGACAAAAATTAAAAAACAACACACAAAAGGAGATTGGGAAGTTCGGGAAGTACGCCTTTCAAAAGATAAGAGTGCTTTTTATTTAACGACTAACACAACGCATCCAGGAAATAGGGGTTTCTATAAATTAGGTATTTCTGGTGGTGATTTGCAACCAATTTTGATTAAAGACGGAGCTCATGAAGTGACGCTTTCGCCGGATGAAAGCACTTTATTGGTTCGCTATTCGTTTAAAAACGAGCCTTGGGAATTATTTATTGGTGAAAACAAAAAAAGCACGACGCTTCGCCAAATAACGAATTCTACAACCGAAGTATTCAAAGGCTATGCATGGCGTACTCCTGAAGTAATCACTTTTAAAGCGCAGGACGGAACTGCAGTCTATGCCAGATTATACAAACCCCAAAAGTACAAAGCAAATAAAGCAGCAATACTCTTTGTTCATGGTGCCGGTTATTTGCAAAATGCTCATAATTATTGGAGCAGTTACAATAGAGAGTATATGTTTCACAATTTATTGACTGATTTAGGGTACACTGTTTTAGATATCGATTATCGAGGAAGTGATGGATATGGACGTGACTTTAGAACCGGGATTTACCGATTTATGGGAGGGAAAGATTTGTCAGATCAAATTGGGGGTAAAAATTATTTGGTAGAAAACTTGGGAATTAATCCTGAAAAAGTAGGAATGTATGGCGGATCTTATGGTGGTTTTATTACCCTAATGGCCATGTTGACAAAACCTAATGAGTTTGAATCAGGTGCTGCATTACGCTCGGTAACGGATTGGGCACACTACAATCATGGATACACAGGGAATATCCTTAATTTCCCAGAAACAGATCCGGATGCTTACAAAAAAAGTTCGCCAATTTATTTCGCTGATAATTTACAGGGAAATTTATTGATGCTTCATGGAATGGTGGATAATAATGTGGAGTATAAAGATGTCGTTCGTTTATCACAACGTTTTATTGAGCTGGGCAAGAAAAACTGGAGTCTATCCTCATTTCCTGTTGAAGCGCATGGCTTTAAAGAAACCTACTCGTGGGTTGATGAATACAGCCGAATCCTTGATTTATTCAATAAAACACTTCTTGAAAAATAGAGTTCGTAAAAAGGACTCTTTTTTATGGAATTGGTTTGAAATAATTATAAATTTGCAGCTATTAAAAACGATAACGCAACAACAATTATAATGAGCAATACAATAACAACCACTAATTTTAATTTTCCAAATCAAAAATCGGTGTATCGAGGTAAAGTACGGGAAGTTTATAATATCAATGACGACCTTTTAGTTATGGTTGCCACAGATAGACTTTCTGCTTTTGATGTGGTGTTGCCAAAAGGAATTCCGTACAAAGGTCAGATTTTGAACCAAATTGCTACTAAATTCATGGAATTAACCCAAGATATTGTTCCGAATTGGTTGATTGCAACTCCGGATCCTAGTGTAGCTGTCGGTCATTTATGTGTGCCTTTTAAAGTAGAAATGGTGATTCGTGGATACTTATCTGGTCATGCGGCGCGTGAATATGCGCTTGGTAAAAGAGAAATTTGCGGTGTGCCAATGCCGGAAGGATTAAAAGAAAATGATAAATTTTCAACTTCTATAATTACGCCGACAACAAAAGCAGATAATGGAGAACACGATGCTGATATTTCGAGAGAAAACATTCTGTCTAAAGGAATCGTTTCTGAAGCCGATTATTTAGTTTTAGAAAAATATACGAGAGCTTTATTTCAAAGAGGAACTGAAATTGCAGCAAGCCGTGGATTGATATTGGTGGACACCAAATATGAATTTGGTAAAACTAAAGATGGAGTTATTGTTCTTATTGACGAAATTCATACGCCTGATTCTTCTCGCTACTTTTATTCAGAAGGATATCAAGAAAGACAAGACAAAGGAGAGGAGCAAAAACAATTGTCAAAAGAATTTGTACGCCGTTGGTTAATTCAGAATGGTTTTCAAGGTTTAGAGGGACAACAAATTCCTGATATGTCTGATGAATACATTGAAACAGTTTCTGAAAGGTATATTGAATTATATGAAAAAATCCTTGGTGAAAAATTCGTAAAGGCTGACATTTCAAATATCAATGAACGAATTGAAAAAAACGTCTTGACTTATTTAGAGAATAGATAAAAAAGCAAATACAAAATAGATAAGAAAACCGCAACCCTTGATGGAGTTGCGGTTTTTTTTAGCCCTGATAGAAGCGATATCCTTTTTCTGGTTTCGTTTTAGAAACCAGAAAAAGATAAAGCAGATAGCAGGAATAGCTACTAACCCTATTTAAAATAAGAAAACGTTTCGTTGTTCTCTATCTTCAATAGCGTTTCATATATTAATTTGATAACATTTTCCACATCATCACGGTGTACCATTTCGACAGTCGTATGCATGTAACGCAAAGGAAGTGAAATCAAAGCCGAAGCCACACCACCATTGCTATACGCAAATGCATCCGTGTCTGTTCCAGTAACTCTTGAAGAAGCGAGACGCTGAAAAGGAATTTTCTTCTCTTCGGCAGTTTCTAGAATTAGTTCTCTCAGGTTATTTTGAACTGCGGGTGCATAAGTAACAACTGGTCCTTTTCCAATTTTTGTTTCTCCTTCCACCTTCTTCTCAATCATTGGAGTAGTAGAGTCATGACATACGTCAGTAACAATAGCTACGTTTGGTTTGATGGTTTTAGTAATCATCTCTGCACCACGAAGACCTACTTCTTCCTGAACTGAATTAGTGATGTACAATCCGAACGGCAATTTCACTTTGTTTTCATGCAATAAACGAGCTACTTCGGCAATCATAAAGCCACCCATACGGTTATCAATGGCGCGACAAACAAATTTATTCTCGTTTAGAATCATGAATTCATCTGGGTAAGTGATTACACATCCTACATGAACGCCCATTTTATCCACCTCTTCTTTTGTTTCACAACCTATGTCGATGAACAAATTGCTGATTTTAGCGTTTTCTTCTTTTTCTCCTTTTCGGGTATGAATAGCCGGCCATCCAAAAACACCTTTGATAATTCCTTTCTTAGTATGAATGTTAACGCGTTTTGAAGGAGCAATCTGGTGGTCTGAACCTCCATTACGAATAACATATATTAAACCATCGTCAGTGATATAATTAACATACCAGGAAATTTCATCGGCATGCCCTTCGATCACTACCTTATAAGGGGCGTCAGGATTAATAATTCCCACTGCTGTTCCGTAAGTGTCCGTTATAAAGGTATCAACATAAGGTTTTAAGTACTCCATCCATAATTTCTGTCCTTCAGCTTCAAAGCCTGTCGGGGAGGCGTTGTTTAAATATTGCTCTAAAAATGTAATAGAGGATTTCTTTAATATCGATTTAGTGCTCATAAAATATATATTTTTTGCTAAATTATAGAATTGGCATTACACTTGCAGATATAATGTATAATTTTACGATAAAATTTTTCTGTATGCAGTTTATTAGATTTTCGCTTTTCTTTCTTTTATTAACGGTAGTGGCCCATGGACAGGTTATTTCTAAAGACACTACAAAGATGGGTTATGTTTTAGTGGATACTGACGAAGTGCTTAATGACACGATTCAACTCGAAGAAATTATTGTTTCAAAAGAAAAGTTGGATCCCGATGCCAAGAAACGATTTCTGATTTTGCAAAGCAGAGTCTATATAACCTATCCTTATGCTAAATTGGCTTCCGAAAGATTAACGCTTTTAAATAAAGGTATGACAAGGCTTTCCACCAATAGAGAAAAGAAGAAGTATTTCAAGATAGTGGAAAGTTACCTCAATGACGAATTTGAAGCAAAGCTTAAAAAATTGTCGCGCAGTCAAGGCCGAATATTGGTAAAGCTAATCCACCGTCAAACGGGTACCACGACTTACGAACTGGTAAAAACACTGAAAAGCGGGTGGAAAGCCTTTTGGTCTAGCACCGCAGCCAGTATGTTTGATATTAATTTGAAAAGTGAATTTGCTCCTTATGAATCTAATGAAGACTTTTTGATTGAAACCATACTGGCAAGAGCCTTTGAATCTGGGAGATTACAGAACCAACCACCGGCACAGCCTGTAGATATTGATAAGCTCAATGATTTCTGGGAAGCCAAAGCACAGCGGGCAACACCATAAAATGGCTTGGGCGTGCCCCTGAATAAAAAAAGAGGCTATACCTATATATAGGGAGTGATTAATTTATTTTCAGGAGCTATTTCCCGCTATTCGTTACAATCTACCTCGCCGAACGCCGGCTCGATAGGATTTGCACTGCTATCGGGGCTATGCGAGTAGTATTTCAGGAGGAACATTTCGAGATTATATATAATTTTGCTAAAAACAACGCTTAGATATAGTAGTCTATATAATATGAGGTGCCAATCGGTGTGTGAATCAAGAGTAGGTTTGTTATTGTATAGTAGTAAGGAATGGTAAAAATACACAAACTCCATCCATAAAGTCACCCTCTCCTGCGCAGAGTCCCGACACTTCGGGAGGGGAAGGGAAAAAACTTTCGTCTTCAAAAAGCGTATTTCCAGTGAGTTAAACCTAGTGTTGCGATTACATCAAAAAATAGTCAATAAAAAAGCTTGTATTAGCGCATAAAGAGTGTACTTTTGCACCCGCAACAGCGAATAAGTTCAGTAGAAGAGTGGCAGGTGATTGAAGGATTAGGTTGGAAATTATTTCTAAAATAAATCAAAAAAAAGCTTGTAGAATTCGAATTAGCTTATTATCTTTGCACCCCGCAAAACATGCAAAGTTCGTTGAAAGACTGGTAAGAGGAGATAAAGAAAATGAGGATTTAAATCTTCAAAAAAACTTTAAATTTTTCTTGCGAGAAACAAAAGAAGTTGTACTTTTGCATCCGCTTCGAGAAACACGAAAAGTGATTATCGAGGCGAAAAAGAT
>NZ_AJXL01000098.1 GCF_000264055.1 Flavobacterium sp. ACAM 123 | reverse complement strand
GTTTTTTTGCTTTATAATAGATAGATTTGCATAAATTGTGCAATTTTACATTTCAAAAAAGATCAGAAAGACGCCCGTTTGATACATCATTGATGTTTCACTAAATTAATGACCCCACCTTTTAAGATAATTTCAGCTTGTCTTTCGCTGATCGTATAAGTGAGAATGATTTTAATATCTTTTCCCTTTACCGTAGCGGTTACTAGATCGTTATTCTTGATTGCCGCCCGTAATCCTTCTATGTTTAAAACATCACCTTGTTCCAGTTTGTCCCAGTCTGCAGGATTCTTAAACTCAAAAGGAACAATTCCGAAGTTAATTAAGTTTTGCCAACCAATACGAGCGTAAGATTTAGCTACAGCAAATTTTTGACCGAGATATTTTGGCGCTAAAGCGGCATGCTCCCTACTTGACCCTTGTGCAAAATTATCGCCGGCTATAACACAATAACCCTTGTGTTCCTTTTGGTTTTCGATGGCTCGATCATAGAAAGTTGGATCAATGGCATAATAGGAGTACTTGCTTATTTCTGGAATATTGGAGCGCAATGGTAATACTTCAGCTCCCGCCTTTAGAATACCATCTGTAGAAATATCATCTCCCATTTTCAATAAAATCGGGACTTCTAGCGTATCTGGTAGCGGTTCAAATAAGGGAAGTGTTTGGATGTTTGGTCCTTTGATCAATTTGGTTTCACCGCCATTTGGGGCGATGAGCATCTCCTTGACAATCTTTATTTTAGCGGGTTCTTTCCATTGTGGGTAGGAGATGTTTAGTAGTGTTTCAAGATCTCTTGGATCTGTTATTTTTCCTGTCAATGCGGCTGCGGCCGCTGTTTCTGGGCTACACAAATATATTTTATCGTCTAATGTGCCAGACCGTCCTGGGAAATTTCGGGGCATAGTTCTTAGGCTAATAGTGTTCGTGGCAGGAGCTTGTCCCATGCCTATGCATCCCATACAACCAGATTGATGAAGACGTCCGCCGGCAGCGATTAATGGACCCAAAGCTCCCATTTCCATTAAATTATCTAATACTTGGCGCGAAGATGGATTGACATCAAAAGAGATTTCAGGAGAAATAGCGTGTTTTTTTAATATTTCGGAGACAATCCAGAAATCACGCAATCCTGGATTTGCGGAGGAGCCTAATACCACCTGGTTTACACTTAACCCACTCACTTCCCTAACTGTAACGACATCGCCAGGACTTCCGGGAAGTGCAATCAAAGGCTCTACGGTAGCCAGATCAATTTCAATTTCTTTATCATAAGTGGCGCCTTCGTCTGCTTCCAGTAGCTCCCATTGGTCTTCTCTTTCTTCCTGTTTTAGGAATTCGCGAGTAATGTCGTCAGACGGAAAAACAGAAGTTGTTGCGCCTAGTTCTGTACCCATATTAGCGATGACATGGCGATCCCATGCGCTGAGCGTTTTTAAACCAGGACCATAATATTCTAATATATAACCGCGTCCGCCAGTGACATTGTATCTGCGAAGCATTTCTAAAACAATGTCTTTAGCGCTCACCCAGTCAGATAGTTTACCGATTAATTTGATACCCATTACTTTTGGCATTTTTACATAATAAGGCTCACCTGCTGCTGCAAGAGCAACATCTAAACCACCCGTTCCTATGGCAAGCATCCCAATACCACCTCCTGCAGGCGTATGACTGTCTGATCCTAAGAGTGTTTTGCCAGGTCTGCCAAAACGTTCCATGTGAACCACATGGCTAATTCCGTTTCCAGGTCTGCTAAACCAGAATCCAAAACGTGCCGCTGCCGACTGTAAAAAAAGATGGTCGTCCATGTTCTTATAATCTGTTTGTAGCAAGTTGTGATCGACGTACTGAACAGCTATTTCAGGTTTGGCTTTTTTAAGTTCAAAAGCTTCTAACTCTAGCATGACCAGCGTACCAGTGGCATCTTGAAGTAGTACTTGATCAATTTTTAACCCGATTTCAGTTCCGGGAATCATCTCACCCGAAATGAGGTGAGAGCTTATTAATTTTTGACTGACATTTTGTGCTTTCATGATAGGGAGTATTAGGAACAATTATAGAAAATGGCTCAAAGCTTAATTAACAGGTAAATTGTTAAGCGATTTAGCTTAACAATTTGAATGTATTATGCTGAAAATTAAAATGTAAGTTAGTTAAATAATCTGATTAAATGGCTAAAAAGGGAGTGTTAATTGTAGTTATCGGTTAATCGTGATTTGGCTGCAAACGTATTTTTAGGTCAAGCTTGCAGTCTAGATTTAGGAGCAGAGGGAGCTGTAGACTCCTAAGGAAGGATAGAACAAGTGATAGATTACAACAGTTTTAGTTGAAGTTGAACCGGAATTAATTCCCTCACTCTAGCCTTGGCGGGGAGAGGCAGTCGAAGTGTGAAACGGATTATGTGACTGTTTAGTGTCTATTGGAATGACGGGTGCTTAGAGGTATCAAGATGTTTAAACAAACTGTAGCGCGTCTAAATATTGATATCGATTTTATGATGGCAGCGTTTCGTCTATTGCGGTTTATAGTATTGATTGGAGTATTATTATTATTATTATTATCCACTTGACAAATACTTATTGCAATTTGAAATAATAAAGCATTGGATTGCCACAAACTAATTGAGTATCCTTATCTTCTATTTTTTCACCAATGTAAAATGCTGTTAATTCACCTGAATCTTTGTTTATAGTATACTCCCAAACTTCTTTGTTTGAATACAAGAATTCGGTAAAAGAATACGAATCTGGATTTTCAGAAAAATCAATCTTCTCTGTTTTGACTAAATCCCATTTTTTTGAATCACGATATAATTCGTAAAACAGAATTTCATCAGTAGTTATGGTTATCATTTTAGCAACTACCCCATCATCTCTTATCGCCCAATTTGCTTCTTTATAAATCCATTGCCAATTCCCTATTAAACTATTTATTTTGTCCTTTCTAAAAATAGCTTTTAAAGAGTCTGCTTTTTTGATGGCAATTTGGGCAATTTGAGTGTTAGGGTTTGCTGCATAAACAAATGTGTATAATCGGGCGGCAGTTAAATAGTCTGGATATGCTACCGTTTTTTTTGCTAATTTAAATGTTTCCTTTTGGTCCTCATAGTTCATGTTATCTTGAGCCCAAATTTGACTTGTCATAAACAGTAACAAAAATAATATGGGATTTTTCTTTTTTATTTCTTTTTTTTGGATTGTCTTTCTAATTAGCTTGATGTTGGTCTTTTTATCAAATATACATATTTATAAAACTATTTTATAGGGTTTCTCTTTGTTTGAAAAGCCATTGTGAGGATGATTGATTCTTAGTAAGAAATTACAATATTGTTTAAATATTGCTGCGTGAGGGATAGCAGTGGAAATCCTTTATGAAACGCAGTGGAGTAAAGATTGAAACGTATAGCCCGACCCCTTGTTGCGAGGAGGAACGACGAAGAAACTAAAAGGGTCACGCCCAAAAACAAAAACCCTCACTTTTCAGCAAGGGTTTTTATAAATATAAAATTAGATTGATTCTTTGTTGGAATGACAAATAGGACTAGTATCTGTAGTATTCTGGTTTGAATGGACCTGAAACTTCAACGCCTATGTAAGCTGCTTGATCGTCACGTAAAGTCTCTAACTCAACTCCTAATTTAGCAAGGTGTAACATGGCTACTTTCTCGTCTAAGTGTTTTGGTAACATGTATACGTCATTGTTGTATGCTGCACTGTTTTTCCACAATTCGATTTGAGCCAAAGTTTGGTTTGTAAAGGAGTTACTCATTACAAAACTTGGGTGACCTGTAGCACAACCAAGGTTAACTAAACGACCTTCAGCTAAAAGGATGATGTCTTTACCATCGATAGTATATTTGTCTACTTGTGGTTTGATTTCCACTTTAGAACCGCCATGGTTTGTGTTTAACCAAGTAACAGCAATTTCGTTATCGAAGTGGCCTATGTTACAAACGATAGTTTTATCTTTCATTTGCTCGAAGTGAGAACCAAGAACAATATCTTTATTTCCAGTTGTAGTAATTACTATATCAGCATTTCCAACAACAGTGTTTAACTTTTTAACTTCAAAACCGTCCATTGCAGCTTGTAATGCACAAATTGGATCGATTTCAGTAACGGTAACAATAGATCCAGCACCTCTAAAAGAAGCAGCAGTACCTTTTCCTACATCACCATATCCACATACAACCACTCTTTTACCAGCAAGCATAATATCAGTTGCACGACGAACTGCATCAACTGCAGATTCTTTACAACCGTATTTGTTGTCAAATTTCGATTTAGTAACCGAGTCGTTCACGTTGATAGCTGGCATTGGTAAAGTTCCAGCTTTTACTCTTTCGTATAATCTGTGAACTCCAGTTGTAGTCTCCTCAGACAAACCTTTAATTCCAGCAACTAATTCTGGGTAACGGTCGATAACCATATTAGTCAAATCTCCACCGTCATCAAGAATCATATTCAATGGTTTTCTGTCTTCACCAAAGAATAATGTTTGCTCGATACACCAGTCAAAATCAACTTCGTTCAACCCTTTCCAAGCGTAAACTTGAATACCAGCAGCAGCCATAGCAGCAGCAGCTTGATCTTGGGTAGAGAAAATGTTACAAGAAGACCAAGTTACTTCAGCACCAAGAGCAATTAAAGTCTCGATTAAAACTGCAGTTTGGATTGTCATGTGTAAGCATCCCGCAATACGAGATCCAGCAAGTGGTTGTTCATCTTTATATTCAGAGCGAAGGGCCATTAAACCTGGCATTTCAGCTTCAGCTAGTTCAATTTCTTTTCTTCCCCAGGCTGCTAGAGAAATGTCTTTTACTTTGAAAGCCACAAAAGGCATAGTTGTAGTACTCATTTATAGTATATTTGTAAGTGTAAATTTTTTGCAAAATTACGGAATAAGTTATGATTATAAAAATATTCCCGCCTATTTATGAATTGTTTAGGAGTGTAATCTTTTATAAATCAATAAAATAAACTTTAAATTAACCTGAATTTTATTTTCAGGAGCTATTCCCGCTGTTCACTGTATCTTTTTATCCTGAATTCAGTTTAGGATCCTGAACTGAATTCAGGATAAAAAGGATGCCGTTTCCATCGGGGCTACGAAATCAAGTAAGTAACATGCCTTTAATCAAAACAATACACTTTAATTCCTCGACAAAAATTTTCGTTTGGAAAATTACCGAATCTTATAATGAGTTATTTGAGACAGTAATTCTAAACGACAAAAATAAACTTCGTCTAACAAGCATGAAATCTGAACTGCATCAACGCGGTTTTCTCAGCGTTCGTCAACTATTACAGAAAGCGGGATACAATGATTTAGATTTGTATTATGATGAATTCGGGAAACCACATCTAACAGATGATAAGCACATTTCCATTACCCATTCTCATCATTTTTCAGCCATTATTGTTAGTAATGAAACCGTTGGAATCGATATCGAATTGCAACGAGATAAAATCATTCGTATCGCCGATAAATTTTGTGATTCAGAAAATCAATTTCTATCTCGAAGCTTCGAAGCTGAAAATAAAGAAGATTACATTCGCAAGCTAACCGTAATTTGGGGCGTCAAAGAATCCATTTTTAAAATCAGAAACGAAAAAGGAATTAGTTTTAAAGATCATATTAAAGTTGGTACTTTTGAGTTGCAGGATAGATTGGGCCAAGCTGAACTGCATTTTGATAGCATAATAAAAGAGTTCAAGATTTATTTTGAAGAGATCGATAACTTTACTTTAGTCTATGCTTTCGAGAAGGTTTGACAAGATTTTACAACTTTTTAAAAGTTGTCAAATCTGAGTTGTCAAATCTGAATTTTAAAAACAAAACACAGATAAAATCCCAAAACATGACAAAAAAGGAACATTATTACACCAGATTTGAAAACGATGGAATTTATCATGTTTATAATAGAACAGTAGACCGAAAACCGATGTTTACATCTAATGAGAATTACACTTATTTTATTCGTCAGTTCGATAAATACTTGTCCGATTATGTAAAAATTTATGCCTATAATTTATTAGGAAATCATTTTCATTTTATGATAAAAGTTAATAATTTGACAGATTTGACAACTTTTGGAAAGTTGTCAAATCTAACAACTGAAAAATTGCCAAATCAACAAAAAACCACACACGATATCGTAAGTCATCAATTTAGAAAGTTTTTTCAAAGTTACGCAATGGCTTTTAACAAAGAGAAAAACAGAATCGGAACCCTTTTTCAAACCCCATTTAAACGCGTTAGAGTAGAAGACGAAAATTATTTAAGAGAATTAGCGTGTTATATTAATACCAATGCGCATAAACATAACTTGGTTAAAGATTTTAGAGATTGGAGATGGTCCTCTTATCATAATACGATATCAAATAAAGAGACGAAATTATTAAAAGAAGAATTGATTAGTTATTTTGACGACATCGATAATTTTATATACTGTCATTTGGAATATGGGAGTAAAATAGACTCAATTGAAAGAGATTTTTTTATTGAGGATTAAAAAAAATATAAATGATTTGACAACTTTATAAAAGTTGTCAAATCTTAATAAATGGATTAACTAATGACTTCAATTTACAATCAAATCCTTAAAGCTAAAGCGAACGACCAGAAACTACTGGCTATTCTAATCGACCCTGATAAAGTAGTATGGGCAGTCTTAGAGGATCTTATAAATAAAATTAATCAATCTCCGGCAACCCATATTTTCATTGGTGGAAGCCTTGTCGAAAATAATATTATAGACGAATTAATTATTTGCTTAAAGCGAAAAGTCAATTTGCCGATAGTACTTTTTCCTGGAAATCCGTCTCAGATTTCTAAAGAGGCCGATGCCATTTTGTTTCTTTCTTTGATATCAGGAAGAAATTCCGATTATTTAATAGGGCATCAGGTAAAGGCAGCACCTATTCTAAAGCGCACCCAGCTTGAAATAATTCCTACCGGTTATATCTTAATAGATGGCGGCAACGAAACTGCTGTAGAAAGGGTAAGTAAAACAGAACCATTGGACAGAACTAATTTGGAGTTGGTGCTTGCAACGGCTCAAGCCGGCGAAATGCTGGGCAATAAGTTGATTTATCTCGAAGCGGGTAGCGGTGCAAAACAGGCAGTTCCTTTAGAAATGATTGATTTAATCTCTAAAAACACCGAAATACCTTTAATTGTTGGTGGTGGAATTGTAGATTTACTCGGAATTCAAAATGCCTATGATTCTGGAGCTGATTTAGTAGTTATAGGAACCGCTTTTGAAAGAGATTTTGACTTCTTTGAAAGGACTAAACAACAGCTAATCGAACATAAACAATGATAGAGTTTTTTCTAAATGCGTATCAAGACGTTTCTACAACCCATATTATATTGGAGTTTATCGCCTTTGTATTCGGAATTTTAAGCGTGTGGTACGCGAGACAGGAAAATATTTTAGTTTATCCCACAGGATTAATCGCAACAATAATTTCGGTATACCTTCTTTTTATAGCGGGTTATTTAGGAGATATGATGATTAATGGGTATTTTACCATAATGAGTATTTATGGCTGGTATAAATGGTCTCGAAAAACAGAAGACAGCGACAACCTGCCAATTACAAGGACAAATAACAGAGAAAAACTAATAGGGATAGGATTGTTTTTTATTACAATTTTTGTAGTTTTCGGTATTTATAAGGTTTTTGACTATGAAATAAATACAGACAATTATATTGATATTGTGGCCTCCGGAATATTTTTTACCGGGATGTGGTATAT
Source organism: Flavobacterium sp. ACAM 123 (assembly GCF_000264055.1). Taxonomy (GTDB): domain Bacteria; phylum Bacteroidota; class Bacteroidia; order Flavobacteriales; family Flavobacteriaceae; genus Flavobacterium. The sequence continues at coordinate 6,662 of NZ_AJXL01000098.1, read as the reverse complement.
GGCCAATAAGAAAATAGAAAACTGGATCCTTTGGATTATTGGGGATATAATTGTAACTCCTTTGTATGCTTATCGCGGACTAGGGATGTTATCATTACAATATTTAATTTTTACAATTTTAGCTATTTCAGCCTATTTAGAATGGAGAAAAATCTTAAACAAGAGCAATCTGCAATTATAAAAATTGCCATGTTTGGACCAGAAAGTACTGGAAAAACAACTTTAGCAATACAACTTGCCGATCACTATAAAACAGCTTGGGTTCCCGAATTTGCGAGGGATTTTCTACAGGATAAATGGGATAGTAGCCAACTTATTTGTGATGTTGATGATATGCTACCCATAGCTTACGGTCAAACTAAATTTGAGAATTACAGCCAGTCCATCGCTAACAAGTATTTGTTCTGCGACACAAATTTATTGGTAACTAAGGTTTTTTCAGAGGTATATTACAACTACTGTGATCCTTTATTAGACAAAGCTGCCCAAGAACATGAATATGACTTGTTTTTCCTTACGGACATTGATGTGCCATGGGAAAAAGATGATTTAAGGGATAAGGCGGAAGGACGGGACGCTGTTTTTGCCGTTTTTAAAAAATCATTGATAGATAATAATAAACCATTCATAACACTTTCCGGGGATAAGAATTTAAGACTAGAAAAAGCCATTGTAATTGTTGAGGACTTGACAAAGACTAAAGAAATGGGCTTGTCTTCGCTTGATTTTGTCCAAATTTACAACCATGCGATTCCATTTGAAAATGTGTTTAAGCAATTGAACACATTCAAAAAGGGCATTTCAAAAATGATGCTGGTCGAGCCCGCAACGGTGTTTAATGGGATTCTAAAACTTTCAGAGAAGGATTTTAAAATTAAAGCTAATTTTTTTGACAGCCATAAATCAAATTTAAAACTGTTGAAATTTGTTCCCGCTTCTGGTGCCGCCAGTAGGATGTTCAAATTTCTGAATGTTTTTCTGAATGAGTTTGATTTATTAAACGAAAGTATCAATGCGTATATAAATAGGAAAAAGGATAATGAACTTGCCATTTTTCTTATTGGGATGGATAAATTCCCCTTTTTTGAGGCAATTGACAAAAAGTTAAAAGAGGAATTAGTAGATTTTGACTCCATTCATAAGGATTATAAAAATTATTATTTCATTAAATTACTAATGTCTTCTGATTATTTTGATTTTGCCAATAAACCAAAAGGAATTCTACCTTTTCATAACTACGGAACTACTATCTCTACCCCTATAGAGGAACATCTAAATGAATGTGGTTATTATTCGAGTTCAAATGGTATTTCTCATTTGCATTTTACGGTATCTGAAATACACCAGCAACAATTTGAAAACGTAGTCGATACGATCAAAGGTAAAGTTGAAAAAAAATCGGGCACAGCAATAAATGTTAGTTACTCTTATCAAAACAAGAGTACAGATACGATTGCGGTTGATGCATTAAACAATCCGTTTAGGAATGAAAAAGGAGAATTAGTGTTCCGGCCGGGAGGTCATGGTGCCCTCATCGAAAATCTAAATAATTTAAATGCAGATATAGTTTTTATCAAAAATATAGACAATGTAATTCAAAACAATAACGTGAAAGTTGCTAGATATAAAAAAGCGTTGGCTGGAATAGTACTGGAATACCAACAGCAGGTGTTTGCTTATTTGAATCTACTTGATGATACTACGGTAGAGCAGGATATGATCGAAGAAATCACGTGTTTTTTGAAGGAAAAACTAAATAGAGAAATGCACGATACCTTTGCTGTATTAAGTTTAGAGGATAAAAATAGTGCTGTTAAAGGTGTTTTAAACAGACCAATACGGGTATGTGGAATGGTCAAAAATGAAGGAGAACCTGGAGGGGGTCCTTATTGGGTTAAAGGCCAGAATGGTGTTGTTTCCTTGCAAATTGTTGAATCTTCACAGGTAGATATGAACGATGAAAAGCAAGTAAAACTAATGGGTAGAGCCACTCATTTTAATCCTGTTGATTTAGTTTGCGGAATTACAAATTACAAAAATGAAAAGTTTGACTTAAAGGATTTTGTAGATCCTGATAGCGGTTTCATTGCAGAAAAGAATACAGCTGGGATAAATATAAAAGCTTATGAATTACCGGGTCTCTGGAATGGAGCTATGGCAAACTGGTTGACTGTGTTTGTCCAGGTACCGTTGCTTACTTTCAATCCGGTAAAAACGGTAAATGATTTATTAAAATCAGCACATCAACCTCAATAATTTAACTATAATAATCCCGAAGTTTCGGGAGAGGATAAATGGAAATACAAAAAATAATAGTAGAAGCACAATACAAAGCCGTTAGGAGCAGTGGTGCCGGTGGGCAAAATGTTAACAAAGTCTCATCTAAAGTTGTCTTGACTTTTGATGTGCAACGTTCTGGAGGATTAAGTGAAGAAGAAAAGGAATTGCTGAAAGTGAATTTGTCTTCGAGATTAACCACAGATTTTGTTTTAATCCTAAATTGTGATGAAGACCGGAGCCAACTCAGAAATAAAGAAATAGTTACTAAACGTTTTTTGGCAGTTATCAAAAAAGGCTTGGAGGTGCCGAAAATTAGAAAGGCAACAAAAATTCCTAAATCAGCGATACGAAAGCGGATTAAAAATAAAAAGAGCGTATCTCAAATTAAGAATAATCGCCGAAAACCAAATCTTGATTAATGTCGGTTTGCGGACGACTAAAAATTTGGTATCTGCTTTAGGATTTTTGGTTTTTTTAAGATTACCTTTGCACAGTCTCAAAGGGGTGCTCTAAATAACGAGCTGAGATCATACCCAACGAACCTGAGCGAGTAATGTCGCTAAGGGAAAAAACAACAAAATGATAGAGTGCACGCTATTGTTTTGTCGTAGGAAACAATCATTTATTTAACTTAACAAAAGGAATAATTCCCCCTTTTATTCGTAATCTATTTACGGATGAACACTTTATCTTTCAAAAAAGGCCAAGAGCCAAAAGGCAAAAGGCTAACACGATTAATTCAAGCATTTTTTATACTTCTCACGCTTCACTTTTCACTTTCTACTTTTTCACAAGCTAAAGACACCACTTCCGTTAACAAGCTAGATGAGGTACTAGTTTCGGCTATTCGGGTTACTACAAAAACACCAGTAAGTTTTAGCAATTTAGACAAGAAGGATATCAAATTTAGAAACTTAGGACAAGACATTCCTATTTTAATGAATTATTTGCCCTCAGTGGTCACCACTTCTGATGCTGGAAACGGCGTTGGGTACACAGGCATAAGAGTACGTGGTAGTGATGCTACGCGAGTGAATGTAACAATCAACGGAATTCCGTATAATGATTCGGAGAGTCACGGAACCTATTGGGTCAACATGCCCGACTTTGCTTCTTCTTTAGAGAGTTTACAGTTGCAACGCGGCGTAGGAACTTCTACTAACGGGGCGGGTGCCTTTGGCGCAAGCCTAAACATGTTAACTGACTCTTATTCAAAAGAGAGCAATGGAGAAATCTCAAATTCTTTTGGGAGTTTTAATACCAGAAAGCATACCGTGAAATTCAGTACCGGTTTGCTGAATGATCATTTTGAATTAGCAGGACGTGTTTCTGCTTTAAAATCAGACGGGTATATCGACAGAGCGGCTTCTGATTTAAAATCCTATTTCTTACAAGGAACTTATGTGGGGAAAACGACCTTAATTAAGGCGTTGGCTTTTGGAGGTACAGAAAAAACGTATCAGTCCTGGAATGGTTTAGAAGATCTAGATTTGCTAAAAAATAATAGAACTTTCAACACTGCGGGAATGTACACAGATACATCGGGAAATACCCGTTTTTATGATAATGAAACTGATAATTACCAGCAAGACCATTATCAATTGCATTGGAATGAAAAAGTATCAACGAACTGGAGGACTAATTTAGCGTTTCATTACACTAAAGGGAAAGGCTATTATGAAAACTACAAAGAAAATGCTAAATTCTCTGCCTATGGATTAACTCCAATTGTTATTAATGGTACAACAATCAATAGAACAGATCTAGTGCGTCAAAAATGGTTGGATAATGATTTTTATGGTACCACGTTCTCAGCTATTTATAACAATGAGAAATTAGAAATGATTTTTGGTGGTGGGTACAACAGGTACGAAGGAGATCATTTTGGCAAAGTAATTTGGGCTCGTTACGCGTCAACAAGTGAAAAGCAAGATCTTTATTATGACGACTATGCTTCTAAAAATGATGGAAATATTTTTGCGAAAGCCAATTACCAAATTGCTGATAAACTGAGTTTATTTGGAGATTTACAATTAAGAAACGTTCACTACAAGGCTAATGGAACTGAAGCTGGAATGGTAAATGATAACTTTAACTTCTTTAATCCAAAGGCGGGTTTAAATTTTGAAATTAACACTAATAATGCGCTGTATTTTTCATACGCCAGAGCCAATAGAGAACCTAACAGAACCGATTATGAAAATGGAAGTCCGATCCCAGAAAAGTTAAATGATTTTGAATTGGGACTACGTCATGCTACGCAAAAAGTAAAATTTAATGCTAACCTATATTATATGGGATATAAAGATCAATTGATTCTTACGGGAGAGTTAGATGATGTGGGTGCTCCAATTAGAAAAAACAGTGGAGATAGTTATCGTTTTGGACTAGAGCTTGACGCTACAGTTGCACTGTCTGATAATTTGCTAATCAGGCCTAATGTGACTTTAAGTACTAATAAAAATAAGGATTTTTTCTTTACGAGAGATGGCGTTTTAACAGCTTTGGGGAATACAAATATTGCGTATTCTCCAGATATTATTGTGGGTAACGTCGTTACTTTTTTACCGGTACGCAATTTCCAAATATCATTTTTGTCTAAGTTTGTGGGAGAGCAATATATGGGGAATATCGACTCGGAAGGATCTAAGTTGAAATCGTATTTTGTCAACGATTTGAATGTGTCTTATGAGATTAAGCCCAAATCAGTATTCAAAGCAATAGTAGTATCCGTTTTAGTGAATAATATTTTTGATTACAAATATATTTCTAATGGTTATTTTTATACCTATGACGATGATTATTCTAATCCACCAGCTGTTACAACAATTGAAGGGGCGGGTTACTATCCTCAAGCAGGAATTAATTTCTTAGCAGGGTTGACTTTGCAATTATAATTTTATATGTATCGTATTATAAAGCCTGAAAGCAGATGTTTTCAGGCTTTTTTGTTTAACAGCTTCAATTAACGTGACTTTATCTTGTTAAATTCTTGTCAATTACATCAGTTAATGCCTTAAATACGTTTTTATTTTTTTTATCTTGCATTTGGTTAACCACAAAATTATTTATAAACTTTAAAGATTTAATTATCAAAAAATTATTATTTACTGCTCTAGCAGTGGTAGCGTTTAGTGGAGTTGCAATGGCAGAAGACAGTAGTGAAAAAGAGGCTTTTTTATTTTCTAGAGATTGTTTTGCAGAAGGGGCAGATTATATTAATAATGAGTATGATCCTAATAATACTCGCTCAAACGAGGATAATGAAGAGGCATATACAGCTTATTACACGCAATGCCAAAAAGAAGAGGGACAGTATATTGCAGCTTCTTAAATAAGTCACGTAACCTTACCCTAAAAACTCGGTTAAAGTTTTGAGGGTTTTATTTTTAAACGATGAAAAACCTAACTTTTTTATTTCTTTTTATTTCTTTTTTAGCGTCTTTAGAATCTTATAGTCAATCACTTTCTGGAAGGGTGATTTATAAAGTACAAGTAGTAGGTTATGGTACTAATAAAGAATCAAAATTTAAAGAATATAATGCTGCAATAAATGAGATTGCAAACAAGCAAACACTCACTTTGACTTTTAATAGTATACAATCTAGTTCTGTTATGGATCGTTATTTGATCTCTGACGCAGAGAATAATGCTTTAAATAGGTCGGCAAGTGCTATGGCATTTGTATTAACTAACGGAGCTGATTATTTTTTTGACAAAACATCGAGTACCGCTGTTAAAAGATATAATAACGGACGTTTAGTGAAAAACACACACAAAGTATTAGAGTGGGACATTACTGCAGAAAGTAAAAAGATTGATAATTATTTATGTTATAAAGCAGTCTACTTAGATAAATTTGTAAATAGAATTGGAGTGGATACTGTAATCCCAATAACCGCTTGGTTTGCGCCAAGTTTGCCTTACAGTTATGGTCCGAAATATTTTAATGGATTGCCAGGGCTTATTTTAGAATTACAAGATAGAGAAACCACCTTTTTAGCCTCGTCCATATCTATTTCTAATATCGAGGAATTGAAAATTGATTTTCCAAAAGGGAAAACCATTGATCAGGAAGAGTATGATAAGAGATCTCTTTATAGAAATAAATAAATGTGCAAAACTACATTTTTTTACAATCTAATCATTCTGCTAAATACGCATAATAACTGTTGTGAGTAATGACGATACAAACAAAGCATTAGAATCCGCCACTTTGATTGCAAATCCCTTTCAGGAAAAGGTAAGTCGTTAATTTATATTTACCATTATCAGTAGTTTACGAATTATTTTGTAAAACAATAAGTATTAATTTTTTGTTAATTATATAAGTTATCTCTTTATATCGTTTTTTTTTTTTTGTATATTTACTTTGGTTAACC
>NZ_AJXL01000097.1 GCF_000264055.1 Flavobacterium sp. ACAM 123 | reverse complement strand
CTAAATAAAAGTTGTTGACTTACTTCCTCTAATTTTATTGCTAAGCAGGTCGGTTAGACGAAAAGGGAAACTGCTGACGAAGTATCGAAGAACCTATTTTGAAGTACGAAGCTGATTGATATTCTTTTAGACTAAATAAGTATTTTAATTTTTTTAAAATTTTCAACAAAAAAATAGTATCAGTGACTATCGATTTTTAATCTAACCTTTAATCTTATTTCCATTTTATATTACACCCAATACTCGGTTTCTGATTTGGATTCATTGCACGGTTGTAAATAATGCTGTCAATCGCCCCACGTAAATCATTGCCGCTAAGGTGAATGCCATTTCCAGGTCTGCTATCATCGAGTTGTCCGCGATAGACTAATTTGTCTTGGCTATCATATAAAAAAAAGTCAGGAGTGCAGGCAGCATGGTAGGCTTTAGCCACTTCCTGTGTTTCGTCATACAAATAAGGAAATTCAAAATTATTTTCGAATGCAAATTCTTTCATGAGTTCTGGCCCATCCTGCGGATAATTCGCCACATCATTACTCGAAATGGCGATAACACCAAGTCCTTGTACCTGATAGTCATTAGCGATCATAACGACCTCTTCAATCACATGAAGTACAAACGGGCAGTGATTGCAAATGAAAAGGACTAAGGTTCCCTTTTCCCCTTTTAAATTGGCAAAAGAAAAAGATTCTGTTCCAGATTCCATGTTTTTTAGATAAAATTCGGGAGCTTTCGTTCCCAGAGCGGCCATATTGGAGGGGATTCGTGACATTGAGTATTTTGTTTTAAGTTTGAAGTTTAAAGTTAAGAAAAAAGCATTGCTTTTATAGCCAAATGATTATTTTTAGTTTTTATAATTCATTGAAATAAAATCAAAAATCTAAGATGGAGCATAATTTAGCTTGGCAAGAATTTGAAAGAGTGGCTATGCACGTAGGCACTATTGTGGCAGTAAATGATTTTCCGGAGGCCCGAAAACCAGCTTACCAACTCACCATAGATTTTGGAGAAGCTATTGGAATCAGAAAGACCTCGGCACAAATTACTAAACGCTACGCCAATGCTGATTTGCTCCATCGCCAGGTTGTTGCCGTCATAAATTTTCCAAAAAAGCAAATTGGTAAGTTTATGAGCGAATGTCTCGTTCTAGGTGCTGTGGGAGAGGAAGGGGATGTTGTTTTACTGGCCCCCGATTTTAAAATTGAAAACGGACTCCGAATCGGTTAACAAAGACACTCCTTTTTTAACACTATTTTTTAAAATACCTCGCAAACCTCGTACTTCCTTCTTGTAGTAAGATATATCTTTTTTATAATTAATATTTCAATTTTAAAAATGTTAATATGCTATTAATCAATATTTTGAATCATAATTTATCGTAACTTCACTATAGGCTATATAAAATAGTGGCTGATTGGAGTCACTTCTATATATTGGAATAGCGGTTAATGAGCTGGAGTATTACACTTTGCTATCACTGATTATTGACAGTTAAAGGGGACTAGCGCTTTTATATTATTGGAATTTATTTGCGACTATCTTAATAAAGGATGTAAATACTTTAGTAGGATGTAAATATCGGAATCAAAATACAAAGCATTTAAAATTCTAGCTTTGAGAAAGTCAATTCTTGATAACTCAATCGAACGTAATGATGAGGGTGCTATAGATGAACTGATCGAAAAAATTGGGGATGCTAAATATGCACTATCAATTGAGGCCTCACATGGCAGTCGTAAATACTAAAATTGGTGTATGAAAATCAGCAAAAGGATAATAAAAAAATGGATTGTCTTTTATTGCCGTAGAAGGAGATTGGCCAGGATTTTATAAATCAAATTAATTTTTGAAAAATGATCCGGATTCAGAGGAACGGGTTATAGACCTTCTTCATTGTTTCAATAGGTGGCCGACTTAGATTTGGGCCAACTGGGAAACTGTTATTTTGGCGGAATTGCTATAGTTCCCATTGGGGGAAAGTTATTGCTGGACGAGAGTGGGCGCGATGTCATTCAGATGGTGCAGGTTCCTAAAGCGTAAAGTACAGCTGGGAATTGGAATTGCACAAACGCGGGGCTAAAGATAGGATTGTATTTATGACTGAATCAATGGGAGAATAACTTGGAGAGCGGGAATTTGGGCATCGTGCCATAGGCGTTGCGTATCGATCACAATACGAGCATTTTGCCAATTATGTCCCAAGCAAGATTCATTACCGCTATAATACCTTCATTTATATAGAAGAAGCTTTGGCATTATCCCCACTTCAAATAAAGCCCGATGGAAATCAAATTAGGGAAACGTTCCCATTTGGAGTATAAAATAAAAACAAGAATATAAATCTAAAAACTAATTACAATGGAAAAGCAAAAAATGATTGAGGTATTGCAGTTTTGTGCGGCACAATGCACACATTGTCATGATGCATGTCAGTTAGAAAAAGAAATGGACATGAGTACTTGTATGATGCACGATCAGGACTGTGCAGATTTATGTCGTTTAACAGCACAATTATTAGAACGAAAATCAGAGAATGTTGATATTTTTTTAAAAACAACTTTAGTGATGTGCGAAAGGTGTGCCTCTGAGTGTGAAAAGTACGCACAAATGGAGCATTGTCAAAAATGTGCGGAAGCTTGCCGTAAATGTGCAGAAATGTGCCATGAACATGAAATGGCAAATAGAGAGTAACAAAATTTAATTTTGTTAAGGCCGCTCAGCTTCGCTAATAGCAAACCGATCATAAGAAAACCAACATAAACAGGATTAAACTAATTATTATGGCAACATCAGCAATCAAAACCTTAGTTGTAAAAAGTTCGGCTTTTAAGAGTAACGAAATGATTCCTTCACAATATACTTGTAATGGATTGAATATTAACCCAGAATTGACAATAGAAGAACTTCCTACAAACACAAAAAGTCTCGCTATTATTGTGGATGATTCAGATACTCCCTCTGGATGCTATTGCCATTGGCTCGTATGGGATATTCTTCCCGAAAGAATTATACAAGAAGATAGCGTTCCCGGCATCCAAGGGAGAAACTCTATGGGAGAAAATAAATATATAGGTCCTTGCCCTCCAAGTGGGATACATCAGTATCATTTTAAAGTCTATGCCCTGGACAATAAATTGAGTACGTTGCCTCCAAGTACCAATGAAAAAGAATTGATGGCAGCAATGGGACCACATATTATATGCTCAGGAGAACTTTTAGGTTTGTATGAAAAGTAAACTGATGGTAATAAATAAAGAGCTGTCTTTTTATGAAGGCAGCTTTTTTTGGTATTAATGCAAACTAATTACCTTTGTAATGCGCCATACATTATTCTGACGCTTCCACATTATTATAAACTTACTTGCTTTCGAAGGTGTTCCGGCCGGCTCTTGATTGTTGTGGAATTTATGTAACCCTAATTCCACAGCGCCATAATCTTTGATGGAGTACACTTCTACACTTCCTTTTACCAATTCTCTGGTCACTTTGCCACAGATGTTTTTTTCCGTTGCATCAAGAATTGCTTGTTTTGAGGTCGTCAAACCGCCTTTATCATGATAAAACTCTAAACTGTCCCCATAAATGGCGGCCTGTTTATCCATGTCGCAATTGTTGTAGGCATGGAAAAAAGTACTGTCCATACTGATAATTTCATTGTATAATTGTTGATTGTCCACAATATAGCCGTAGTCCTGTAGCCGGGTCGGAATTTGATGCGACGAGCAGGCCGATAGAAAAAGAAGAATACTAACGGAAGAAAAAAAGAAAGGTTTTGTACTTTTCATAACTTCATATTGTTTTTTATTTTATCTATTTTAGTAGCGCCGAATATAGAAAAATAAAGTAATTTTAAACAAATCTAGATGTAGGTAAGTACTGCTATTGCTTCTTTCTAATATGCCAAAAGCTGATTTTCCGCCTTGTCTTAAACCCCAATTTTTCATATAAATTAATGGCAGCAATGTTTTTTTCATATACATGGAAGAAAGCGGATTTATTTTGAGCAATAATGGCATTTGCGGTATGCGCTAACAACTGTTTTGCAGATCCTTTTCCAAGGTAATCTGGATGTGCAATTGCCGTACTGACTTCAATAAAATCATTCATTTGCATTCTTTCACCGGTAGATGCTGCGAGTTGGTTGTCTTTGTAAATACCATAATAGTTCCTAAATGTGGCTGTTTTAGATTTAAAATATTCAGGATAGACTATTTTGACTAATTCCAGAAGATCTTCTCTGTGACTTTCTTCCAGTTTTATAATAGTGTTGATAATTGGAATGTCTATTGATTCACGGATATTCATCTGTAGACAAACCAATTCATTCGCTATTGTCAAAGTACCGGGGATTTCTGGCTTTTCGCCAACAATAAAAAAATCATCTGATAAATTAGAATATTGGGCAATACCTTTAGAACTCTTTCTAGTATTTAGTGCAGCCCCAAACGGACAATACTCAGGATTATAAAATAGAGTGTCATCATAGGCTACTGAATATTCGTTGTGATTTTTTGATAACGAAAACTAAATAGGATTTTCTAATTTGGGACGGCCTTTTTTGCTCATAGTTCTAACTCTCTATTTCTCAATTGGTAAATTTACTTCTTGTCCCCATTCGGTCCAAGATCCATCATAAATTGCTTTAGAGTTATCTGAAACGAGTTCGTAGGCAATCATATTAATACAAGCTGTTACACCAGATCCACAAGTGAAAATCAGTGGTTTTTCCGGTACTGTAAGTATTTCTTTTAATTTTTCTTTGGGTAAAAATTTTCCGTCTTTCAGCAGTTTCGTATAGGGAATGTTTATTGAACCGGGAATGTGTCCGCTTCTCAACCCAGCTCTTGGCTCTTCCGTTTCGGCAAGAAAACGATCGGTAGATCGGGCATCAACAAGCAAAGCTTCTTTAGTCTGTGTGTTTTCTAAAACTTGTTCTTTGGTTTTAAACAACTGCGGTTGGAAATTTGCAGTAAAATCACCTTCTTCATACAATTGTTCTTGTCTTTTTTCAGTGGCATAGCCTTCCTTTATCCACGCAGGCAAGCCGCCATCGAGTACCAAAACATTCTCATGTCCCATGACTTTAAAAAGCCACCACGCTCTTGGGCTCGAATAAATTCCTTTGGCATCATACACCACAATTTTACTGCCGTTGTAAATGCCTATTTTACGACAGGCTGCCGCAAAGGCTTCTGGGCTTGGTACGGTATTGGGCAGCGCACTATTACTATCGCTAAACTTGTTTTTGATGTCAAATGTTCTAGTACCTTTTATTTGGACATCCTCTGTAGGCATTTCCAAAATGGCATCTAGAATAATTAAATCGGGGTCTTGCAGATGCTTATGAAGCCAAGCTACAGATACTATTGGATTTTTCATTGTTTTTATATTTCGCGGGGTTGTGTGTTATTTTTTCGCTTATTCCATTTCCAGATTTCAATCCAAAGTACCGAAACGCCACTCACGCCAAGACAAATTATAATTTGGTACAGTTGTAGAGGAAGTACATCAAAGAAACGGGCAATTGGACTGATGTATACAATCAGGGCCAGGAACAGCAAGGTCAGTGAATTGGCAATGACCATCATGTTGTTTTTATTTTGTAAAGAGGTGAAAACAGAATAATAAAAGGAGCGGTTTACTAAGGACAGAATCACATTAGAAAATACTAAAGTGGTAAATACCATTGTTCGCGTCAATTGTTCGTCACCTCCATTTTCTACGGTCCATTGGTACACAAATAGGATTCCTATGGTAATCCCAATTCCTTGCACGATGCTTATTCCTAATTCTTTGAGCGATAAGAAGCTACTACTTATTGGTCGTGGTGAGTTTTGCATGCTGTTTTTTTCAGCAGGTTCATTTTCATAAACAATCGAACACATCGGTCCCATAACCAGCTCTAAAAAAATGACGTGAACGGGTGTGAAAATATCAGGATAGATCCATCCCAGAAACAAGGGTAACGATACGGCTAATATGATAGGAATATGAATGGAAACAATATAACGTATTGCTTTTTTAAGATTGGAATAGATGCGACGTCCTGCGGCCACCGCGATAATCATTTTTGATAAATCATCATCAACTAAAATAAGATCTGCGGCTTCCTTTGCAATTTCAGTTCCTTTTTTCCCCATGGCGACACCTATATTGGCAGCTTTCAATGCAGGACCGTCATTTACACCATCACCCACCATCGCTACTACTTGCTTGTCTTTTTTTAAGGCATTCACAACGGCTAGTTTAGCTTCTGGAAACATACGGGTCAAAAGAGTTGTGCTGTGAATGGCTTTTAGCATTTCGATTTCATTCAGCTGCATGAACTGTTCTCCTTCTAGTACACTTTCGGTATTTTTAATTCCTGCTTTTTCAGCAATGGCCTTTGTGGTTAAGCTGTTGTCTCCTGTTATGACTTTTACTTGGATAGCCGCTTCATAAAATTTTTGAATGACACTGTTTATGTTTGGTTTAGGAGGGTCGTAAAACACCACTAATCCCACGAAATGGAAAGGTACGTCCTGTTGGTTTTTCGGGTAAGTGGTTTCTGCATAATCAGAATAGCCAACACCAAGTATGCGATATCCCTTTGATGTCAATGTAATTAGCATATCATTAATTTGTTGTTTTTGCTCAGTGTTGAGGTTAGATACCTTTATGATTGTTTCGGGACCGCCTTTAGCCGCAATAATACGTCTGCCTTCTTCGTTTTGGAACACATGCGTCATCATGGGTGGTTTTCCGTCAAGCGGGTATTCATGTACCATGGAAAACTGTCTTCGGGTATCATTTGTTGTTGTTTTCTTATACGCCTTGTGTAACGTTTTTTCCATCGGATCAAAAGGCACAGGTTCGCTCGCCCACATTGCTATTTCAATTACTTTTTTTGCCTCTTCCGTATTCCATTGTTCTTTTTCGTATAATTTGTCGCTGCTAAAAGCGTAAACGGATTGGAGGCTCATTTTGTTTTCTGTCAGCGTTCCCGTTTTGTCCGTACAAATTATCGTGGCACTTCCCAAGCTTTCTACCGTTCTGATTTTTTTGACTATCACGCCTTCCTTCATCAATCGCCATGATCCAAGGGCCATGAAAGTAGTAAACGCAACAGGTATTTCTTCGGGAAGAATAGACATCGCCAGGGTAAGCCCTTTTAATAAACTGGTTAATAGGTTATTTGTTTTCCAAAAATAAACGCCCCAAACCAATAAGAAAACAGCAATGCCCATAATGGCCATCACTTTCACAAATTTTTGAATTTGAACTTGTAACGGAGTAGGTGTTTCTTTGATGTTTTGTAAGGAACTACCTAGTTTACCAACTTCTGTATTCGGGCCAATTTCAGTTACCCGATAAACCGCTAGACCAGAGGCAACAAGTGTACCGCTGAAAACAGATTTCAGCTCCGTTTTTTCTGATTTGAAAACAGCATACGCTTCGCCGGTCAATAGGGATTCATTAACGGAGAAATCGTTGCTATGTACAATTTCTCCATCGGCATTGATTGTATTTCCTTCCTTGGCTATTACTAGATCACCGATTACAATTGCTGCAGTGGGAATTGTTATTGGTTCTCCATTTCGTAAGATTGTGCTCAAAGGCTCGTTTAACTTTTCTAAAGCTTCTATTGCAATCCGACTGCGGTTATCCTGGTAAAAAGAAATTCCGGAGACTACGACTATTGCGGCCAGCATAAAATAAGCTTCGTTATTTTGTCCCATGATAAAATAAATGATCGCTACGGCTATCAATAATAGTAACATAGGCTCTTTGAACAGATCAAAAAGAGCTACCCACCATCTGTGCGTTTGTTTGTGAATTTGTTCGTTCTCACCAAACTTTTTCCTTGAGACTTTAACTTCTGCATCAGTCAAGCCTATCATGTATTCGGGAATATTAATTTTTCTTGGCATAGTTTTGAGAATGAATTCTGCTACTCAAATATAAGATTTTTAGTCTTAATATAAGTAGACTAGGCAATGGTTTGTGAAACAAAAGACCATAATCAGGGTATTGCTACTAAAATTATACTGTTTCATTATTCATAAAAATAAAATAGAAACCAATTAAAATACTAGCAAATGCGGTCACTATAAAAGTGGCATTCGCTCCAAACTGATACCCCATTAGTCCCGCCAAGGAACGGGGCAGCAAGGTGAAAAAGCTTTGAAAGGCGGAATAGCTCCCGATAGCTGTTGCGGTGTCTTTTTCTTTCGAGATAGAACTAATCCAAGCTTTGGTGAGGTCTTTGGTCGCTGCCGCATAGATTCCATAAAGAGCAAAGAGTACTATGAAAACATACTGGTTATGATTGAGCCCCAACCGAAATATACAATAGAGAAAATACCTATTCCAAAAATGAACACTTTCTTTAGCCCAATTTTATCCGCTAAGATTCCTATCGGGAAAGTAAATAAAGCATAAATGAGATTGTAAAAGAGATAAATACCAAAGACCAGTGTATTACTTACTCCGGATTCTTTGGCTTTAAGCAGTAAGAAAACATCGGAGCTATTAAATAAAGTAAACGCTAAAAGTCCGATAACGACTTTTCGATACATGGGAGGTCATACTTTCCCACAGCTCAAAAAGGAGAAGAAGGGAGTTGCTTTTTTATCTGTTGCAATCGTTCTTTTTTTATCTTTTAACAAAAGGCTTGCGGCGTTGCTTCATCAGAAAGCACGGCCTCTATTGCTCCGGTTCGATGCCTTTTCCCAAAATGGTCAATGGTGCGTGCAAAGAAAATCCAAAGTGGAAAAACGATCAACGCCATCATAAGTTTTGAAATGGCGCAAAAAGTATAGCCCAGTTGAACAAATGGGACTCTTTTTCTGTTCACATCTGAACGGTTTCCAAAATAGCCTTTACTCAATCCCGCTGTAGTTTTAGCAACACCTTCAAGAGTACCAGTAAGGACTTGGAGAAGCCAATTGACTTTAAATAAAGGGGTATAATGGGATATAACATTTCACTTGCCGTATCCGTAAACAAGCTTATTAAAGATAAAATCCAGAATTTACGACTGATGTTTTCAAAATAGGATGAATTGGGAGTTATTCATTATAAACATAAATAAAAAGTGCGTAAATTATATGAATTTCAGACTTTTTAAATAATGGATGTACTTGTTTCAAAAAATAGTTTTTCCAAAGCGAATAACGTTATGTTTTTTCAATTTCGTTCGTGTTATTTTTAGAAGTACTTTCTTCAACTCCTTTTGGTCGGTGCACAACCATTTGTGGAAACGGAATTTCTATTCCTTCATTGTCAAAGGCAATTTTTAGTCTTTTCCGTAGTTCTCCGGCTACTTCCCATTGTTTACTTGGTAATGTTTCCCCTAATATTTTTAGCATAATGGCAGAATCTGCAAAATCATTGACGCGTAAAAATTGAGGAGAAAGTATGATGTAATTTTCCCACAAAGGATCGGTAGCCATTTCAGTTCCTACGTTGTTTATCACTCCAATAACGTGTTCCAAATTAGATCCGTATCCCACGCCAACATCTAAGTTTATGCGGGAAAAATCCTTGGAATAATTCGACACTTTTTTTATTTCGCCATGTGGGACATGGTGAACGGTTCCGTCTAAGTCTCTTAAAGTTGTTTTTCTTAAACTGATTTCTTCAACCGTACCGCCTGCATTGTCAAACTTCACAACATCACCAATACGATATTGATTTTCAAGAATAATAAAAAGACCAGAAATAATATCACGGATAAGATATTGACCTCCAAAACCAAATGCTAGGCCCACAATTCCTGCAGCTGCTAATATAGGACCGATTTCTACTGCAAACTCCTGAAGCGCCATCAAACCGGCAATGGTCAGTATTGCAATCCTTGAGGTAGTGGTAAATATTTGGATTAGCGTGTTTTCTCTTTTTTCTTCGGCATCTTTAGACGAAACTCCATCCGGTCTTACGGCAATCCTTACTGCTTTTTCGATAAAAGTCACAATAACCTTGTTGAGAATTAAAGAACCTGTAATGATTAAAACTATTTTAAGGCCGCTTGTTAATAACCAAGGAATAATAAGTTCAGCGTAATTGTCCGTGTATTTCATAAAGATTTCCTGCATGTGTGGTGTAATTTTCAGTTATAAAAAAGTGTTCGTTTATATGTAAAAAGTCCAAAAATCATGTGAATTTTGGACTTTTTGCTTAAGTAAGTAAAGTATTCAATTTAGTACTATAAATTAAATGTCATCAAAATCAATATCTGTAAAAGTAGATATATTTGGCAAATTTTCTTCTGTTGTTGCTTTTTCGGTAACAAATTCTTTTTTAAAATCTTTTCGATGTCTTTCTGAAATTACTTCCTCACCTTTGTGGTTTAAAACATAAGCGGTCATATCTCCAAGGATTTCCGAGAAAGCAGAAAAATCTTCTTTATACAAATATATTTTATGTTTTTTGAAGTGAAACGATCCGTCTTCTTCAGTGAATTTTTTACTCTCAGTGATAGTAATGTAATAATCATCTGCCTTTGTCGCTCTTACATCAAAGAAATAGGTTCTTCTTCCAGCACGTAAAACTTTAGAAAATATCTCTTCTTTTTCTAACATGTCATTTTCTCTCATAATCCTTTCTCTCAATTTATGGTTGTTAAATCGTAATCAAAAATCATAAAAATATCTGTATTAAACAACAATTACTGCAATTCTTTTTCTGAGAGTTGTTTTAAATATAAGGACGCATAATATCCCTCTTGATTTAATAACTGGTTATGAGATCCTTGTTGAATTATTTTACCATCATCTATAATAATAATTTTGTCGGCATTTTTGGCTGAGGAAACTCTATGACTTACAATAATGGTCGTTTTGTCTTTGCAGATTTCGTTTAGATTATTTAATATCTTTTCTTCGGTTTCTGTGTCAACAGCCGATAAACAGTCATCAAAAAGTAAAATAGGTGGGTTTTTAATTATCGCTCTGGCAATGGAGACTCGTTGTTTTTGACCTCCAGAAAGTGTAATTCCGCGTTCGCCCAGAATGGTGTCGTATTGTTTTTTGAATCCCATGATATTGTCATGTACCACCGCACTTTTAGCAGCTGCTTTTACTGCAACATCAGTTGCGTCTTCTTTACCAAACTTAATGTTATTCTTAATAGAATCTGAAAAGAGAAAAGCATCTTGAGGCACGATTCCGATGTTGTTTCGCAAATCGTAAAGGTTTAAGGAACTTATTTCCTGATCGTCAATTGTGATTTTCCCGTCACTCACATCATAAAGACGTGAAATCAAGGCTAAAATTGTAGATTTTCCAGACCCTGTTTTCCCAAGAATTGCTAAGGTTTCTCCTTTTTTCACGGTGAAAGAGATGTCTTTAAGTGCTTTTATATTTGTGTCTTCATACGTGTAGCTCACATTTTGGAATGAAATTGCGCCGTTTATGATTGATTTATTTGGGTTTTTGTTTTTTATTTCCGGTTCGATTTTCAGGAACTCATTCAGTCTTTTTTGCGAAGCTTCTGCTTCTTGTACCATCGATGAAACCCATCCTAATGAGGCTACGGGCCAAGTAAGCATGTTGACATACAAAATAAATTCAGCAATCGTACCGATACTTTTAATCGTACCTTCAATGTACATTAAGCCACCAAAGTAGATTACAACTAAGTTACTGATTCCGATAAGAGCCAACATTAACGGTCCAAATAAGGACTGCACTTTGGCCAAATTCAAACTTTTACTTTTGCTTTCTTTGGCCAAGGACACCATGTTGTTTTGATGTTGGTTTTCTAATGAGTAAGCTTTGATAACGCGTATACCTGAAAATATTTCTTGTGAGAAACTGGATACTTTCGATAAATATTGCTGAAAAATAGTACTTCTCTTATTGATTTCTGAACTCAATTTGAAGATGCCATACGATAAGAGCGGCAAGGGGAGTATGGTATACAATGTCAATCGCGGGGATACATTATACATGTATACAATCACGATGGTAAAACGGATAACTGTATTTATGGAGTACATTACGGCGGGGCCAACGTACATCCTCACTTTTGAAACATCCTCGCTAATGCGATTCATTAAATCACCCGTACGATTCTTTTTATAGAAATTTTGGGTTAAGTTTTCATACTGCCTGAAAACTTCGTTTTTTAAATCAAATTCGATATGACGGGACATGACGATTAAGGTTTGTCTCATCAGGAAAGTCAAAAAACCGGCAATTATGGTAGTTGCAATGATTAATAAGATGTTTGAAATTAACTCATCTCGTATAACAGATGTCGGAATATTCTTGTCGCTGGAAAATGCTTCAATCGCCTTGAACGAACTACTGATCAGTTTAGGCGTGAACAGCATGAAAATTTGAGCGATAATTGTGAATATAATACCTAGTGAAAAACTGTATTTGTATTTGACGAAGTATTTGTTTAAATAAAGTAATTCTTTCATTTTTTTAAGATCTTCTGTATTGAAATCGTTTCTTTTTTATGATAATATTTATTTTTATTTTTTACAAAGTCGTAATTTTATCAAAGGAAATAGTACCATGGGTGCCACTTTAACAACGGGAAAGTAACTCCAGAAAATAGATCCTGTTTTTGGATAATTATCATTTGATGATCACTAACAGCTTGTATTTTTCAGCTGCAAAGATACAGGTTTAAAAGCAATTATTGGTATTCCTATTTCAGTTATGAGATCAGCTTTAGAAGGTCTCCAAATGTATAATTATACCAATGAATGCGAAGTATCGAATGATACACTGCTTGTTGTTTTTTGTGGAATGATCTGTAAAATAGTGATTATGGGTCGAAAATATGCGGGTAAGGTCGCTAGAGTCAGTGATAATTGAGCTCAGAAAACTCTTGATTTCTTGATTAAGGGAGAATCGCAAGGAAAGTACTGCCTGTAAAATTTTAAAGTGAATAGACTCGATAAATAGTTTAGTGTACTATATCCTAAATAAAACGTATGTTTTTTTAAGTAAAATTTTAAAATCTATTTTTGATTCGTGTGCTTCTGGATGGTCAAATTTTCCAGTTGTATCTGCAACACTGACTTTTTTAATGTAAGGTAGCATAAAGGAAACAAAATTAGTAGCAAAACCTTTATTTGGTGTTTTAATTTTATTTTAAAAAAGGAAATGCCTAATTTTGCAGATTAATTTAATAAAAGTTCTTACAAGGTGGTAAATAGAAGACACATTCGCGTTAAAGTCATGCAGTCCATTTATGCGATGCATCAAAACGGCTCTGATAATTTAGAGAAGGAAGAGAAGTTCCTTTTTCACAGTATCGATAATATTCAAGATTTATACCTTACAATGATTTCTTCCTTAATGGAAATAGGTAAACGAGAGGCTGTCTTTTTACATAAATCAAGCTTAAAACATCTCGCTACGCCTGAGGAACGTAAACCCAACGAAAAATTTATTAAAAACAGCATCTTTCAAATTCTTGCTGAAAACAATTCTCTTAGCATCGCTATGGAAACGCGTAAAGTAGATGCGTGGACTTTGAATGATGATTATATTTTGCTGTTACTTAATGCTATAAAAGCAAGCAAGTTCTATATCGATTACATGAGTGAGTCAACAACCTCTTTTGAGGAAGACAGAAATCTTATTGTAGATTTGTTTTTAGAAGTAATCGTACCTAATGAAAAATTGTACGAATTTTTAGAAGACGATAAACTGACTTGGATTGATGATATACCTTTAGTAAACACACATATTGTAAAGCAGTTAAAAGCCATGAAGCCTATCATGGATGATAATTTTACCGTTCCTAAAGTGTACAAGGATAGTGAGGATAAAGTGTTCGTTAAAGATTTGTTTAGAAAAACAATTTTGAACGAGGCAGAGCTGGCAAAAGAGTTTGTTGACAAAACACCAAACTGGGACAGTGATCGAATCGCTGAGGTAGACACTATTATTCTTAAAATGGCTATTTGTGAGTTTTTGAAATTCCCTTCAATTCCCGTAAAAGTGACGCTAAATGAATATTTAGAACTTGCCAAAGAGTATTCTACAACCAAAAAGTAGTATTTTTATCAACGGAATTCTTGATAATTTAGTTAAAGAACTAGAAATCAATAAAAAATTGAATAAAACCGGTCGCGGTTTAATGTAATGCTAATAATAAAAAAAAGATTAAAAAATGATGGAACAATTAACTCAATTTGCACCTTTCTTATTAATGTTTGTGGTGATTTATTTCTTTATGATCAGACCACAACAGAAAAAAGCGAAGAATGAAAAAGAATTTGAAAGCACTCTAAAAGTAGGGGACAAAATCATCACTAAAAGTGGACTTCACGGTAAAGTTTCAGAGCTAGCAGATACTACAGTTGTAATTGAAACAATGTCTGGGAAATTAAAAATGGAGCGTTCTGCAATTTCTATGGAAATGAGCGCTACTGTTGCTAAAAGTGCTGTAATCACAAAAAATAATTTTAGAAAAACAGTATATTTAC
>NZ_AJXL01000096.1 GCF_000264055.1 Flavobacterium sp. ACAM 123 | reverse complement strand
GCCGTTTTTTTTATACGTCGCGGACCGTTAAAATAACAACCCTATATTTCTTGCTTCACGAACCAAGTCTATATCACTTCCATCAATTACTTTCAACAATTCCTTAAGATTTAACTTTCGTACTTCAATCGCATTTAACGATATGGGAATATATTGCGTTATGTCTTTACATTTAGTTCCTTTTGATAAATGGAACAAGATTTGTTTATCAAACAAATCAATTTCAACACTATGCTCTTGCGACTCCAACATTTTAATAACCGATTGACTGTAATATGTTTCGTCTTTTATCACTTTATCGAAGGCGAATAAGAGCTCGTCAAATGTCAAATCATTTTTTATAACTAATCCATTAGGATTTATATTTTTTATGATGGTCTTTATCTTTAAAAACTCCGTGAACATCGTAAGTAATATGATTTTACAATTTGGCATATACTCTAAAATCAATTTCGCCAAATCTTCACCGGAATAAATACTTTTTTCCTCATAAGGCGGCATGCTTATGTCTAGAAAAGCAATATCAAAAACTACCGATTCAGGATCTGTAATTAAATTATAGGCTGATTCACAATCTTTAGCTTCCATTATAGCAAACTCATGACTCTTGGGATTGTATCTTGTAATTGCATTTTTATATCCTTGTATAATAAAAGGGTGATCATCTACAATTAGTATATTGTTCTTTATAGTGGTTGGGGTAGCCGATTCCATTGTCATTTCTATGTAAGTATTAGTTTTTGTTCTATTGGGACGATAATGGTGATAGTTGTACCTTCTCCTTTTTTTGAGTTCACGTGAAATTCGCCATGGCACTCTTTTGTTCGAGAGATCATATTTTGAATCCCAATACCCTTCTTTTTTACTCTTGTATTAAATCCTATGCCGTCATCACTAATTACGAGAACCAGATTGTCCTCTTTTTTCTTCAATTCTATTTTAACAGTATTTGCATTGGAATATTTATTACTATTTTGAAGCGATTCTTGCATGATTCGGTACAAATTAATCTTCACAGAATTCACTAACGCATCCCATTTTATAGTACTGTCAATATTTGAAATCAACTTAGTACGAAAAGTCTTCCTCTGCTCTTCAAATAGATTGTCAACGATAGCGACGAAGTTATTAATTAATTCTGATTTTTCCCTATTTAAATCATGTGAAATTTCACGAATATCCTGTTCTATGTTCTTTAATTCCGATAAATAACTAATTCTTTGATTGACAGCCATTTCGTCCTGAAACCCATTTAAGCCATCTAAATTCATGCGAACACCAAACATTCTACCTAAAACGCCATCATGTAGCTCTTGGGCTACCCTTTTTTTCTCCTTTACTCGTATGATGTCCATTGTAGTTTGCTGGGAAATCATTAAACTATAAATATCCTCGTTGGCTTTTTGCTGCTGTTGCTTGTATAAAAGCACCCGGTTCTTAGTTTTCTGGGCTTTAATAATATAGATAAATAAGCCTAAGATAGTTACAAGGCCTAAAATATATACTAAATTTCTGTTTTGAATGGTTAAATCGATGTTTTCTCCTTTAATTTGATCTGTTTCATACTCAATCCGAGAGAATTTTTCGCCCATACTGCGTTCTGTCTTCTGTAGATCTTCATTAATTTGAATATATTCCCTATTATAAACCGCTGCCTTTTTGGGTTCGATAATTGCTAATTGCTTTAATGCTACTAAAACATCTCTAGAAACATCAGTTGACTTAGCTAACAACAGGGCTTCATTAGAATATTTTAATGCATTTAAAGTATCCATTTTTGATGCAAAATATTCTGACAAATGGATTTTATTAACAAATACACCACTAGTTAATTTCAAGCTGTCTTTAAACTTAAGAGATTGAAAAAACATATCTGGAAGCCCATCTTTTTCATTGAGTTTAAATTTTGAATAAGCCAAATTATCCAACAACAATGCATAGACAAAAGGCTTTTGAATACTCAAATCACTCTGCTCCAATCCTTTTTTAAAATAGTTTTTTGCTAGTTGAAATTTTTTTGCGTTCAAATATAAAAACCCTATATTATTATAAGAGGTAGCTCTTGATTGAAATTCAGGATATATTATTTCATCATCAATTACTGAGAGTGCTTTATTATGATAAATAATTCCATTCTCAAATTCTCCCTGCTCACAATAGGTAATACCTAAAAGGTTATAGGCATCATAATAAATACTATTGAATTGTTTTTCTCCTTTGATAATTCGCAATACGCTAAAAACCGCTTTTTCAGTTTCTGAAAAATCACCTGCATGAAATTGTAGAGTAGCTTTATTAATTATAGTTTTACTAAGATTAAATTTATCTTCAAGACTTTCATATCCTTTTTCAGCTCTATCATAAAACATAAAAGCACTATCGGGAACTGATTGAGAAACATAATAATCTCCGAGATAAGTATACGCTTTAGCTTTACTTAAGGAATCATTAGCTATTTCTGATTTTTCTAAAACCAAATAAACAGTTTTACTATATTTATTCCAATCATTAATATTGTAAAACCTATTAGCAACTTTAAAAAGATTAACTCTATTTAAGGAATCATTTTCATTATTAATTACAATATCATAAGCTTTTTGATTATAATGTAATCTCTTTTCTCTTGATAGTAACAAGTCGTTAGCTAAAGTAAAATATGAAGACAAACTGTCTTCAGAAGATTTAATATAACTCATTTGTTCGTTTTTCTTGGAACAACCAAAAAAAACAAACAGAAGTAGCAATCCTAAATATATATTTCGTTTAACTTTCAATTATTGATTATGAATTTTATCAAAAATAGTAAAATAAAAACAATTGGCATAAAAAAAAGCTATCAAATAATTGATAGCCTTCATATAATATTAAAATTTATAACTTTTAGCCATTTTCATATTTCCACCCGCAGCATTTCCACCAATGATATCCATTTTCATGTTACCACCTGCAGCGTTTCCGCCAATGATATCCATTTTCATATTTCCACCTGCAGCGTTTCCGCCAATAATATCCATTTTCATATTTCCACCTGCAGCGTTTCCACCGATGATATCCATTTTCATGTTCCCACCTGCAGCATTTCCGCCTATGATATCCATTTTCATATTTCCACCTGCAGCGTTTCCACCGATAATACTATTTGTCTCTGGAGTAGTAAAAGAAGTTAAGATCATTACTAAAGAGAATAAACTGATTGTTACCATTGCTTTTTTCATAATAGGAATTTTTTTATGTTATTTTTTGTGTTTACATTATATATGACATGCTATTTAAGCGTCAGTACAATGTAAAAGTAGATAGCATCTTTGTTATTTTCTTACAAAAAAAAGGTTAAATGGTAGAATGCAATCATCTGATAGTGAATGAACATCAAATCGTGGTAGATGGGTATTTTTAGATCTCTAAGTAATTTCCGTTTGAAATTTCGGAAATTATAAGATCAATATTAACCTTATAAGACTTAGAAAAAGGGATTTTCGACGTAGTATTTTTAATATAACATACTGCATTTCCGGTGTGGATCCTGGAAATGTATCGCGAATTAACAATATAACTGTTATGAATCCGCACAAAGGGATACAACAAGACACCCTCAAAATGTTTCAATGTTTTGAAAGCAGTGATCATTTCACCACCATTTAGGTGTATGTCTGTCGAATTATTATCCGCTTGCAAGTAACAAATATCTCTGGCATCAATATATCTGTGGTCACCATATGATTTTATACACAATATAAGTGGCTCCTCGATAGCGGACGCTAAATGCTGTACCATGACCGCTGGCCTTTCCTCAAGAACATGGGGGTTAGTTAAAGTAGCTACATTTTCACCCTCCGATTTTTTCAACTTTAATACGGCCTTTATAAAATCTATACGAGCCAAAGGCTTTAAAATATAATTGGAGACCTCATATTGGATTGCTTCGTATGCCAAATCCTTCTTAGAAGTGGTAACAATAATTTTAGGTATTACTTTCAGGTATCGGTGTAATTCATTGATAAGCATCAATGATAAGTTGCTTTTTTTATTCGAAGGGTCAATCTCAAGAAAGATTAATTGGGGAGTATGTTCTAATATAAGATTTAGCCCTTCTTCATAATTATTTGCAGAAGCTATGAAGGCAAGCTCCGAAAAACTATCAGCCATGGCTCTTGTTTTCAAAACACTTTCTTGATCATCGTCAATAATAATGTACGAATAGTTCATCTATAGCTCTTCCTAAATTGTTAGGCATATTATTAAGCGCTTAAAGCAGTTTACGCTCCAAAAAGAAATTAACATCTATGGTAGTTTTGGGAAACATCATAAATAAAAAACCAATTATCTATTGTTATTTAACAAAATAAAAATACAGGTTTCACTCAGCATTAAAGTAATATGTTCATATGTTGTTAACAAATGTTTATAGTTTAAGACTAAAGACACATAAATCCGACTAACTACACTATCGCCATAGATACAAAACCCCTCATTTTAAACACTATGCGGATTTAACAACCCCAAAAAACAAAAGGCCTTCCAATTTGGAAAGCCTTTTGATATATCAGAATGGAGGTTATTACATTTTCATCAACCAGTTCTTCATTGACACCTCGTTTTCGATAATAGCGTTCAGGTCTAAAATTTTAACTCGGTCTTGCTTCATGGTATCGCGGTGACGAATCGTCACGGTTTGATCTTCTATCGTTTGATGATCCACTGTAATACAAAATGGAGTCCCTAATGCATCTTGTCTTCTATAACGACGACCTACTGCATCTTTCTCATCATATCCTACATTGAAATCCCATTTTAAGTCTTCAACGATTTTATGCGCTATTTCAGGTAAACCATCTTTTTTAACCAACGGCAAAACTACTGCTTTTGTAGGCGCTAATACCGACGGTAATTTCAAGACTGTTCTACTTGATCCATCTTCTAAAGTTTCCTCTTTTAAAGAAGTTGCAAAAACAGCCAAGAACATTCTGTCTAATCCAACAGATGTCTCCACCACATAAGGAACATAATTTTGATTCAATTCAGCATCAAAATACTGTAGTTTTCTACCTGAGAATTTTTCATGCGCTTTTAAATCAAAATCAGTACGAGAGTGAATTCCCTCTAACTCTTTGAATCCAAAAGGAAAATTGAACTCTATATCAGCTGCTGCATTAGCATAATGCGCTAGTTTTTCATGATCGTGAAAACGATAATTTTCACGCCCTAAACCTAGAGATAAATGCCATTTCAATCGCGTTTCTTTCCAGTATTCATAGTGCTTCATTTCATCTCCTGGACGAACAAAAAACTGCATTTCCATTTGTTCAAATTCGCGCATACGAAAGATAAACTGTCTCGCTACAATTTCATTTCTAAATGCTTTCCCGGTTTGAGCAATTCCAAAAGGAACTTTCATTCTGCCTGATTTTTGCACATTCAAGAAGTTTACAAAAATACCTTGAGCGGTTTCAGGACGCAAATACAAATCCATTGCGGTATCTGCGGATGCACCTAATTTTGTGCCAAACATCAAATTAAACTGTCTAACCTCTGTCCAATTTCGGGATCCTGACTCAGGACAGGCTATTTCTAACTCTTCAATTAATGCTTTTACATCTTCTAAATCTTCGTTTCCTAAAGAACGTCCTAAACGCTCTAGAATTTCTCTTTCTCTGGCTTTGTATTCCATCACCCTAGGATTTGTAGTTACAAATTCCTGCTCGTTGAAAGCATCGCCGAAACGAGTTTTTGCTTTTTCGACTTCTTTGATTGCTTTAATATTGAGCTTTTCAGCATAATCTTCAATCAGAACATCAGCTCTATATCTTCTTTTAGAATCTTTATTGTCAATTAATGGATCATTAAAAGCATCCACGTGTCCCGATGCTTTCCAGGTGGTAGGATGCATCAAGATAGATGCGTCGAGACCAACAATGTTATCGTTCATTTGAACCATTGATTTCCACCAATATTCTCGTATATTCTTTTTTAATTCTACTCCATTTTGTGCATAATCATAAACTGCACTTAAACCATCGTATATTTCGCTTGACGGAAAAATAAATCCGTACTCTTTTGCATGCGAAATTACATTCTTAAATATGTCTTCTTGTTTTGCCATAATGCAAAAATATAAAAAGCGAACTTAAAAAAAGAGATATAGAGGAAGTTTGAAGCATTGATTTTCATATTTTTATAAATAAATCAGTAATTAAATGTTAAAATACCTTTTAAACCTATTCTTTCCTCCCGTATGCGCTGGCTGTAACTCGTTTTTAATGAAGAATGAAAAAGTAATATGCACGGTGTGCCGGCATCATATTCCTTTAACAAATCACCATATAACTCCCGAAAATGAAGCTTTTAAGAAATTTTATGGCCGAATTCCGCTAGAATATGCCTCTGCATTTCTTTATTTTCATAAAAAAGGAATCGTGCAAGAACTCATTCATAAATTAAAATATAAAGGGCATGAAGAAATAGGATCTGTTATAGGCAAATGGTATGCAGAAGATTTGAAAGAAAAAACAATCCTCAAAACAGCAGATATGATTATCCCGGTTCCCTTGCATAAAAAAAAGTTTAGAGAAAGGGGGTATAATCAAGTAACCACTTTTGGGGTGGCACTTTCGGCGGAATTCGGTATACCCTATAACGACTCCCTTTTGTTTCGGACTGTTTATTCAAAAACACAATCCCAAAAAAGTTTATTAGACCGAAGCGAAAAAATTAATCTCATTTTTGACGTTTCCTTTAATGAAAAAGATCATAATAAACACTACATACTTGTTGACGATGTCATCACGACAGGGGCCACATTAGAGGCCTGTTCCAGAGCTTTAATGAAAATTCCCGGCGCGAAAGTTAGTATTGTATGCATGGCGATGGCACAGTCTTAATATTTTCCATTTAATCACCGCACTATTCTTAAATCAATACTATTTTAAAAACTGTCCCATTTAAAGCAGCTTTAAGATTAATAACCCTAAGGAAAAATAGCACTATCAATTAAATTAATCTTATAATAACTAAATAGAATTTCCGATTTCAAAGTTAAATGTTTAAATTTGAATAACATTTATAAATCTTTAAACAAATATATCATGGCTTTTGAATTACCTCAATTACCTTATGCGTATGACGCATTAGAACCTTATATTGATGCACGTACGATGGAAATTCATCACTCGAAGCACCACAATGCCTATACTACTAACCTTAATGCAGCAGCAGCAGGGACGGATATGGAAGGAAAGACAATCGAAAATATTTTGATTAATCTTGACATGAAGAATACTGCCGTTCGTAACAATGGTGGTGGATTTTACAATCATACTCTTTTTTGGAATGTAATGAGTCCAAATGGAGGCGGACTTCCAACGGGAGATTTACTAACTGCAATTGAAAGTGCTTTTGGAACTTTTGAAGAGTTTAAAGCAAAATTCAGCAAAGCGGGAGCAACACAGTTTGGATCAGGTTGGGCTTGGCTTTGTGTTCACAAAGGCGGAAAACTAGATGTTTGTGGAACTCCAAATCAAGACAATCCATTAATGCCAGGAATAGGATGTGGTGGAACTCCAATTTTAGGAATGGACGTTTGGGAACAT
This sequence comes from Flavobacterium sp. ACAM 123, assembly GCF_000264055.1. GTDB lineage: Bacteria > Bacteroidota > Bacteroidia > Flavobacteriales > Flavobacteriaceae > Flavobacterium. The sequence continues at coordinate 7,053 of NZ_AJXL01000096.1, read as the reverse complement.
GCTTATTATTTGCATTATCAAAACAGAAGACCTGATTATATTGAAGCTTTCTTTAATGTAATTAACTGGACAGAAGTGTCTCGAAGATTTGCATCTGAAAAATAATAAAAACGGGTAGAAGTTAGCGTTGGGAAGTATAAACTGTTTAACCGACGTTAATGAGAACTTTAGAAATAAAAAAGTCGGATGAGCTATATAGTTCATCCGAACTTTTTTTATGTTTTTTTACTCTAATACCAAACGAATTAGTGTTTTAGCCCAAATCGTTTTGATATAATGCCGGTGTGATATAAAATAATACAATGTAATTGGAGTATATTGAATATAAAATCGATATAACCTCAAACTTCATTTCTCTTCCCTTTATTCCAATAAAAAAGGCGGAATTGCTTCCACCTTTTTTGCCCCAAATCTACCATAAACTTAACCTACTAATTTTATGGTGATATAAATTTAAGTCAAAAAATAACTAGATAAAATTATTTAAGGCAAACAACCTATAAAATCGATAAACTACTGATTTAAAGTATTTTAAACTCTTAATTAAAAAAAACAAGCGTACCAAATACAGAATGTTTTGAATACGGATAACCAAAATAGAAGGATTTTTACAATCCTACATCAATAATTAAAAAAGGTGGAATTGCTTCCACCTTTTTTGTCCCAAATCTACCATCAACTTAACCTAGTAATTTTATGGTAAATTAAATTTATGGCAAACTATAAAAGTTGACAAACATTTTAGATGAACAACCTATAAAAACGACAAGTTAACAAATAATAAATTTCACAGAGAGATCGATACTAAACACATACTGTTTCGGATCTGGGTCAGCAATTGTGAGCTATTTTTCCCTTCTGTACTAAATAAAAAAGCAATGATTGTCAATTTATGAAATTCATTGCTTTTTCTATCTCTATTTTAGTCCAATAAAAAAGGTGGAATTGCTTCCACCTTTTTTGCCCCAAATCTACCATAAACTTAACCTACTAATTTTATGGTGCTCCAAATTTAAACCAAGTGAACGATGTTCACAAAAAATTTAGATGAACGACCTGTAAATAGGTTGAAATACACTTTATGTCCTTTTAATATGCTCTCGCATCTTTTCCTTCATAGAAATTCATAAAGGCTCTATTCACTACTCTATTACCACCCGGTGTAGGATAGTCTCCTGTAAAATACCAATCTCCTAAGTTTTTTGGACAGGCGATATGTAAATCTTCAACTGTTTGAAATATAATTTTTACTTCCGCCTTGATCTCTGGCGAGCTCAACATTTCTGCAATTTTATCTGAAACCTCCTGTGGCTGGAATGGCTCATAAATGGCCGTAACATAATTTAATACGTCCTGGTCCTTGTAGTTTTCCTGCGATTTACATTTTAAATAAACTTCATCAACAATATGATATAAATTTCTTTCTTTAAGCAATTCTAAAGCTGCTCTAAAGGCTACTAAACCTTCCAGTTTTGCCATATCGATACCATAACAGTCAGGAAACCTTATTTGTGGCGCAGATGAAACGACAACAATCCTTTTAGGATTTAAACGATCCATCATTTTGATGATACTCATTTTCAATGTTGTTCCTCTTACAATGCTATCATCAATGATCACTAAATTATCCGTTGGTTTAATAACCCCATATGTCACATCGTATATGTGCGCTACTAAATCATCCCTACTACTGTCTTCAGTAATAAATGTTCTTAGTTTAGCATCTTTAATCGCTACTTTTTCGGTGCGAATCTTCACTGAAAGTACTTCTTCTAAAGAATCCGTTGTTAAGTTATCTCTATTTTCAAGAATGTAATTTTTCTTTCTTTGGTTTAAAAAATCCTGAGCTGCTTCAACTAAACCGTAAAACGAAGTCTCAGCCGTATTTGGAATATAGGAAAAAACAGTGTTATCAGTATCTTGTTCTATCGCGTTAAGAACTGCTGGCAAAATTAATCTTCCTAAGTTTTTTCTTTCTTGATATATTTCAGCATCACTTCCTCTGGAAAAATAAATTCTTTCAAAAGAGCAAGCTTTCTTAACCGTAGGAGGAAGAATTTCTTCCATCGAAACAATTCCGTTTTTCTTAATTATTAACGCTTTTCCACGATCTATTTCATGTACCGCTTCAAAAGGAACATTAAAAACAGTTTGAATAACTGGCCTTTCAGAAGCTACTACAACCACTTCATCATCCTGATAAAAATAAGCGGGACGTATCCCCGCAGGGTCTCTAAAAACAAATGCATCACCATGTCCAAGAAGTCCTGCCATCGCATAACCACCATCTAAGTTTTTTGACGCTCTGGTTAATATTTTTGCCACATCTAATTTTTCTGCAATAACCGGAGAGGCTTCTCTTTTCGTTAAACCGTCATTTTTACATTCTTGGTATAGATCGGTCACTTCATCATCGAGAAAATGACCTATTTTTTCCATTATAGTCACCGTATCCGCCATCTCTTTTGGATGTTGACCTAACTCAACAAGACTTTGAAAAAGTTCCTTTACATTCGTCATGTTAAAATTTCCAGCTAGTATCAGATTCCTGTGCATCCAGTTATTCTGACGCAAAAAAGGATGGACACTCTCGATGCTATTTTTCCCAAACGTTCCGTAACGCACATGCCCTAAAAACAATTCGCCGATGTATGGAATATTTGCTTTTTGAAGCGCCACGTTATCTGCATATTCAGGATGTGCGGCCATCTCCTCGTTTACTCTGTCATTTATCTGAGCAAAAACATCTTGGATTGGTTGAGCATGATTAGATCGCACTCGGCTAATATATCTTTCCCCCGGCTCAACATCAAGTTTTATACTTGCAAAACCAGCACCATCTTGTCCACGGTTGTGTTGTTTTTCCATTAGGAGATACATTTTCTGTATTCCGTAGAAAGCAGTTCCGTATTTCTCTTTGTAAAATTCAAGCGGTTTAAGTAGTCTAACTAAGGCTATCCCACATTCATGTTGTAAAGCATCGCTCATCGTGTTGTAGTTTGTTGTGTTTTTATTTCCTAAAATAAGTTCTTACAAATAGCTTGTAAGACTAATAATCAAAAAAGCCTCGTTTCCGAGGCTTTAAGACATTATAATTCTATATCAAATTGCATTAAAGATTTGAACTGTTTCAACCTTGACACTACTTCCTTCTTATCTAAAGTAATCATTCTTTCTGTTCCAAATTTCTCGACGCAAAAAGAAGCTAAGTTAGAACCATAGATAGTAGCATTTTTCATATTTTCGAATGACACGTTTTCACTCTGTGTAATAAATCCTGCAAAACCACCAGCGAAAGTATCTCCAGCTCCTGTTGGATCAAAAACCTCTTCTAATGGTAAAGCGGGTGCAAAGAAAACCTGAAGATCATGAAATAATAAAGCCCCATGCTCTCCTTTTTTAATCACAACATATTTTGGACCCATTGCTTGAATTTTAGCCGCTGCTTTGACCAAAGAGTACTCTCCTGAAAGTTGTCTTGCTTCCTCATCATTAATTGTAATTACATCTACACGTTTAATTACGTCAAGCAATTCTGGCAATGCACAATCCATCCAGAAATTCATGGTGTCTAGAACCACTAATTTTGGTTTCGTTTCCATTTGGTCTAAAACACTACTTTGCACTATTGGATGCAAGTTCCCAAGCATCACTACATCAGCACTCTTGTAGTTCTCTGGAACTTTAGGCTGGAAATCAGCCAAGACATTTAATTGCGTATCTAAGGTGTCTCTTGAATTTAAATCGTTGTGATAGCGACCGCTCCAAAAGAATGTTTTTCCTCCTTTAACTACTTCAAGACCAGAAATATCAATATTTCTTTCCACGAGTAAATCCAAATATTCTTGTGGAAAGTCATCGCCCACTACAGAAACTATAGCCGATTGCAAGTTAAAAAAAGCAGCAGAAAGGCCTATATAGGTTCCTGCCCCACCTAAAATCTTATCTGTTTTACCAAAAGGAGTTTCAATTGCGTCGAAAGCAACTGTTCCGACAATCAATAATTTGTTCATTTTATGAGTTTGGAATTAAAGCGCAAAGGTAGTTCATAAGTTACACTATTGCAACGGTTCAGAGTCGGAAAGTTTTCATAAAAGTTTCCCTTCCTCCTTCTCATAAAAAGCATCTATAGACAACGGTGTAGATTGTGCGGCCATAACAGCCAGCACATCACATCGTTCGTTCTGTGGATGATTATTGTGTCCTTTTATCCATTTAAAATCGACTTGATGCTTTCTATAAGTCAACAAAAGACGCTTCCATAAATCAGCATTTTTCCGATCTACAAATCGTTTTTTCTCCCAACCAAAGACCCATTTCTTCAATACAGAATCAACCACATACTTAGAGTCCGAAACGACAAGTACTCTTGTATTTGCATTCTTTAATTTTTCTAAACCTACAATTACCGCTAACAGCTCCATCCTATTATTAGTGGTTAACCTAAAGCCTTCAAAAAACTCTTTACTATAGGTTTTACCCATTTTCACGCTCTCCATCACTACTCCATACCCTCCTTTACCGGGGTTTCCTTTGGCAGCGCCGTCTGTGTATATATGTACGTCGTAATTCATTAGAGATAAAATAGATTTGTGCAATATTTAGCAATGAAAATTTGAATACCTACTCTAGTAATCCAGCGATTACCTTAGGAAAAAATTCTCGCTCTAATTCATGGATTCTTTCGGCTATATCTTCTGGCGTTTCGCTTCCCGTCAATGTTACTTTTTTTTGAAAAACAACCCCACCTTCATCATAATTTTCATTTACATAATGAATGCTTATCCCAGTTTCCTTTTCCTTATTCTCAACAATTGCTTTATGAACATTCATGCCATACATCCCTTTTCCACCATATTTAGGCAGTAAAGCAGGGTGTATATTTATAATTTTATTGGGATAGGAAACAATAATATTTTGAGGGAATTTCAACAAAAATCCAGCAAGAACAATCAAATCCGGTTTAATTCTATTTATTTTATGTAATACTTCCCCTTCAATTAGTTCTTCTTTCGAAAAAACCTCTATTTGTATTTCATGATTTTTTGCACGTTCAATTACCTTGGCAGTTGGATTGTTTGTAAAAACTGCCACTACTGTTCCGGATTCACTTCCGACAAAATACTTTATAATATTTTCAGCATTAGTACCCGATCCGGAAGCAAAAACAACTATTTTTTTCATAACCCACGTAATTTAGAATAGGCAAAAAAAGGAATAAAAAATAGAAAATAAATAACATTAGGAAGTCTTTGTTAAAATTTATTTTATAATTTAGTTGATACATTTATCAACTTATTCGTTGTTTTAAAATAAAGTTTTTTATTTTTGCCAACAAATTAAATTCTAAAATTAAAGATTATGTCAGACATTGCATCAAGAGTAAAAGCGATTATCGTAGACAAATTAGGTGTTGACGAAAACGAAGTTGTAACAGAAGCAAGCTTCACTAATGATTTAGGGGCTGATTCATTAGACACTGTTGAGCTTATTATGGAATTCGAAAAAGAATTCGACATTCAAATTCCAGATGATCAAGCAGAAAACATTGCTACCGTTGGTCAAGCTATTTCTTATATCGAAGAAGCTAAAAAATAATAATTTAAACACCCGCTTACCATAGTGTATGCGGGTGTTATTATTTTTTTTGAAATTAAATTTAAGATTGATTTTCAATCAAAAGATATTTATTGTAATACCCATGGCTCTTGTGTAATAATAATACAGTAAAGAAAGCATGGGTTTTATTTGTTTAAAGATAACAAAATATATACGTTATGGTATTAAAGCGAGTTGTTGTGACGGGTTTAGGAGCTCTTACTCCTATTGGAAATAATGTTCAAGAATATTGGAATGCTCTTATTAACGGTGTTAGTGGGGCTGCTCCTATAACTTATTTTGATCCTGCTAAATTTAGAACTCATTTTGCATGCGAATTAAAGAACTTTAATGCTGAAGATTATTTAGATAGAAAGGAAGCCAGAAAAATGGACCGCTATGCACAATATGCCATGGTTGCATCGGAAGAAGCTGTGACTGACGCTGGATTCGATTTTGAGACACTCGATAAAGATCGAGCAGGTGTAATTTGGGGATCAGGTATCGGTGGATTGGAAACTTTTCAAATAGAAATGTTAAACTTCGCTGCTGGTGACGGTACGCCAAAATTCAACCCGTTCTTTATTCCAAAAATGATTTCGGATATCGCTTGTGGTCATATTTCAATAAAATACGGTTTCAGAGGCCCTAATTTTGCAACTGTTTCCGCTTGTGCTTCGTCTACAAATGCAATTATTGACGCATTCAATTATATAAGATTAGGACATGCAGATGTTATGGTAACTGGCGGTTCTGAAGCTGCAGTAACAATAGCTGGTATGGGTGGATTCAATGCCATGCACGCACTTTCCACAAGAAATGACGATCACAAAACGGCTTCAAGACCTATGGATAAAGACAGAGACGGCTTTGTTTTAGGAGAAGGAGCAGGAGCATTAATTCTTGAAGAGTACGAGCACGCAATCGCTCGTGGTGCAACTATTTATTGCGAAATCGGTGGTGGCGGAATGTCAGCCGATGCCTATCACATTACAGCACCACATCCTGATGGTTTAGGCGCAAAAAACGTAATGTTAAACTGTTTGAGAGATGCGGGATTACAACCCACTGATGTTGACGGTGTTAACATGCATGGTACTTCGACTCCCTTAGGAGATTTAGCTGAATCGAAAGCGATCACACATGTATTTGGTGAACACGCCTACAAGATGAGCTTAAATTCAACAAAGTCGATGACGGGCCACCTTTTGGGTGCTGCTGGGGCTGTAGAAACTATCTCCTCTATTCTATCTATGAAATACGGAATAGTTCCTCCAACAATAAATCATTTTACAGATGATGAAAATATTGACCCTAAACTAAACTTCACTTTTAATGTTGCACAGAAAAGAGAAATGAATGTTGTGATGAGCAATACTTTTGGCTTTGGTGGACATAACGCTTGTGTATTAGTTAAAAAATTAGACTTGTAATCTAAATGAATATAATAAAAAA
>NZ_AJXL01000095.1 GCF_000264055.1 Flavobacterium sp. ACAM 123 | reverse complement strand
ATTTTTTGTATCTGCTAAAAATAGTGTTATTCAGTAAACGGAACCGCAACTCTAACTTTGTCCCATCCTAAGTTTAAAACGATACCGTTATCCCCTTTGGTGAAAACCATAGAAAAAGATTCTAATGAATCAGCACCTTCAGTTGCAGGAACTTTTAATCGAGCAACGTCATTAGCTTCTTTGTAGAAGTAGGAACCCCAAACATTTAAGTCTTTACTAATAATTATAGTGTAGTTGTCTTTTTCTGGAATAGCATATAAAGTATAAGTACCTGCCTTAACTTTAGTTTCTCCTAATTTCATGTCTTTGTAAAGCGTGATTTCTGCTGCCTCATTTGCACCTGTTCTCCATACTTTCCCCGCTGGAGCAAGTTCGTTTACACTACGACCTTTTAGTTGTGGTCTGCTGTAGGTTACTTTTGCAAGTTTGTCAGCATTTTTATAGTCGGTAGGGTAGGAAGCCGCATCCATAGGGCTTTTATCAAGATCAGGGAATTTCTGGGCATTTGCATTTGAGGATAGTAGTATCATAAAGCCAAAAGCAATTGCAGTAATCAATGTCGATTTTTTCATAGTATGGATTATATAGGTTTAAATATTGAAATTAGTATTCAATCAAATGTAAAGTTAGAAATTCCTATTAAAACTTCATAGGAATACTGAAAAGGATTCTAAAAAAAGTTGTTGGACTCCATAATAATAACATAACTTTGGTAGCTGTAATGTGGAATGGTAGTAGCGGACGTTAGTTGGGAAGAAGCTAATTTATTTCCATTTGCCGTATTAAAAAAACAATAATTATGACTTTCAAACAAAAGATATATCAGTATTACGTGCAACTCGTTCAAGACAGAATTGATGTTTTTAGAGATATGATTGTGGCGCTTACCGAGGATTCTAAAAATGATGCCAAAGGTTCTGCCGGCGATAAGCATGAGACGGCGTTGTCCATGATGCATATCGAACAGGAAAAACTGAATAATAAACTACGTGAGGTCGTTGCCCAGAAGGCAATCTTGGATAAAATTGATTCCTCTAAAATTGCTGGAACCATAGTAGTAGGGAGTTTAGTGAAAGCAAACGGAATATATTTATACCTTAGTTTAGCACTGCCAAAAATTAGCATAGAAGGAGTTAATGTTATTGCCCTGTCTCCCCAATCGCCTTTGGGAAATAAACTGATGGGAAATGCAGTAGGATTTACATTTGAAATTAATAATACAAAATATTTGATAGAGGAGATTGCATAGCATTCGTTCTATTTAGTCCTCTTAGGTGCTTTTATGATTATGGAAGACGTTATGAAATTACTGTTTTCAACTTGAAAACTATTCTCGATGTTCTTTTAGTTACAGTTTTAACTCTAATTTGCAATTATTACTTATATCTATAACCAAATAAGCTATTTGTGTTTTGTAATTGTAACTGTAATTGCATCTTTACCTTATCGAAATAAATAAAAAAGTTTAAAATATATAGTTATGTGTGGAATAGTATGTGCCTTTGATCTAAAACAAAAAGCAGAAGTTTTAAGACCGCAAGTATTAGAAATGTCTAAAATCATTCGTCACCGCGGACCAGACTGGAGCGGGATCTACAGTAATAATAAAGTAATTATGTCTCATGAGCGTTTGGCAATTGTTGATCCGGCTTCTGGCAAGCAACCTTTGCTTAGCGAAGATGGAAAATTAGTTTTAGCTGCAAATGGTGAGATATACAACCACAGAGAGTTGCGAAAGCAATTTGAAGGAAAATATAACTTTCAGACGGAAAGCGACTGCGAAGTGATCTTAGCGCTTTACAAAGAAAAAGGATCACATTTTATTGATGAAATGAATGGGATCTTCGGATTTGCAATCTACGATGTTGATAAAGACGAGTATTTTGTAGCTCGTGACCATATGGGAATTATTCCATTATACATTGGTTGGGACCAACACGGAACGTTTTATGTGGCTTCAGAATTGAAAGCACTAGAAGGATACTGTACAAAAATCCAATTGTTTCCTCCAGGACATTATATGACAAGTAAAGATGGAGAATTTGTACAATGGTACAAAAGAGAGTGGACTGATTATGATGCTGTAAAAGACAACGAAACAAGTATTCCAGCTATTAAAGAGGCACTGGAAGCTGCGGTCCACAGACAATTGATGAGCGACGTTCCTTACGGAGTATTGCTTTCAGGAGGATTAGATTCTTCAGTTACTTCGGCTATAGCCAAAAAATATGCGCAAAAACGCATCGAGTCAGGTGATGTTGCTGACGCTTGGTATCCACAATTACACTCTTTTTCAGTAGGGTTAGAAGGTTCTCCAGATTTAGCAGCGGCTCAAATTGTGGCAGATCACATTGGAACCATCCACCACGAAATTAAGTTTACGATTCAAGAAGGATTAGATGCGATACGTGATGTGATTTACAACTTAGAAACTTATGATGTAACTACCATCCGAGCTTCAACGCCAATGTGGTTAATGGCGAGAGTGATTAAGTCTATGGGAATAAAAATGGTGTTGTCTGGTGAAGGAGCTGATGAGCTTTTTGGAGGGTACTTGTATTTCCATAAAGCGCCAAACGCAAGAGAATTTCATGAAGAGAATGTTCGTAAATTAGGGAAACTACATATGTACGATTGTCTAAGAGCTAACAAAAGTTTAGCGGCTTGGGGAATTGAAGGGCGTGTACCATTCTTAGATAAAGAGTTTATGGATGTGGCGATGCGAATCAACCCACAAGATAAAATGATCAACAAAGAACACCCAATGGAAAAATGGGTAGTGCGTAAAGCTTTTGAGGATATGTTGCCTGAAAGTGTAGCTTGGAGACAAAAAGAGCAATTTAGTGACGGAGTAGGATATGGCTGGATTGATAAATTAAAAGAAGTGGTGGCTGTTGAGGTGAACGATGAGCAATTAGCAAGTGCTAAATTTCGTTTCCCGTTGCAAACTCCTACGTCTAAGGAAGAATATTACTACCGTTCTATTTTTCATGAACATTTTCCTAGTGACGCCGCAGCCTTATGTGTGCCTCAAGAAGCCAGTGTAGCGTGTAGTACAAAAATCGCTTTAGAATGGGATGAGGCGTTCAAAAACATGAATGATCCTTCTGGAAGAGCAGTTACCAATGTACATTCTGATGCTTATGCAAAAGCATAAAAAAAATTATTTCAATGTAGAAATTAAAAAAAATATTAAAATTTATAGTAAAACCGAGCAATTGCTCGGTTTTTGTTTTGCACTCTCGTTTGTGATAATTTTTACGTTTATAGGGCGTTATATTTCCTTTTGGGAGTATTTATTAAACCAATTGTAAATTTGCGCAACTGGTCTTTTGAAAATTATATAAACGCATAAAATAAATATAATAGTACTTGCGGATATGAATTCAAAATCGTGTTCTCTTTGATACGCAGGGTCTACTACATAGTTAGCTATGAAAGAACATCCTAATGCAATAGTTAAAGCGAAAATGCTGTTTTTTAAAAACCATATAAATTTGTTAGCAAAGCTAGTTTTTATTTTTTCTTGCGCAAGCTCTTTTTCTTTAAGCTCGATTTTTGATTTAGTTTTTCCAATACCTAAATTTACATTCAAAGTTTTTTCGCTTTTTGTTTTCTTTTGTATGTTTTTTGGGAGGCCAGGAGGAGTAATTTTTAATAAAATCTGCAATTTTTCTATTTTCCCTGCTTCAATCCAATCGTCAAACCCTTCTTGCCAAATCAATGTAGTTTTAGAAATACTCATTTCTTTTAGTTCATTAATTGAAAATGGTCCTTTTTGCTCGCCATCTTAAGCGATGAAATATTTTTTCTTATTTATTTTAAAAATATTTTAATTTTATTAGAGTCTGATTAAAACAAATCTAGCAAAATAATTTATAGATTATTGTCTTAATTTGAAAACTTGTTTTTTATTCATTGCAATTGAATTTTTATAATTTAAAACAAAAGTTCGCGAATATAGAACTTTTGTTTATCTTTGTATTCTATTTGGAAAATATGAAAAGGATCGTTGCAAAAAAGACTTTGAGGGATTTTTGGGAAAACCACGCTGATGCTGAACAGTATTTAAAAACCTGGTATGAAACTGCTAAGAACTCAAATTGGAATTCCCCACATGACATCAAGCAAACTTTTATAAGTGCAAGTGTATTGAAAGACAGCAGAATTGTTTTTAATATTAAAGGAAATTCATATCGACTTATTGTAAAATTTAATTATGAGCGGCAATGGGCATTCATTAGATTCATAGGAACACATACCGAATACGATAAAATAAACGCTGACACAATTTAAAATTTAGAATTATGGAAATTGCACCTATTAAAAATGACAATGATTACCTGAACGCACTTGAGAGACTTGAAGTGATTTTTGATGCTGCTCCTAATTCTATTGAGGGGGAGGAAGCAGAGATTTTGACTATGTTAATTGATAATTATGAAAACCAATATTTTCCTATTGATGCTCCAGACCCAATTGAAGCGATAAAAATTAGAATGGAAGAAATGAATATTAAGCAGAAAGATTTGGTCGGAATTATTGGAGGAAAAAGTAGTGTTTCAGAAATCTTAAACCGAAAAAAAAGGCTTACGGTAGATATGATTAGAGAACTTGAAAAAGTTTTGAATATTTCAGCATCTGTACTGGTTAATAATTATAAGTTGAGTAAATAAGTCAACTCCTTTTTCTCTGTAATTCCAAAAACTATTGGAATCGCAGAGCAGACCCGCCTTTTAAGAGTTTTTTTAATCTGTGAAGATTATTTTTGAGTTTATTTTTAATTAGTTAAGAAAATGTTCTCAGTTATGAGAGGTTTTTTTTTGTTTAAAATCAATAACAACATAGGTAATTGTTGAATTTTTAGGGATTTATTATTCTATTTTGTTTTGAAAAATTAGTACAGTATCGGGATTCGATGTAAATAACAGGAAGTAGTTTTTTTTATATGCTCTTCTTTTTTATATTAGCCTATCTAAACCATGCACTATGAAACCTTTTATGTTATTTTTTGTTTTATGTTCTCTTATTTCTTGTTTAAAAAAAGATAAAACTGTTGTCGACGCAATATTTACTGATGCCACGATATATACTGTTAACAGCTCTTTTGATACTGCCACAGCGATGGCTGTAAGTGATGGTGAAATCGTTGCTATTGGTACAAATGAAGAAATACTTAATAAGTTTGAATCTCAGAACAACATCGATGCAAAGGGTAAGTTTATCTACCCGGGTTTAATTGATGCGCACTGTCATTTTTACAATTATGGACTTAGTTTGCAGGAAGTCGATTTACGAGGCACTAAAAGTATGCAGGAGGTGATAAGCCGCATCCAGGCTTTTCAGAAAGAGAAAAACCTTAAATTTATTGTTGGAAATGGTTGGGACCAAAATGATTGGGCAGTTAAACAATTTCCTTCTAAAGCAATTTTAGATAAATATTTTCCAAACATTCCTGTAGTTCTTAATAGGGTTGACGGTCACGCTATAGTGGTCAACAGTAAAGTGTTGGCCATGGCAAATATTACTAAAGACACAAAAACAAGTGGTGGCCAAATAGAAATTGTGAATGGAGAGCCAAGTGGTATTTTAATTGACAACCCGATGAATTTAGTATTTAACATAATTCCAAAACCAAGCAGAAAAACACAAATAACAGCGCTGCTAGATGCGGAGAAAATAATGTTTGAATATGGATTGACCACAGTAAATGATGCCGGTTTAGATCCGCAGGTTATTGATTTAATCGATAGTTTACAAAAAGCTAAGGCGATGAAGCTTAATGTGTATGCTATGATTACAGTGAATCAAAAAAACATGGACTTGTACCTTGAAAAAGGGACTTATAAAACAGACAATCTTGATGTCAGGTCTTTTAAGATGTATGGAGACGGGGCTTTAGGGTCTCGAGGAGCGTGTATGCATAAACCATATTCAGACAGCCCTAAACAATTTGGCGCATTAATTACCCCGATTCCTGATATGAAAGTGATTGCTAACAGAATCGCTGCATCTTCTTTTCAGTTGAATACACATGCTATTGGAGATTCTGCAAATACAGTAATATTAAAAGTATACAAAGCAGCTTTAGAAGGTAAAAAGGACAGACGTTGGAAAATAGAGCATGCGCAAGTAGTGCAAGAAGCTGATTTTGATTATTTTAAATTGGGTATTATCCCCTCCGTCCAACCTACGCACGCTACTTCAGACATGTATTGGGCAGGACAGAGATTGGGGAAAGAGCGTTTGAAAAATGCTTATGCGTATAAAAAATTACTTCAAAAAGCGGGAGTTATCGCTCTTGGTACTGACTTTCCTGTCGAAGAAGTGAACCCAATGTTGACTTTTCATGCAGCAGTTGCTAGAAAGGATAGTAAAGGATTTCCTGATGGTGGTTTCCAGATGGAAAATGCTTTAACCAGAGAGGAAACTTTAAAAGGGATGACAATTTGGGCCGCTTATTCTAATTTTGAAGAAAAAGAAAAAGGAAGTCTAGAAGCAGGTAAATGGGCGGATTTTGTTTTGTATGATAAAGACATTATGAAAATCAAAGAGAGCGAAATTTTGAAATTGAAGCCAGCGAGTACTTATGTAAAAGGAATAAAAGTAAAATAAACGAACTGTTTAAAGAAGGTCGTTCAGAATTTATAATATAAATTTTCAGATTAGATACGTTTTAATTTCATTTTCTAGTTATTTTATCTTTTTTGGTTTATAAGTATAACTAAATAATACGATTGTGTTTTGTAATTGTAACCGCTAACGGATATTTGTGTGTCTGAAACATTGATAATAGTAGAATTATGTGTGGAATATTAGCCATTATAGGGAAAGGAAAAGATGCGGAATCAGTAATGAAGCTTTCGAAAAGAATGTCGCACCGTGGCCCGGACGAAAGTGATTTGCATGTTATGGAAAACGGATCTGTTTTAAGTCATGAACGTTTGTCGATTATCGATTTACATTCGGGGAAACAGCCTATTCAAGGGAGTAATACGGCCTACGTGATTCATAATGGAGAGGTTTATAACCATCAAGCATTAAGAGACGGTATTTTGAAAGAACATACTTTTAGAACAAAATCAGATTCGGAAGTGATTGTTCATTTATACGAAGAATTTGGTTATCACTTTTGCGACAAAATAGATGGTGATTTTGCCTTTGTTGTGATAAACGGAGATGATTTTATTGTTGCGCGAGATCCGTTGGGAGTAAAGCCTTTGTATTACGGTTTAGATGAAAGAGGAAGGATTTATTTTGCTTCAGAAATGAAGTCTCTATCTGACCAATGTAAAACATTCTCCACTTTTCCTCCAGGACATTATTATACGCAAAAATCAGGTTTTGTGAAGTATTACAAGCCTATATATGAAGATTATGAAAAGGCAAATCACAATTTAGACTTAGAATTAATCCGAAGCACTTTGACTGAGGCTACCCGCAAGCGCTTGATGAGCGATGTTCCCATTGGCGTTTTGTTATCAGGAGGGTTAGATTCGTCATTAACATCTGCGATTGCTTCGCGATTATTGGCAGAGCAGGGAAAAAAACTACATTCATTTTCTGTAGGATTGAATGCAGATGCTCCAGATGCTTTAGCAGCTAGGAAAGTAGCTGATTTTTTGGGTACTGAGCACCATGAGGTCCATTTTACGGTTGAGCAGGGCATAGAAATAGTGGATAAGTTAATTTGGCATTTGGAAACCTATGATGTAACATCGATACGAGCCAGTGCACCAATGTATTTTTTATCAAAAGCAATCAGTGATTTAGGAATTAAAGTAGTGTTGTCAGGAGAAGGAGCTGATGAGATTTTTGGAGGTTATTTGTACTTTAGAAATGCGCCTTCTGCTGCAGAATTTCAGAAAGAAACGATTGAAAGAGTTCAGAAATTATTCACTGCTGATTTGTTAAGGGCGGATAAATCTACGATGGCTCACGGACTGGAGGCTAGGGTGCCGTTTTTAGACAAAGACTTCTTAGAGGTAGCCATGAGGATCAATCCAGAAGAGAAGCAGCCTAAAAGGTACGATGGTAAAGAAAAATACATATTAAGAAAAGCATTTGATACTCCGGAAGACCCTTATTTGCCTGCAGAGATTTTATGGAGACAAAAAGAACAGTTTTCTGATGGGGTAGGATATAGCTGGATCGATCAATTGATAAAATATTGTGCTTCTCAAGTTACAGATGAACAGCTGTTGGGGGCAGCTACTGAATTCCCGTACAATTCGCCGGTGACTAAAGAGGCTTATTTTTACCGATCTATTTTTAATAAGTACTACCCGCAAGTCAGTGCGGCACAAACGGTTAGAAAATGGATTCCAAAATGGCAGGAAAATCAAGATCCAAGCGGAAGAGCGAATGAGGCACACGTGCAGGCAGATACTGAAATAACTAAGATTGGTATAAATGTTTAAGTTTTATTAAAAAGAAGAACGTTCTCGATTTTGGAGCGTTTTTTTTATATAAAAAACCACCGTTTTGTTAATAACTTAACATCTTAAAAGGCTATTTTAACGGTAATATAGTTTACGTTTTTATATATTTGCGTGTTAGACGAAATTACATTTTTTAGAATAAATCATATGAGCGAAGAAATCAAGAAGGACAGTTATTCAGCAGATAGTATTCAGGCATTAGAAGGAATGGAGCATGTAAGAATGCGTCCATCGATGTATATTGGAGATGTGGGGGTTCGAGGATTGCATCATTTAGTTTATGAAGTAGTGGATAACTCGATCGATGAGGCAATGGGTGGTCATTGTGATACCATCATCGTTGATATAAATGAAGATGGGTCTATTACCGTTGAAGATAATGGTCGTGGTATTCCGGTAGGGATTCATAAAAAAGAAGGCGTTTCGGCACTGCAGGTTGTAATGACTAAAATTGGTGCTGGAGGAAAGTTTGATAAAGATTCTTATAAAGTTTCTGGTGGACTGCACGGCGTTGGGGTTTCGGTGGTGAATGCACTGTCCAATCATCTTACTGCAACTGTTCATAGTGGTGATGGGAAAGTGTATCAACAAGAATATGAAAAAGGAAAAGCGTTATATCCGGTAAAGCAAATTGGGGAAACTACAAAAAGAGGAACAATAGTTACTTTTTATCCTGATGAAACTATATTTACTCAAACCACAGATTTTTCATATGACACGTTATCTGCCCGTATGCGTGAATTGTCTTACCTTAATAAGGGAATTACAATTACATTTACGGATAAAAGAGAATTGGATAAAGACGGGAATTTTGTTTCTGAAATTTTTCATTCTGATGAAGGATTGAAGGAGTATATTCGTTATTTAGATGTAAATCGTGAGCCAATTATTGCGCATGTTATTTCCATGGATAATGAAAAAGGGGAAATACCTGTTGAGGTTGCCTTAATTTATAATACAAGTTATACTGAGAATATATTTTCTTACGTAAACAATATCAATACGCATGAAGGAGGAACGCACTTACAAGGTTTTAGAACAGGTCTGACAAGATCGCTAAAGAAATATGCGGATGCTTCTGGGATGTTGGATAAATTAAAATTTGATATATCTGGAGATGATTTTCGTGAGGGACTTACGGCGATTATATCTGTAAAGGTTGCGGAACCGCAATTTGAAGGTCAAACTAAAACAAAGCTTGGAAATAGAGAGGTTGTTTCTCCTGTAAGTCAAGCGGTAAGTGAAATGATTGAGAATTATTTGGAAGAAAATCCAAATGATGCCAGAATCATTGTTCAAAAAGTAATTCTTGCAGCGCAAGCACGTCACGCCGCTAAAAAAGCGCGTGAAATGGTCCAGCGTAAAACCGTAATGGGTGGCGGTGGATTGCCGGGTAAACTTTCGGATTGTTCAGAGCAAGATCCTACAAAATGTGAGGTGTATCTTGTCGAGGGAGATTCGGCAGGCGGAACGGCTAAACAAGGTCGTGATAGAAAATTTCAAGCGATTCTGCCATTACGTGGTAAGATTTTGAACGTGGAGAAGGCAATGCACCATAAAGTATTTGAAAACGAAGAGATTAGAAATATATTTACTGCTTTGGGGGTTACCGTTGGTACAGCCGAAGACAGCAAAGCTTTAAATATGGAAAAATTGCGATACCATAAAGTAATTATTATGTGTGATGCCGATGTCGATGGTAGCCACATTTCTACTTTAATATTAACATTTTTCTTCCGATTCATGAGAGAACTTATTGAGGAAGGGCATGTTTATATAGCTGCACCACCTTTGTATTTAGTTAAAAAAGGGAATAAGAAAGAATATGCCTGGAACGATGCCCAACGCAACGAAATTAATGAAAGAATGGGCGGTAGTGCAGCTATTCAGCGTTATAAAGGTCTAGGGGAAATGAATGCGGAGCAGTTGTGGGAGACGACAATGGATCCGAGTTTCAGAACCTTACGTCAGGTAACAATCGATAGCTTACCTGAAGCGGATAGAGTTTTCTCGATGTTGATGGGCGATGAAGTGCCGCCAAGACGAGAATTTATTGAGAAAAATGCTATTTATGCTAATATTGATGCCTAATTAGGTTGAAGAGAATAAACTAACTAACCAGAAATACATATATAAAAGATGAAAGTTACTATTGTAGGAGCAGGAAATGTAGGAGCAACTTGTGCAGACGCAATTTCTTATAGGGGAATTGCAAGTGAAGTAGTATTGTTGGATATTAAAGAAGGTTTTGCCGAAGGCAAAGCGTTGGATATTATGCAGTGTGCTACTAATACAGGATTTAATACCAGAGTTTCTGGTGTTACTAATGATTATACTAAAACCGCTGATAGTAATGTGGTAGTTATTACTTCTGGAATTCCGAGAAAACCGGGAATGACTCGGGAAGAATTGATAGGGATTAATGCAGGAATCGTTAAAATGGTTGTTGATAATGTATTGATTCATTCACCAAATGCTATTATAGTAGTAGTTTCAAATCCAATGGATACGATGACGTATTTAGCTTTAAAAGCTACTGGATTACCAAAAAACAGAATCATAGGAATGGGCGGGGCCCTTGATAGCTCTCGTTTTAGAACGTACCTGTCAATGGCTTTGGGTAAACCAGCAAATGATATTTCTGCAATGGTTATTGGAGGACACGGTGATACCACAATGATTCCTTTAACACGTTTAGCGTCTTACAATGGAATTCCTGTGTCTCAATTTCTTTCAGAAGAAGCTTTGGAAAAAGTAGCTGCTGATACCATGGTAGGTGGTGCAACCCTTACTGGTCTTTTAGGAACATCAGCTTGGTATGCACCAGGAGCGTCAGTTGCTTATTTAGTGGATAGTATTTTGAATGACCAAAAGAAAATGATTGCTTGTTCTGTTTTTGTTGAAGGAGAGTATGAGCAAAACGATATTTGTATCGGTGTTCCCTGTATAATAGGTAAAAATGGTGTTGAAGAAATTATTGAGATTGAGTTAAATAATAAAGAAAAAGCGACGTTCGCTAAAAGTGCAGAGGCAGTTCGCGCAATGAACGATGCGCTGAAATCAATTTTAGCCTAATAATCTGGTATATAATTAACGAAGACTGCACTTTTGCAGTCTTTTTTTTGATTTTAATTAACAAATAAATTGGTTAATCTTAACCTTAATTATATATTTGCTCGGTTAAAAAACAATAATATAATTCTTGGTTTTTCTTTTTAGAATTGAAATCGGAGTCAAGAGCTATTTTAATAGGAGTTGAAAATAAATAAATATAAAATAATTAATTTTTAGTAATAATGCAGAATAAAGGACTTATTAAATTTTTCGCAATTCTATTTGCATTGGTGAGTATTTACCAACTTTCTTTCACTTTTGTCGCAAACAAAGTAAAAAATGATGCCAAAGCATTTGCTGCAGGTAACTCTGATAAAGAAGCAAGGTACTTGGATTCCATTGGTAAGGAAAATGTATTTAATCTTGGATTTACAAATTTTAACTTCGATGAAGTAAGTGATAAGCAGATCAACAAAGGTCTTGACTTAGAAGGAGGTATCAATGTAATACTTCAAATTTCTGTTAAAGATATCTTGAAAGGATTATCAAGTAATTCTAAAAATCCCGTTTTTAACAAGTCTTTAGCAGACGCGACAGCAAACATACAAGGGAATACGCCTTACTTAGAAAAGTTTTTTGATGCTTTTGAAGCCAATTCCAAAGGGACTGTAAAGTTAGCTTCGCCAGATATTTTTGCAAACAGAAGTTTACAAGGAGAAGGTGGAGTAGATTTTCAAATGACGGATGCCGAAGTTCAAAAGGTAATCCGAAGAAAAGTGGACGAATCTGTAGAAAGTGCCTTTGGAGTACTGAGAAAAAGGATTGATAAATTTGGTGTTACTCAACCTAATATTCAAAAATTAGGAGAGTCTGGACAAATTCTTGTAGAACTTCCTGGTGCTAAGGATGTAGACAGAATAAAAAAATTGCTACAAAGTACAGCTCAATTAGAGTTTTGGGAAACGTACAAGATTGAAGAAATGGGTAATTTCTTGTTGGCAGCAAATGAGACATTGAAGAAAACCGAAATTACTACAGTAGAATCTAAGCCAGTGGTTAAAGATTCTCTGAGTGCTTTGTTAACAAATGGGGGAGATTCAGCTACTACTAAAAAAGGGAATAATCCTTTGCTTGATAAAATTATTGCCCAAGGCGGTGGACCGGTATTAGGTCTTTTCTCACCGAAGGATACAGCAACGGTAAACGGCTATTTTAAAAGACAAGATGTTAGAAATTTACTATCGGCAGATCAGCGTTATGCTAAATTCCTTTGGGGAAAACTGACAATAATAAAAGATGCTAAAGATAAAGATATTGAAGCAGTAGAATTATACGCGATAAAAGGTAATAGAGATAACGAACCTGCTATGAGTGGAGGAGTTGTTACTGATGCAAAAGATACTTTTGATCAGTCAGGAAAACCAGCTGTTTCTATGCAAATGAATGGTCAAGGAGCAAAAGGTTGGGAAGAATTAACAGGCAGAGCATACACGCAAAAGAGTAGCATTGCTATCGTTCTTGATAATATCGTTTATTCTGCGCCAGGAGTATCTAGCGGACCAATCGCTGGAGGTAGATCTGAAATTTCTGGATCTTTTGATGTTACAGAAACTAAAGATTTAGCCAACGTACTTAGAGCGGGTAAACTTCCAGCTTCGGCTGATATTGTTCAGTCAGAAGTGGTAGGGCCATCTTTAGGTCAAGAAGCTATAGATAACGGTACTAATTCTGCTATTGTAGGATTGCTTTTAGTGTCGCTTTGGATGATGGTTTATTATGGTAAAGCAGGTTGGTATGCTAATATTGCATTAGCGGTTAACTTATTATTCCTTTTCGGAATTTTGGCAAGTTTAGGTGCAGTTCTTACATTGCCTGGTATTGCAGGTATCGTTTTGACAATGGGTACAGCAGTGGATGCTAATATCATTATCTATGAAAGAGCAAAGGAAGAATTACGAGATGGAAAATCACTGGATGAAGCGGTAAAAGCTTCTTATAGCTGGACAGGAGCAATGCGATCAATCGTGGATGCAAACGTTACGCATATCTTAATCGGTACGGTATTGTTCATTTTTGGTTCGGGCCCAATAAAAGGTTTCGCAACGACATTATTGATTGGTATTATAACATCATTATTTACTTCAATCTTTATTGCAAGAATATTTATCGATAAAAACATTGCTAAAAAAGCTAATTTAACATTCGTAACTAATTTTTCTAAAGACTTTTTCACAAACTTCCATTTCGATTTCTTAAAAAGTAAAAAAATGGACTTATTTGTTTTCAGCAGTTGTAGTTGTGGTGAGTATTGTCTCATTAGCGACAAACAAACTGGATCAAGGTGTTGATTTTGTTGGTGGAAGAACTTTTCAGGTTCGTTTTGAAAAACCAGTTGAAGCTGGAATCGTAAAAGAGGAGCTTACTAAAGTGTTTGGTAGTGCTGAAGCTAAAATATTTGGTAATGATAATCAATTGAAAATCACTACCAAATATAAAGTTGAAGAGCACGGTATAGAAGCGGATAAAGAGGTAAACAAATTATTGTTTCAAAGTTTGAAATCACATTTTGCAGCAGATTTAACGTACGATAAATTTATAAATGCTTACCCAGGTAAAGTATATGGTGTTGTACAAGCATCAAAAGTGGGACCTACTGTAGCTGAGGATATTAAAACGAATGCATACTGGGCCGTTCTTGGGGCAATGTTAATTGTATTTTTATACTTGCTAATTAGTTTTAGAAAATGGCAATATGGTTTAGGTGCCATCGCAGCTGTGGCGCATGATGTTATATTTGTATTAGGTATTTATTCTTTATTTTATAAAATTATGCCTTTCGGTATGGAAATTGACCAACATTTTATCGCGGCAATCCTTACTGTTATCGGGTACTCAATGAATGATACTGTAATTGTATTTGACAGGGTTCGTGAATTCTTAGATGGAAAAACTAAAGGTACTTTTCCTGAAATAGTGAACAAATCAATTAATTCAACAATGTCAAGAACAATCAATACCTCATTAACGATGATAGGTGTATTGGCAATAATGTTTATTTTTGGAGGAGAGTCTATTAGAGGATTTGTTTTTGCAATGCTTATCGGTATTGTTGTTGGAACCTACTCTTCATTATTTATCGCAACACCGGTATTAGTAGATACAATTTCAAGAGAAGATAAAAAGTTGATTGAAAAACAACATAAAGAAAGCTAAAATTTATTTTATATTACAAAAAAAAGACCCTTCGCAAGTTG
>NZ_AJXL01000094.1 GCF_000264055.1 Flavobacterium sp. ACAM 123 | reverse complement strand
AACTATTAGCTCTTCAAAAATCATTTCGGTTGGCTATGAACATTTTTAAACCTTCCAAATCTTTTCCTAAAGAAGAGACCTACTCCTTAACAGATCAAATGAGGCGATCTTCTAGAAGTGTTTCAGTTACTATGGCTGTGGCTTATCGCAAAAGACGCTATCCAAATAACTTCATAAGTAAATTAACTGATAGTGATGCCGAAAATTCGGAAACGCATGTTTGGCTTGAATACGCAATACAATGTGAATATATTACCAGGGAAACCTTTGATACTTTGAATAGCAGAACTTTAGAAATCGGTAAACTGATTAACCATATGATTAACAACCCCGCCAAATTTTGATGCTAATTATAGTACTCAATTTTCATACAATCGAATATGCGGAATAATCAGTTTTCAGTTTTAACATATCCGAATACTACGACTATCCAATACGACTACTAATCGAGATTGAAAACTGCGACTCTAAGCTAAAATAAAAAGTTTGTAGTTTAAAACAAATAATGTACCTTCGCGCCTCCTTTAGACTAACCTCTGGCGAGATCCGCGTATGTTGTTCTAATTCAAAACTATAATTAAAATTATCATGGCAGATTTAATGAAATTCGTTAAAGACGAATTTGTAACAAAAAAAGATTTTCCTGCTTTCGGAGCTGGTGATACAATTACTGTGTACTACGAAATTAAAGAAGGTGAAAAAACTAGAACACAGTTTTTTAAAGGAGTTGTTATCCAAAGAAGAGGTTCTGGTAACACAGAAACTTTTACTATTCGTAAAATGTCAGGTTCTGTAGGTGTTGAGCGTATCTTCCCTGTAAACTTGCCAGCTTTACAGAAAGTTGAAATCAACAAAAAAGGTGCAGTTCGTAGAGCTAGAATTTTCTACTTCAGAGAACTTACTGGTAAAAAAGCAAAAATTAAAGACAAAAGAAGATAGTCAAATATCTCTTTATCATAAAAGTCCCATCCCGTACATTCTGGATAGGGACTTTTTTTTGCGCTTTTTTTTACTCTTTAGCACTGTTGAAATCGAAAGTAACAACAGCTTTTTAAGAAGAACACAAAAGTTAACCGGAAAATCATATATTTCTGTATTGCACCGAGCCTATTTTCCCAACTGATTTCCTTATATTTGCTTCGCTTAATTTTAAGCAGAACATACATTTGACATCCTAATTAGCAGGGATACGATTATAAAAATAAAAAAATGACACAAAAATCAAAAATTGTTTACACCTTGACTGATGAGGCGCCTTTGTTGGCCACCTATTCTTTTTTACCAATTGTAAAAGCATTTACTGCAACAGCAGCTATTGAAATTGAGACAAAAGACATTTCTCTGGCCGCCAGAATTTTATCCAACTTTCCTGAGTTTTTAGATGAAAACCAAAAAGTAGAAGATGCTTTATCTGAACTTGGAAAACTAGCCAATTCTCCTGAAGCAAACATCATTAAATTACCAAATATTTCTGCATCAGTCCCTCAATTAAAAGAGGCCATTGCTGAATTACAAGAACATGGTTTTAACATACCTAATTTCCCTGAAGATCCTAAAAACAAGGAAGAAAAGGAAATTAAGGCCAAATACTCAAAAGTTTTAGGCTCAGCGGTAAATCCAGTTTTACGGGAAGGAAATTCTGATCGTAGAGCACCTAAGGCCGTTAAAAACTTTGCAAAAGCACATCCTCATTCGATGGGCGCATGGTCTGCAGATTCAAAAACAAAAGTAGAGGCAATGAAAAATGGTGATTTTTACGGAAGTGAAAAATCCATAACCATTACAGATGCTACTGATGTAAAAATTGAATTCATAGGAAAAGACGGTAAGGCTACTGTTTTAAAAGCAAGCACTCCACTTAAGTCCGGAGAAATAATCGATAGTTCAGTGATGAACTTAAAAGCATTGAAAAGTTTTGTCGCACAAGCAATTGAAGAGGCTAAAAAAGAAAACGTATTGCTGTCAGTGCATTTGAAAGCAACAATGATGAAAATTTCAGATCCAATTATTTTTGGTGCTATCGTCGAGGTTTTCTTTGCAGCCGTATTCGAAAAATACAGCACTTTATTTGCTGAATTAAATATTGATACCAGAAATGGATTAGGGGATGTTTATGCAAAAATCGCAGGTAATACTAAACAAGCCGAAGTAGAAGCCGCCATTACCCAAGCAATTGAAAATGGTCCCGGTTTAGCCATGGTAAATTCAGATAAAGGAATCACAAACCTTCACGTTCCCTCAGATGTTATTGTAGATGCTTCTATGCCCGCAATGATTCGTACTTCAGGACAAATGTGGAATGCAAACAATAAACTACAAGACACTATTGCTTTGATTCCGGATCGTAGTTATTCTGGCGTTTATAAGGCAACTATTGAATTTTGTAAAAAAAATGGTGCTTTTGACCCAACAACAATGGGGAGTGTCCCAAACGTGGGTTTGATGGCACAAAAAGCAGAAGAATACGGATCACATGACAAAACATTCCAAATGACTGCAGACGGCATTGTTCGCGTTACAGATACTGAAGGAAACGTTTTAATGGAACAACAAGTTGAAGAAAAAGACATCTTCAGAATGTGCCAAGCCAAAGACGCTCCGATTCAAGACTGGGTAAAACTAGCCGTAAACAGAGCACGTGCCACAAACGTACCTACTATATTTTGGTTGGACGAAAACAGAGCACATGACAGAAAAGTAATCGAAAAAGTAGAAAAATATTTAAACGATCACGATACAACTGGTTTAGACATTCGAATTTTAAACCCAGTTGAAGCTACTAATTTCACTTTAGAAAGAACCAAAGCGGGACTGGATACAATCTCTGTCACTGGAAACGTGTTACGTGATTATCTAACTGATTTATTCCCAATCCTTGAACTAGGAACCTCAGCCAAGATGTTATCCATCGTTCCATTAATGCAAGGTGGAGGTTTATTTGAAACCGGTGCTGGTGGATCTGCTCCAAAACACGTTGAACAATTCACTCATGAAGGGTACCTCCGTTGGGACTCTCTCGGAGAATTCTTAGCTTTAGCGGTTTCATTGGAACATTTGGGTTCTGCTTATACTAATCCAAAAGCATTAGTTTTGGCGGCAGCCTTAGATCAAGCTACAGATCAATTTTTGCAAAACGATAAATCTCCAGCTCGTAGAATTGGAAAAATAGACAACCGCGGTTCTCATTTCTATTTAGCGATGTATTGGGCAGCGGCGTTAGCAACTCAAACCAAAGACGAAGAGTTACAGGCTACATTTGCTCCTATTGCAAAAGAAATGGAAGAAAACGAAGGAAAAATTAACGATGAATTAATAGGAACGCAAGGAAAACCTCAGGACATTGGTGGTTATTACCAACCTAATCCTGAATTAACAAGCAAAGCAATGCGACCTAGCGTAACATTCAACACTATATTAGCTAAAATAGCTTAATGATGTGATTTACTTACCATCTTAAAAGGCAACCAGCAATGGTTGTCTTTTTTTTATTTTTTTAACATTTGTTTAATAGAATGTTGCTTAAGGTTGCACCAAATTTGCAAATCTAAATATATAATATGTTTTTCAAGAAAATTATTATCTTAATTGTCGGACTCCTATTTACATTTTCCAGTTATGCTCAAGAGAAATTTACGCTTAGCGGTACAATTACCGATATAAAAACTAACGAAACACTTATTGGTGTAAATGTTTATATTCCGGAGACTAAATCAATCACCAGAACAAACGAGTATGGTTTTTATTCCATTACACTCCCTACAGCTAATTATACGATTTTAGTAAGCTATATCGGCTTTCAAACTTTATCTAAAAAAATAGAATTATCTGAAGATAAGAAAATAAACCTCAGCCTCTCCGAGGACGGCGAAGTACTTGAGGAAGTGCTTATTACAAACATCAACCCACGAAGTTCTATTCGTGCACCAGAAATGAGTATGAATAAGCTTTCCATTTCTGCAATAAAAAAGATGCCTGTAGTCCTGGGGGAAGTAGATGTTATCAAATCGCTTTTACTATTACCCGGAGTAACAAATGCAGGCGAAGGAGCCTCTGGCTTCAACGTTCGTGGTGGTGGTGCAGATCAAAATCTGATTCTGTTAGATGAAGCCACTATATTTAATTCCTCCCATGTTTTTGGTTTTTTCTCCGTTTTTAACCCAGATGCAATAAAAGATTTGAAGTTATATAAAGGAGGTATTCCAGCTAATTTTGGAGGTCGCGTTTCTTCTGTTTTGGATATTTATCAAAAAGATGGAAGCAGTAAAGGATTCCACATGAATGGCGGTATAGGATTAATTTCTAGCAGACTACTGCTGGAAGGTCCATTAGTAAAAGACAAAGGTTCCTTCCTGATAGGAGGCCGAAGCTCTTATGGTCATTTATTTTTAAAACTTTCTGAGGAGCAAAAAAATAATTCAGTCTATTTTTATGATTTGAATGCTAAACTGAGCTACAAATTGGACCCGAACAACAATTTATTTCTATCGGGCTACTTTGGTAGGGATGTCTTTTCATTAAACAAAAGTTTCACCAACATTTATGGTAATTCGATTTTGAATTTAAGGTGGAATCACCTTTTCTCAGATAAGTTATTTTCAAATCTCTCCCTTATCTACAGTGATTATTACTATGGGTTAGATTTAGATTTTGTTGGTTTTAAATGGGATTCCGGTATTAAGAATTACAACATAAAATATGATTTCAAAAATTATATTTCTGATAAATTCAAATTGAACTATGGATTAAATGCAATTTATTATGATTTTAACCCAGGAACCATTAAACCTTCCGATAGCAACTCAGGAATCAATTTCGCGCAATTGGATAAAAAATATGCTTTCGAACCTTCTTTATATATTAGTGCAACCCAAGAAGTCTCAAAAAAACTTTCTCTTTCCTATGGATTGAGATACAGCTTATTTTATCGCTTAGGAAGTTCGACCGTAAATATTTATGAAAATGAGAATCCTGTAACTTTCAATACGGACTTGCAGATTTACGAAAAAGCAAAACCTATAGGAACTAAATTCTATGATAAGAATGAAGTTATTCAAAGTTACAACAACTTAGAACCACGATTCTCAGCTTCTTATCAATTAAACGATGAGCAATCGATAAAAGCAAGTTATAATAGAATGACCCAATATTTACAATTAATATCCAATACATCGTCCCCTACTCCACTAGACGTATGGCTGCCAAGTGATAATTTTATAAAACCACAAATTGCAGACCAGGTAGCCTTGGGTTATTTTAGAAATTTCAACAATGATAACTACTCTCTCGAAGTAGAAACCTATTATAAAAAAGTAAAAAATAGATTGGATTATATTGACGGTGCCGATTTAATCGCAAATAAAGCCATCGAACAAATAATTCTAAACGGACAGTTAAGATCTTACGGATTAGAGGTTATGCTTCGCAAAAATAAAGGAAAATTAAACGGATGGATTTCATATACCTTATCAAAATCAGAGCAGCAAACCCCGGGACGCACGGCAGAAGAATCTGGAATAAACAGCGGTAACTGGTACAATTCTAATTTCGACAAGCTACACAACCTTGCTGTTACCGCAGCGTACAACTTAAATGAGAAATGGTCTTTTGGATCTAACTTTGCCTTGCAAACAGGACAACCAACAAGCTTTCCAAACGGCCAATATGAATACCTAGAAATTAACGTCCCAAGTTATGGGCTACGAAATGAAAACCGACTTCCCACCTACCACCATCTTGATATTTCCGCAACCTTGACACCGCGAAAAAATAAAAACAGAAACTGGAAAGGAGAATGGGTTTTTAGTGTTTACAATCTATACAACAGGAAAAATGCCGCTTCCATTAACTTTAGGCAAAATGCAGATTCAGGAACTAATGAGGCAATAAAAACCTCTATTTTCGGAATAGTTCCCGCAGTTAGCTACAACTTTAAATTTTAAGTCCTAAAATGGAAATTAAAACAAATAACATGAAAAAAGCAATTCAAATTACAGTTCTCTTACTGTCCTTTCTATTCGTTAGTTGTGAGGAAGTGATTGACGTAGATTTAAATACCGCGCCACCAAAACTAGTAATAGAAGCCTCTATAAACTGGCTAAAAGGAACTTCAGGAAGAGCACAACGCATAAAGCTAACGACAACAACAGGCTATTTTAAGACGGATATCCCCGTGGTCTCTAACGCTACGATATTCATAACGAATAGTTCTAATATCAAATTTACATTCCTGGAGATAGCCACAACAGGCGAATATATTTGTAACAATTTTGACCCTGTCATAAATGAAGTCTATTCTCTAACAGTAGTGCATAACGGATCCACTTATACCGCTACAGAAAAATTAAGATCAGTTTCACCGATAACAAAAATCATTCAAAATAACGAAGGTGGCTTTACCGGTAAAAATATCGAAATCAAAACGTTTTACAATGATCCAGCAAACGAGTCTAATTATTATCTGTATAAATACAGTGATTCAAGTAAGCCAATAATAAGATATTACGCTGATGAAGATACTTTCTTTCAAGGAAATGAATTTTTTAGTATTTCACAAAATGACGACTTAAAGATCGGAGATAACGTCACCGTGAGCCACTACGGTATTTCTAAGGAATATTATAATTATATTAACATACTAGTCAGTATTTCTGGTGGAAATGGCGGTGGTCCTTTTCAATCTCCTCCTGCGACTGTTAGAGGAAACATAATTAATACCACTAACGCAGATAATTACCCGTTAGGCTATTTCTCGTTGAGTGAAGCGGACACACGAAATTATACAATAGAATAATGAACCTCACAAATAGTCCTACTGCTAACATCCTTTAAACTTAGTCGTAAAACTTTTCTATCTTTGCTAGACGATTTTGAAATACGAAATCATTAATCTAAAATCTAAAATCCCTTGTCCTCACATCACATCGTACGCGACGACCAAGAACCCGCATTAATAATAGCCAATGGCGCTTCCTGTGACCCAGAGCTGCTCGGACAACTATTAGAATGGTCACCATTAGTCATTGTGCTAGACTCTGCTATGGAAAGAGTGATGAAACTAAATATAAAAGTCGATGTATTGTTGGGCGATTTTGACCGTGATTTTGATGCTGATTATTACAAAAAACAGCAATATCCTCTTGAGATAGTACATACACCAGACCAAAGCAAAACGGACCTAGAAAAGGCCTTTGATTATTTATACGAAAGAAAAATCCCGGCGGTAAATGTCATTTGGGCTACTGGGAAGCGCACAGATCATACCATAACAAATCTTACCAATATTGTTCGCTATCGCGAAAAATTAAAAATTGTAATTCTAGACGACCATTCGAAAGTGTTTTTACTATCTAAAAGATTCGAAAAATGGTACACGGCAAACACACCTATTTCACTCATCCCAATAGGTCGTGTAACCGGTATTCATTCTGAAAATTTATTTTACGCTTTACAAAATGATACTCTCACCATTGGTTACCGTACTGGCAGCAGCAACCACGTGGTCAAAGATGGGATTGTGATTATAGAACATGATGCTGGTGATTTATTGATGATGGAATGTTCCGATTGATTTTTCATCCCCAAACTAAAACAAATCTTTTGTAAATCACTAACGCAAAATTTTTTTACATAACTTGCTATCAATCTAGATTTTAAAAGAACATTCCATGTTGCCTTGAAAGAAAAAAAATGACACCGAAAACGAACACCGAAAAAACAAATTTACACCCAAGGAATCAACACCGATGTCGATACGATTTCAAACTTTTAATAGAAAACTATCCTGAATTAACAGCATATGTTTCTATCAATGAACACCGTATTGAAACAATAGATTTTAGTGACCCTGAAGCTGTAAAGTCTCTAAATAAGGGATTATTAATTAGCTATTACGATATCCAAAACTGGGATATTCCCACAAATTACCTATGCCCTCCCATTCCAGGAAGAGCGGACTATATTCATTACATAGCCGATTTATTAGCAGTTAGTAATAATGGCATCATCCCACAAGGAAATGCAGTGCAAGGCTTGGATATTGGTATTGGCGCTAATTGTATTTATCCAATTCTTGGAAACGCAGAATACGGTTGGAGTTTTGTTGGAACAGACATCGACGAACAAGCCATTGAAAATTGTAGCAAAATAATTGAAGCTAACCCTAAATTAGTTGATTTCATTAGCTTGCAACAACAAACCGAGGCTCGTTTTATTTTTAAAAATATCATCACTCCCGAGGATAAATTCACCTTCACCATTTGTAATCCACCTTTTCACAAATCACAAGAAGAAGCAACAAAGGGCTCTTTGCGCAAAGTTAATAATTTAGAATCTCGGAATCTTGCGGATAAAGCGACAAAACCCGTTTTAAATTTTGGTGGACATAATGCAGAATTATGGTGCGAAGGCGGAGAACTTGGCTTTATTACTCAAATGATATATGAAAGCGCTAAATATCCATTGCAGTGTTTTTGGTTCACCACTTTAGTATCAAAACAATCCCACCTTTCTAGTATCTACAAAACCTTGGGAAAGGTCAATGCTGTTGCAGTAAAAACTATTGACATGGCTCAAGGCCAAAAAACAAGTAGAATTATCGCTTGGACTTTTTTGAGCGAAATCCAACAGAAACAATGGAAGTTTGAGTAGTTCAATTATACCTCCACCGATTCACGAAATACCAAGTAAAAAAATTAGTTCAAAACGATAAAGTCACTCTTTTATTTAAAAAGGTAACTTTGTCATTTTTTCGTGAAAAATTAAAACAATATTCTCTATTGTTTGACAATATGATAGTTATACTAAAACAATTTGGACTAAAACATAAATTCATTTGGTATTACAATCGCTTGAATAAGAAGAATAAAAACTAATTCAACGCTATCATAGCCTAAAAAATAGTGAAATTACCTGTTTTATAGGGTAAGCAACACTATACTTTAATTTTGTTATTAATTAACATAAAAATAACATATTGCTATTTTTGTTGTATTTTCGCACCGTAAACTATAACAAACCAAGAACATGAAAAAACTATTACTAATTTTAACCTTAATTTTTTCGGCAGGACTAACTGCTCAAGAGATTAAAGTTTCAGGAGTTGTAACTGACAACACAAAAGAGCCTTTGCCAGGCACATCGATCCTCGTTAAAGGAACAACTAAGGGAACTTCAACCGATGCTGATGGTAAGTATACCATATCTGCAGCTGTTGGAGACATTTTACAATTTACTTTTATTGGGTATGAAAGTAAAAACATAAAAGTTACGGGAAGCACGGTAAATGTAACTTTAGCAGAAAGTGGAGAATTACTTCAAGATGTAGTGGTACTAGGTTCTCGTAGCGCTCCTAGAACAGTTACAGAGTCTGCAGTGCCTATTGATGTCATCAGTATGAAAGAAATTTCTTCGCAAGGTGCACAAGTAAATTTAAATCAAATTTTAAACATGGTAGCGCCATCGTTCACGTCAAACACTACGACGGTAGCTGATGGAACGGATCACATTGATCCTGCTCAATTGAGAGGTTTAGGACCTGATCAAGTTTTAGTTTTAGTTAACGGAAAAAGAAGACATACTTCTTCCTTAGTAAACATCAACGGATCGCCGGGTAGGGGATCAGTGGGTACAGATTTAAATGCGATACCAGCTTTTGCTATCGAAAGAATTGAAGTCCTAAGAGATGGTGCGTCAGCTCAATACGGTTCTGATGCAATTGCAGGTGTGATCAACATCAACGTGAAAAAAGCAACAAATAAATTTGACATCGCCCTTTTTGCTGGAAGTCAAGTGTCAAAAGGATCAAATGATCACAGAGGCGGCAATGACGGAAATAATGCTCAAGTAGACATGAACTACGGTACAAGCCTTGGTAAAGAAAAAAGTTTCATCAATGCAACTGCAAGTTTTCAATTAAGAGGACAAACAGGCAGAGCTAAAGATGCTACAGGTAATTTGTTTAATGCATTTAATGCTATTGAGCAAAGAGCTGCTGAAGCAGGAACTAATATTAATGAATTATTTGGTAACATAAATAACACTCCAAATTCTGCGCAAATACTTGGTTTAATTAAAACGTATGCTCCGCAAGTTGGATATTTCACAGCTCCGCAACAAGCTTCAATATTAGGTGCAACAACAATTGGAGCGATGCAAACTGCTTTAAATTTTGACGCTACATCAGGAGAACTTGCTTATAGAAATTTAGAAAGAAGTAATTTTAATATGAAGGTAGGTCAATCATCTTTACAAAGTGCTCAGTTCTTTTTAAATGGAGCGTATCCAATTACGGAGAATCTTGAAGTATATGCTTTTGGAGGTACTAGTTATAGAGAAGGGGAAGCAGCAGGTTTTTATAGAAGACCAAATCAGTCAAGAGCCTATACTGCTCTATATCCAAATGGTTTCTTACCTGAAATCCACTCCACTATAAATGACGTTTCAGCAGCAGCAGGACTTAGAGGAAAAATATTTGAAAGCTGGAATTTTGATTTAAGTAATACTTACGGTAAAAACAGATTCGATTACAATATTCAAAACACTTCAAATGCCACTTTAAGAGAGAAATCTCCCGTTGAATTTGATGCTGGAGGTTTAGGATTTTCTCAAAACACAACCAATTTTGATATGAGTAGAAAATTTGATAAATTGAACGTAGCTTTTGGAGCAGAATACAGAAATGAAAATTTCCAAATCAATAATGGACAACCAGAATCTTATAATAGCTACGACATCAACGGAGGTGTAGTTACTGGATCTACAGCAGCTAACATCAAGGCAACTGATTTTTACGGCTCTGTTCGTCCCGGAGGATCTCAAGTATTCCCTGGTTTCAAACCAGCAAATGCTGTTGATCAAGGAAGAAATAGTGCTGCTGTGTACGCAGATTTAGAGTACGATGTTACTGAAAAATGGTTGATTAACGGTGCCCTTCGTTACGAGAATTATTCTGATTTCGGGGGAACCACAAATTATAAGTTAGCTTCTCGTTACAAACTAACAGACAATATTAATTTACGTGGAGCAGTTTCTACAGGATTTAGAGCTCCTTCACTACACCAGATCTACTTTAATTCTACAGCCACTCAATTCGTAGGTGGTGTACCTTTTGAAGTAGGAACTTTCAGTAATGACTCAAAAGCTGCTGAATTATTAGGAATTCCTCAATTAAAACAAGAAGAGTCTCAAAGTGCAAGTATTGGTTTTACAGCTAAAATACCAGAAGCTAAACTTACTTTAACTGCAGATGCTTACATTGTAAAGATTAATGACAGAGTAGTGCTTACTGATCAGTTTTCTAGACCAGGTGGAAATCCAACTGCTGGTACTCCAGCTGCTCAATTAAACGCTTTATTTGATTCAGCAAATGCGACTGCTGCAACATTCTTTGCCAACGCAATTGATACAGAATCAAAAGGGATAGACATAGTTATTAGCCATAAAGCTACCGTTGGAAATGGCTTAACTTTAAAAACTGATTTATCTGGAACGATTTCAAATACGCAAAGAGTAGGCGCCATCAATGCTTCTCCAATATTAGAGGCTAATGGACAAGTTAACAAATACTATTCTGAGACCAGTAGAATCTATTTAGAAGAGGCTGTGCCTAGAGTTAAAGCAAATTTAACCAACTCCCTTTCTGTGAATAAATTTGATTTCTTTTTGAGAAACGTATATTTTGGTGAAGTTACTGACCCAAATACAGTTGACGTAAATGGAGACGGAAGGATTGAAGGCTCTATTATTAACGGACAAGTAGTAGAAACTGAACATCCAGTTTGGGGTGGAAAAGTGATAACCGACTTATCCGTTGCATTTAATTTTACTGAATCAACTAAAATTGTTATCGGAGCTAATAATATATTTGATATTTATCCAGATACTAATTATGGACCAACTACAGCAGTTAAACCAAGATTAGTGAACGGTGCAATAGACTATACTGCTGCGCCAGTAACAGTAGATCTTACTAATTCAAACCAATTTACTTATTCAAGAAACGTTTCTCAATTTGGACAAAACGGAAGATTTCTTTTTGCTAGATTAAGTTTCAGCTTCTAATAAAACATTGTTTATTTGTTAAAAACCATCATGCTAAGTATGATGGTTTTTTTTTGGTTTTAACTTTCGATTGGAATGGTTATAAACTTTGTAACTTTGCACTTATAAAACATTGCCTTTATACAAATGAATTTCCAAGTAGTATCAGATTACCAACCCAAAGGCGACCAGCCACAAGCCATTGAAAAATTAACTCAGGGTATCATTGACGGTGAACAATTCCAAACTTTACTGGGAGTTACCGGTTCCGGTAAAACATTTACTGTAGCTAATGTAATCGAAGAAGTACAAAGACCTACATTAGTTTTGGCACATAATAAAACCTTAGCGGCTCAATTGTATTCGGAGTTCAAACAATTCTTTCCTAACAATGCGGTAGAGTATTTTGTGTCCTATTACGATTACTATCAACCCGAAGCTTTTATGCCTGTTACGGGCGTTTTTATTGAGAAGGATTTATCCATTAATGAAGAACTGGAAAAAATGCGAATGTCAACGACGGCCTCATTACTTTCTGGACGAAGAGATATTTTAGTAGTTGCATCGGTTTCCTGTTTATACGGTATTGGCAATCCTGTAGAATTTCAGAAAAATTTAATTCCAATTGAGAAAGGACAAATCATTTCTCGAACTAAACTATTGCATCAATTGGTGCAAAGTTTATATTCCAGAACAGAAGCCGATTTTAATCCTGGGAGTTTCAGAATAAAAGGCGATACAGTAGATGTCTACCCTAGTTATGCCGATGAAGCTTTCCGTATTCATTTCTTTGGTGATGAAATCGAAGAGATTGAAAGTTTTGATACAAAAGATTCTAAAGTCCTTGAAAAGTTCGATAAACTGACTATTTATCCTGCCAATATGTTTGTAACATCACCTGATGTACTGCAAGGCGCCATCTGGCAAATTCAGCAAGATTTAGTCAAACAAGTCGATTATTTTAAAGAAATAGGCAAACACTTAGAAGCAAAACGTTTGGAAGAACGTACCAATTTTGATTTAGAAATGATTCGAGAACTAGGTTATTGCTCCGGAATTGAAAATTATTCTCGTTATCTGGATGGAAGACTACCCGGAACAAGACCGTTTTGTTTATTGGATTATTTTCCAAAAGATTTCCTATTGGTGGTGGACGAAAGCCACGTAACACTTTCTCAAGTGAGTGCCATGTATGGCGGTGACCGAAGCCGAAAAGAAAATTTGGTAGAATATGGTTTCCGGCTTCCTGCAGCGATGGACAATCGACCGTTAAAATTTGATGAATTTGAAGCCATGCAAAATCAAGTAATTTACGTGTCGGCAACTCCAGCAGATTACGAATTACAAAAGACAGGCGGCGTTGTTGTAGAGCAAGTTATTCGCCCGACAGGATTATTAGATCCTGTAATCGAAATTCGACCAAGTTTAAATCAAATAGATGATTTAATAGAGGAAATTCAAATTAGGGCAGAAATTGATGAACGTGTTTTAGTGACTACTTTAACTAAAAGAATGGCAGAGGAACTAGCAAAATATCTGACAAAGGTCAATATTCGTTGCCGTTATATCCACTCGGATATCGACACTTTAGAACGAATTGAAATTATGCAAGACTTACGAAAAGGAATGTTTGATGTTTTGATTGGGGTAAACTTACTACGTGAAGGACTAGATTTACCGGAAGTATCGCTTGTGGCCATCTTAGATGCAGACAAAGAGGGTTTTCTACGTAGCCACCGTTCGCTGACGCAAACTATCGGTAGAGCCGCCAGAAACCTTAATGGGAAAGCGATTATGTATGCCGATAAAATCACTGCCAGTATGCAAAAAACAATTGACGAAACTGATTATCGCCGAACCAAGCAAATTAATTTTAATACAGAAAACAACCAAGTCCCTCAAGCACTGAACAAAAAAATAGAAAGTGCTTTTACAAAGAATCCGTTGGCAGACTATGAATTAGGACTCACATTAGATACTGCCGCTGAAACAGAAACAGAATATTTATCGAAAGCAGAAATAGAAAAGCGCATTCGTGAAAAACGAAAAGCTATGGAAAAAGCGGCCAAAGATTTAGACTTTATGCAAGCAGCCAAACTACGTGACGATATCAAAAAATTACAAGGACAGTTAACCTAATTACGCTCTTCTCTAAAAATTACGCAATAATAAATCGGCTGGAATAATTACATTGGGCGCTTTTTCCTATTTTTTTTAGCACCCGTTTAGTGGCTTCTGGATTCAGTCCCATACTCATCGCCGTTTGCTTAATAGCTTCCGCTTCTTTTACATGGAGAACACCGTCACTATGCATAAGTAGTGCCAACCTATAAAATTGTTGAATCCTTTGAAATTCATTCTTTATAGGTAGTTTTGGCAATTCTTGATGAAACAAATCATTAAAGCCTCCTTTTTCGATATTCAATTGATTAGCAATCAGAAATAAAAATTCATATTCTTTTTTATTCAAATGACCGTCAACCGTTGAAAATGCAATCATCTCTAAAAGTAAACTCTTTTTTTCTTCGTACATATCCATCAAATTATTTGTTTCAGCTAAAATATGGATTTTAAAATTAAAACCCTAAAACAAGCAGAGATTCCACAATTTGCTTTACCCCTGTTATGATTTTAAAAAATAACCATAAAAAATTTAATTTAGGTATAGAAGCTGGAAAAGACAAACTAAATAGCCTTTTGTAACAGATAAAAACCC
>NZ_AJXL01000093.1 GCF_000264055.1 Flavobacterium sp. ACAM 123 | reverse complement strand
ATTATTGCAAATTAAAAAGCAACTATCAAAATGATAGCTATCTGTTTTTTCACCCAAAGAAGTAGCTAAATATTTTGATGGTGCATATCATTGAAAAAGTGTTTTTTGCCTTTAACTAAAGTCACTTTTTTTACTTTTTATCAATGAGACAATACAGCATTAGTTGGCTAGCAAGACCCCTACGGCATAGGTGGTGGTGCTAATGCAGATTATGAAGTATTTGCACTTGAACAACTTTTAAATACTGACCAAAAACTATGGTGGGACAATCCGCGCTATCGGGTTTTAGAGAACTAATTAGAGGTTGTTTTATTAGAATTATTTTGATATTCTTTGCGGGCACGGATTGCAAATCCGCGCTATCGGGTACTCAATTATAATAAGAGATTAATTCATGAAAATCTGACCTGGCGGCTCCTGTATATCAACGGAACGAATAGAGGTGTTTTATACCATACCTACAAAATAAGAGAGCGAAAATAAAATTATGAATGACGCTAGCATAAAGGAATTATATACGCACGTAGAGATGCCACCACTAACATCAAAAAGTTAGAAAAATACGGAACTTCAGAGGATCTCTGTAAAAATGCCGAAGACGAAGTACAAAACCTTACCAATAGCTTTATCAAAAAAGTACATGAACCTTAACTGGATAAAGAAGCAGAAATCATGGAGGTGCAAACTCTAATAAAATACAAATTTAAAATCCGTCTTATCCTTATGACAAGACGGATTTTTTATTACTATTTTTGCCATAACAAACCAAGATTCTTTTCGTTTTGAAACAAACAGTAGTTATGAGGCCTTTTTTTTTGCTATTTTTCTTTTTTACTTTATCAATTCAGGCTCAATTTCAGGTAAACGGAATTATAAAAGAATCAACCGCAAACAAGCCGCTTGCTTTTGCTACCATCACCTCTACTGATGGCGAGACTACGATTTCAGATGTGGATGGGAAATTTAGTATTTCCTCAAAAAACAGCATTCCCTCCTTTGACGTTTCCTACGTGGGATATTTTAAAACTACAGTTCCCGTACTAAAAGAACAAAATTATTACACCGTTTTCCTGCTGCCCAAAAGGGATGACTTACAAGAAGTTTTTATTTCGAATAAAAACCCTGCCTTAGCCATCATAAGTAAGGTGATTGAAAATAAAAACAAAAACAATCCCCAAGTAAGACTAAAAACGTTTGAATTCAAGTCCTATAACAAACTAATTGTTTCTGCTAATCCTGACTCGATAAAAGGAGCTATTGATTCCGTTTTTATTAAAAAATCTATTGGAAGGACCTTCTCTAAAATCGACTCTTCCGATTATAAATTCAAAGAGATTATAAGCAAGCAACATTTATTTCAAACAGAGAAAGTCTCGCAATATCAGTTTGGAAACCAGAAATTAAAAGAAACGATTTTAGGAACAAAAATGGCCGGTTTTAAACAACCTATTTATGAGATTTTAGCTTTCAACCTACAATCTTTTTCAGTCTACGATTCCAGCTACGAACTTTTTGAAACAAAATACAACAGTCCAATTGCCAATGATGCCCCACGAGACTATAATTATAAATTACTGGACACTATCGCTATAAATGATAGAATGTCTTATATGATTTACTTTAAGAATAAAAAGAAAAGTAAGGCTTCAGGACTGGAAGGTGTACTGTATGTAGACCAAAATAATTTTGCTGTTTCAAAGGCAATTATGCGTATAAAAGGGGTTCTTGATATCAGTGGTATTCATGAGTTTGAATATATTCCTCAAGAGGAAATTTGGTTCCCCATCCGTAAAACCTTTAAAATCATAAAAGGAAAAAATGACGATGATATCAAAATTCTCGGTGGTACGATTCAATTTGATGGTGATGTTGAAAAAGATTTCCAAACTAGAAAAAAAACACCTTCGGATATTACTTATCTATTGTCGATAACCGATAATTTTGATATCCAATATAATACTCCAATCAAAATAAAGCAAAGCTATATTTCTGTCGAAATAAAAGAGAATGCCATTAACAAATCAGAACATTTTTGGGATTCCTACAGGAGGGATAGTTTAGACATTCGAAGTCAAAAGACCTATTTAGCATTGGATAGTATCGCAATTAAAAGAAGAATTGCAAGCCGAATTCGTTTCGGCAGAAAAATTATCAACGGGTTTTTACCTTTGGGCTTTTTTGATATGGACTTACGTAAAATCATAAGCTATAATAACTATGAAGGATTTAGATTGGGTTTTGGAGGTATTACAAATGATCGGTTTTTAAAAAATTTCAGAATTGAAGGGTATTCCGCTTATGGTACAAAAGATGGAAATTTTAAATATAATTTAGGGATGTCCACACGTGTGGGTAAATTTTCTGATTCCTGGATTGGCGCATTCTACACCGATGATGTCAGTGAGATTGCCAATACGTTATATGACGTCGAAAAAAAGCCCTTTAAGATCTACGATCCAAGACCTATAAACATTAGCACCTTTTATAACTATGTGAGTTGGAAAGCCTCTTTGAAAACCCAAATCATTCCTAAAATAGAAAGTATTTGGACGCTCGATCGCTCTGAAATCGAACCCAAGTTCAACTACGTCTATAATTTAAATGGTAAATTATACTCGAATTATATCATGACAACGGCCATGGTTTCCTTACAATGGAATCCTTTTAGTGATTATATGCAAACACCAACCGGTAGAGTTGAAGTAGAAAAAGGATATCCAAAATTTACTTTTCAATTTACACAATCAGTCCCAAAAGTATTGGATAATGATTTTGAATTCAGCAAAATAGATTTTAAAACGGAATTTGAGAAAAAATATTTAAATGGTCAAAAAACAAATTTACTTTTCGAAGCAGGTTATGCCATAGGTGATATCCCGTTAACCCATTTGTACAATACTTCGCCAAATAATATTACAAAAGAGTCCATTGTTCAAAGAATAACCTTTGCAGGAAAAAATAGTTTTGAAACGATGTACTTTAACGAATTTTTCTCGACTGAGTTCCTGTTTTTCCAATTTAAACATGGCTTCCACAGGGTTACTATTTTCAAAAAAGTCAAACCATCCTTAGTTTTAGTATCCAGAATGGCATGGGGAAATTTGCAAAAACCAGAACAGCACGTAGGATTAAATTATAAAACACTAAATGAAGGCTATTTTGAATCTGGAATAGAACTCAATCAAATTTTTAAAGGATTGGGTCTTACTGCATTTTACCGTTATGGCCCCAATCAATTGTCTCAATTTGAAGACAACATTGCCATAAAGCTAAGCTATGTTCTCAATCTGGGACTTTAGTTACTCGAGACAAACTTCAATCCAATAATAGAACTAATTAAAGTCGTCAAAAAGAAAATCCTCCAAAAAGTAGCTGGTTCTTTAAACACGATAATACCCACTATAACAGTCCCTACAGCTCCTATACCAGTCCAAACCGCATAAGCGGTACCTATGGGCAATTCTTGACTCGCCTTATACAGCAGCAACATACTTAGACTTAGACATACTATAAAACCCAACATCCAATAGGTAGATTCGACTCCTTTTGTTTCGTTGGCTTTGCCTAAACAAGAAGCAAAACCCACCTCGAACAATCCACCTATGATCAATAAAATCCAACTCATACATTACGGTTTAATAATTAAAACAGAGGGAACTCCCGCTATCCATTGCATATCTAAATCCAAAAGAGTTTTCCAACTCTCAAGACTAATCAGCATTAAATCTTGTTTTGAAAGAAACTCGTCGGTAACTATTTTATCCTCTAGCATCCCAATGTTTACAGGATACTTCTCTTCCAGCGAATTTACGGCACTTTGAACAACAAAATTAGTATTTACATGTCCGTTTACATCTAAAACCGTGATTTTAGAATTATTGTTGTAAATTAATTTTTGGGCATAATCAATTAAAAAAGAATCATCTGATTTGAAAATCGGTATAAAAACACGATCTATCTCTTGAAATTCTTTATCTATGAGTATCCCTAAAGGCATTTTTGTTTTGGCAACAATTTGTCGAGTTCTTTCATCAAAAGGAGAGTTTTCAAACAAGCCTTCTTTACCTGTAAATTTGTCAATCAATCGGTCCGGATTAATAATCCTAGTGGTAAAACCAATTACTTTACCAAGAATCGTCCCTTCAAAAATAGATTTCCCTAAACCCACTAGCAACAAGTCATAATCGCCTTGGTTTGCCACATCTGCAATCTCCGACTCTATATCAATAGTTGCTTTAAAAATGGTCTCAATTTCTATATTCAAAACCTCTGATTCTTCAAAAATAGGAAAGAAACTGTCTTTTTCTTTATCATCCATATTGAAAGAGTGCAGTTCATTGCTAAGGGAAAGATGCATCGCTGTTACAATAGAGCTACTTTTTTGCTTTTTGGTCAGGCTATTCGCTAATCGCAGTAGAGATTTCCCCTTCTCGTTGTTACCAAATGAAAATAGTATTCTGTACTTACTGTGATTCGTTATCTCTTCGGCATCCGGTACAACCCTGTTTTTAAATAAATAATTAATTAGGTCTAAAGCGGGTCCGGTCATAAAAGTCGTAACCAGTGCCATAATCACCATCATGGTAAATACTTCGGGAGTCAGAACCTTGAGCTCTAACCCTATATTTAGTACAATCAATTCCATTAACCCCCTGGTATTCATCAAGGCACCAATAGTCAAACTATCTTTCCAGTTTTGTCCGACAAATTTTGCAGCCAATGCACTTCCAAAGAATTTACCAACAACAGCAACCATAATAATCGCTCCGGTCACTTTCCATAAATACGGATCATTGATAAGACCAATTTCTGTTTTCAATCCTGTGAACACAAAAAACAGAGGCAACAAGAGAATCACCGCCACATCTTCTACTTTTTCGATAAATATCATTCGGAATTTAGAAATATCAGGCATAATAGAACCCATCATAAAAGCCCCAAAAAGAGCATGAATACCAATTACTTCTGTAGCATAAGAAGAAAGAATCAGAAAAAGAAAGAAAATAGCCAAAACCGGTTTTCCAATACTATTTTTAGAACCATACAAATCGCCTATTCTTTTCAAAAAAGGTTTGACGATAAAAATCATTACTAGAACATAAATTGCAGCAAGCGAAATAACATACAGCGAACTGATAAAATCTCCCGCTTTTACTATTGCGATTACCACTGCTAAGAGGCACCAAGCCGTAATATCATCCGCAGCAGCGCAAGTAATTACTATAGCTCCAAGCTTCGTTTTATGAATTTCCCTTTCCTGAACGATTCTTGCTAGAACCGGAAAGGCGGTTATGCTCATTGCAATTCCCATAAACAAACTGAAGGAAAGAAACTGAACGCCTACAGGCGCAAATCTGTTGAACACAAAATAAGACAAACCAATACCCAAGGCGAAAGGGATGATTATACTGGCATGACTTATTACAACCGCTTCACTAGCTTTGTTTTTAAGCACTTTAATGTCGAGCTCCATACCAATGACGAACATAAACAGAATGAGTCCTATCTGGCTAAGAAACTTTAAATTTCCTAAGGACTCAACAGGAAACAAAGCCGCAGAAAAACCAGGAAAATACATCCCTAATAAGGAGGGACCCAAAACAATCCCCGCTATAATTTCACCTATAACTGTTGGTTGTCCAATCTTCTTGAAAACCCAACCAAAGAGCCGAGCTACGAGAATAATCATAACAATTTGTGCCAAAAGTATTGCCAAGGGGTCATCAAAATTATGTTTCATGGAAGATATAAAATCATTCCACGAACCATTTCCCGTTTCTAAAATCATCAAGTTCTTTCTTCCTTCAAGCAGTTTTCCCTTTCTAATGATCCAATAAATTAATACCGTGAAACCACCCGTTACCGTCAAATAAAACAAAGTGTTTTTATATTTTTTTAAATCCATGGTCCAGTAGCGTATTACTTTTATAAATCACACAAAGATGTACAATTCTGTAATACGTTTTACAAGGCTAAAATTAATTTTTAAGTGAAGTTAAAAAACTAAAAAAAACAGCTAAAAACCAACTCTAAAATCGATAAAAAGATTACTATAAGTTGTATCATTTGTATTGGTATTCACTACATTTGCATCCATTTTTAATACACTTATGAAAAAGAAATTAAAGGTAGGGTTTTGGGAATTTATAGCCCATATCGTGCTTAAAAACAGAATCGCTATCCTTGGCGTTATCGTCCTCATAACGATTTTTTTGGCATTGCAATGGAAGAACATACAGTTTTCGTTTACGGAAGCTAATCTACTGCCAGACAACCATATCGTCAATAAAGAATACAATGCCTTTTTAGAAAAATTTGGAGAAGAGGGAAATTTAATTGTTATAGGAGTTAAAAACGAAGCTTTTTTTACGCCAAAAGCATTTGCTGCCTGGAATAAATTGATGAGCGAAATAAAGAGCCAAAAAGAAGTAGATTTAATCGTTTCAATAAGTGATTTGAAAAAATTGCAGAAAAATGATTCTCTACAAACTTTTGAATTAGTTCCGTTTGTTGACCAAAGCAAAGCGGGCACGAAGGCGTACCTCGACACTATCAAAAAAGACCTATTCCAAAACATGCCTTTTTATGAAGGCTTACTTTTCAACAAAAAAAACGGAACTATACGATCGGCTATTTATTTGGATAAAGAAATTGTCAATACAGCGCACCGTAAAGACTATATCGTAAATGACTTTATCCCAAAGATTGAAGCCTTTGAAAAGGAAACCGGTATTGATTTACGTGTTTCTGGAATGCCATACATCAGGACGCTCAATGCCATGAGTATCATGAATGAAATTAGTTTGTTCATTGGGGTTTCCCTACTGCTGACTTCGTTGATATTCTTTTTCTTCTTCCGTTCCTTAAGAGCTACATTAATAGCCATTTTAATTGTAATAATAGGTGTGATGTGGACCTTTGGACTACTTGGGTTATTCAATTACCAAATCACTGTACTTACCGCTGTAGTACCTACATTGGTTATCGTAATCGGAATTCCCAATTGCATTTTCCTGACCAATAAATACCAACAAGAATATGTTGCCCATGGAAATAAAGCCCGCGCATTACAGCGTGTAATTACAAAGGTAGGAACGGCTACCTTGATGACGAACTTAACCACAGCCGCTGGTTTTGCCACTTTTATCATTACCAATAGTGAGTTGTTGAAAGAATTTGGTATCATATCCTCACTGAGCATTGTTGCCCTATTCTTTTTATGTCTTATCATCATCCCTATTTATTACAGCTATCAACCAGTTCCTCAAGAAAAACACCTGAGACATTTGAGTCGTAATTATACGAAAGTATTTATGGCTTGGATTGAAAAAATGGTGAAATACAATAGAAGGCATGTCTATCTTGTGGCCATCTTTTTATTTTTAATCAGTACCATTGGTGCTTTAAAAATAAAAACATCAGGAAGTTTGATTGAAGACATGCCTAAAAACACTGGCTTTTATCAAGATATTCTTTTTTTCGAAAAAGAATTTGATGGAATTATGCCATTAGAAATTACGATTGATACCAAAAGAAAAAAAGGAGTAATGAAGCTCTCTACCTTGAGAAAGATGGATGAACTTCAAAAAACGATTGAGGAAGTACCCGAACTTTCAAAACCAATCTCCATCCTTAATTTAGTTAAATATTCTAAGCAAGCCTACTACAACGGTAATCCTGAATATTATGCACTACCCACGTCCCAGGAGCAAAGTTTTATTTTGGGTTACGCTAAAAATGCAACTAAAAATACCCAAAATAACATCATGAAAAGTTATGTGGACAGCACGGGTCAAGTGGCTCGTATTACGACTTTCATGAGAGATATCGGAACTGGTAACATGGCGACAATAGAAAATACGCTTTGGACCAAAATCAATAAAATTTTTCCGTCAGATCGCTATAAGGTGGTGATGACAGGGAAAGCATTGGTTTTCGAAAAAGGAACGAAGTACCTACTCGACAATTTACTGATGTCACTTCTTTTTGCGGTCTTTCTGATTTCTTTGTTAATGGTCTTCATGTTCCGATCCTTCAAAATGGTAGTCGTATCCTTAATTCCTAACCTCTTGCCACTCATGGTTACCGCAGGATTAATGGGTTATTTTGGAATTCCGCTAAAACCATCCACAATATTGGTCTTTAGTATTGCTTTCGGACTTTCAGTCGATGATACGATCCATTTCTTGGCACAATACCGACAAGAATTAACGCGGAATAACTGGAAAATTAAACGTTCTGTTTTTGCCACTATAAGAGAATCTGGACTCAGCATGTTCTACACCTCAGTGGTTTTATTTTCAGGTTTCTCTGTATTTATGCTTTCTGACTTTGGCGGTAC
This sequence comes from Flavobacterium sp. ACAM 123, assembly GCF_000264055.1. Lineage (GTDB taxonomy): Bacteria > Bacteroidota > Bacteroidia > Flavobacteriales > Flavobacteriaceae > Flavobacterium. Next base: position 6,468 of record NZ_AJXL01000093.1, on the reverse strand, counting down.
CGTAGCCCTTGGTGGATTAATCGCCATTACATTGGCATTTGGAATGTTGTCTAACTTAATGCTATTGCCTTGTTTAGTTTTAACGCTAAATAAATCATTGGCAAACAAACAGGAATTCATCGAACCCAAAATTGATATTTTAAACAACCCTGATAAAGAAGCTGCCGATTCAAATAAATGATCAGCATACTTTTTATTAAAAAAATCTTGTAAAACTCAAAAGCTTCCCTCCTATGCAGACGGGAAGCTTTTTTTTATAGCCATAATTCGTGTTTATCATGAGTTTCTTTTTATAGTTGTATATTTGATAGTAATGACTAGACAACTGAAGCGAATTTCACTCCATATAGCAGATGTATAAATTTCGCTACATCAGATAAGTCCATGTTTAAGCGAACTGGGGACTTAAGTAACAAAGCAAACAAATTACAGTACATTTTAATGGTGTATTGCTAATGCTAAAAGTGGAGTCCAGTAACCACAAAAAAACGGGGCGAATTCGAAAAGCCTAATGAGTAGAAAAACAAAAAACAAAAATAATGAAACTACAAGCGACAGTTGTAAATAACTACCTTGAAAAGATAACAGATTTTGGTTTTAAATACGCACCTAAATTATTAGGCGGCATATTAGTGCTGTTAATTGGTTTATGGATTACTAACTTGATTACTAAAGGAGTTAAGAAATCATTAGAGAACTCAAAAATAGATCAGTCTCTTGTGCCTTTTTTAACAAGCATCACAAACATAATATTAAAAGTTTTATTAGCTATTACCGTCATGGGAATGGTAGGAATCGAGATGACATCATTTATTGCTATCATTGGTGCCGCCGGATTAGCAGTTGGACTAGCCTTATCAGGAACGCTTCAAAATTTTGCAGGGGGAATTATTATTTTAATATTAAAACCTTTTAAATTAGGAGATTTTATTGAAGCTCAAGGCTATTTAGGAACTGTAAAGGAGATTACCATTTTTTCTACTATGCTGAATACAACCGATAAGAAATTAATCATAATCCCGAATGGGCCACTCGCTACGGAAGCACTTACTAATTTTTCTACTGAAGCACTACGAAGAGTCGATTGGAAATTTGGTATCGCTTATGGTGATGATGTTGAGGATTTCAGAAAGGCGATTAATGATTTTATTACTGAAGATAGCCGGATTTTAAAGGACCCTGCTAACTTTATAGGTCTTTCTGAACTTGCGGGCAGCTCTGTTAATTTCACTGTTAGAGTATGGGTTGAAGCTCCAAACTATTGGGGCGTATTTTTCGATATGAATGAGAAAGTCTATACCCGTTTTGGAGATTATAACCTCAACATTCCATTTCCTCAAATGGACGTTCATGTTCAGAATAATAAAGAAGAAGAAAAAAAATAACACAATATTAATTGTGCAGTGTCATTTTCCTTTTTACTACAGTAACTTCCCGTTTGTAGAAATGGGGAGCTTTTTTTTATAGTAAAAATTAAGTTTTTCCTTACAAGTTGTTTTACAATTGGGTGTATGTGATGTGGTAGAAATGTAGTAGGCAGAAATTATTATTTAAACGAAAAAACGCAGTTCTACAATTAATTGAATTAGTGTCTATATACCAGAAAAACAGAACACGAATTTTGTCATTCCGACAGAGGAGGAGTCTCCACAAGTTTTTTATTACTTTAGCCTATGCAATTTCAAGAAGGTTATCCTACTTGTTACATTTATATCATCCGAAGCTGGCGCGAGCGTCTCGCTCGTGCCCACAAACAAAGGCCTCTCTGATATGTATTATCCAGCTTTAAAAGTGCTCATTCATTTTTAATTTATAAATCCTGATTTGCAGTTTCTTAATTCCCGGTTTGAGTAGCAATATTGAGGGGTTTCCTCTTCCGTCGGAATGACAAGATTGTGGTAAATATTATTTGTCTGCGGACTTTCTCATTCCGACGCAGAAGGACGAGAGGCTTTACCAAAACTAGCGAAGCCATCTTCCTACGCTGTTAATCTATAATTTTAAAGTAGCTTGGTCTTTTCAATTTCAAGAGACACTATTGAAGAAATTACTCCTCCGTCGGAATGACAAGATTGGGGTAAGTGTTGTTTGTCTGCGTACTTTCTCATTCTGACGGAGGAGGACAAGAGGCTCTGCCCAAACTGGCGAAGCCATCTTCACACACTTTTAACATCTAGCTTTCAAGCAACCTGGAGTTTTTAATTGTAGTAAATCATCAATATTGCTGAGTTCCCTCTTTCATAGGAATGACAAGATTGAGTGTAAATATTGTGTTTATTAATAGCTGGAATTAATCCTATTCTTCCCTACTCGCTTTTTTCCAGCTACCACAGCTGCGCAAATGTCTCCGACTTTGCGCCCACTCCAATTGACCTTTATGTCATCTTTATACAAATTACATTTTGGAAATGATCAAGACTTTTATTCTTACAAAAAAATAGCATTCGTACCCAAAACAAATCCTACTCCCAAAGATATCATTTACACTCACCATCTTTAAAAAAATAATATTGAAAATTCATAATTCCACTACCCGCTAGCCCAGATAGAAGCGGCATCCTTTTACTTTTTTTTTAAAAAAAAGTAAAAGATATAGCGGATAGCTGGAAATAGCTCCAAAAAAAACAACATTGTCGGCCTTGATTGCTTGCTTACTGCAATGACAATTAAAACAAATCATTTATATTTGCAGTTATAACACGAGTGAATTTTAAAATCAACCATACACATAAAATGAGACACACAAAAGTTAAAGACTTACTAAACAGTACTACGACGCTTCATGAAGTAAATGCAAAAGGATGGGTGAGAACTTTTAGAAACAATCAATTTATCGCTTTAAATGATGGTTCTACCATTAACAATATACAATGTGTTGTCGATTTTGAGAACACTCCTGATGAAACATTAAAAAGAATTACTACTGGCGCTGCTATTTCTGTAACCGGAACTTTGGTGGAAAGTAAAGGTGCCGGACAAAAGTTTGAAATTCAAGTTGCAAAACTGGAGATCCTTGGCGATTCAGATGCAGAAAAGTTCCCGATACAAACAAAGAACAAACCAAGTCTGGATTACTTGCGTGAAAATGCACATTTAAGAGTCCGTACGAATATGTTTGGCGCAATTATGCGTGTTCGTTCGGTATTATCATTTGCCGTTCACAGTTATTTCCAGGAAAAAGGATTTGTGTATGTAAATACACCGATCATCACAGGATCTGACGCTGAAGGTGCGGGTGAAATGTTTAAAGTTACGGCTTTACCATTTGACGGAACGCCAAGAACCGAAGATGGAAAAGTAAATTATAAAGAAGATTTCTTTGGAAAAGAAACGAACTTAACGGTTTCTGGACAATTAGAAGGAGAAACTTTTGCGATGGCTTTAGGTCAGATATATACTTTCGGACCTACATTTAGAGCCGAAAATTCAAATACATCTCGTCATCTAGCTGAATTCTGGATGATTGAACCAGAAGTGGCGTTCAATGATTTGAATGACAACATGGATCTTGCTGAAGATTTTATTCAGTATGTGATTAGATACACATTGGACAAATGTCAAGACGATTTGAAATTTCTTGAAACTCGTTTATTAGACGAAGAAAAATCAAAACCACAGGCGGAAAGAAGTGAAATGGCTTTGTTAGACAAGCTGAATTTTGTTTTAGAAAACAATTTTAAACGTGTATCTTATACCGAAGCAATTGACATCTTAAGAGATTGTACTCCTAATAAAAAGAAAAAATTCAACTATATCATTAACGAATGGGGTGCTGACTTACAATCAGAACACGAGCGTTACTTAGTGGAGAAACACTTTAAATGCCCCGTAATCTTATTTGACTACCCGGCAAATATCAAAGCATTCTACATGCGTTTGAATGAGGACGGAAAAACTGTTCGTGCAATGGATATCCTTTTTCCTGGAATTGGAGAAATCGTGGGAGGATCGCAAAGAGAAGAGCGTTTTGATGTTTTAATCGAAAAAATGAAAGCCTTGGGAATCGACGAAGAAGAATTATGGTGGTATCTAGATACACGAAGATTTGGTTCAGCAGTTCACTCCGGTTTCGGACTTGGATTTGAAAGATTGGTATTATTCGTAACAGGAATGACAAACATACGTGACGTAATTCCTTTTCCAAGAACACCATTGAACGCGGAATTTTAATTTTTACCTCAAAGTATTTTTTAAAATGTTTCGCCACGAAGACGCTAAGGCACTAAGAAAAATTAAAGATATTGTAATAAAAGTAATTTATAACTTGGCGCCTTTGCGTGTTAACGGCCATTGAAACATGATTAGTGAGAGAACCGAAGAGATTGCTAGAATAATTGTTAATTCGGCTTTCAAAGTTCATAAAGAACTTGGTTCGGGTTTATTGGAAAGAGTTTATGAAGTTTGCTTAGCACACGAAATAAGTACAGCGGGTCTTGAAATAAAAAGACAAATAGATATTCCTATCGTTTAGATGGTATTGAATTTAATGAAGGTTAACGACTGGATCTATTAGTTGAAGATAGTATTATCATTGAAGTAAAAGCAGTAGAGTTGGTAAACCCTGTTTGGGAGGCTCAAATCATAAGCCATCTGAAATTACTAAATAAAGATTTGGAGGTTTTGATTAATTTTAAGGTCCCACTAATAAAAAGTGGCATCAGAAGATTTATAAACACCAAAAAGAATTATTAAAAAAACACTTTGAGCCTTAGTGACAAAAATACGGTTTTCAAAGAAAATAAATAACACAAAACTTTGCGCCTTTGCGTCTTAGTGGCTGAAATAAATTAGTGTCTTATTATGCTAAAGCAATTTTTAAATTTAAAGTTATCCCAGAAATTATCTCCTCAGCAAATCCAGCTGATGAAGTTAATTCAATTGCCTACGCAAGCATTCGAACAACGTTTGTTAGAAGAAATGAATGAAAATCCCGCTTTGGAAGCAGGAAAGGAAGAAGACGAATACGAAAAAGACGAGTTTGAAAGCGAAGATTATGACGACTATGATGATTCTGAATCCGATAGAGTTGAAGCAGAAGACATTAATATCGACGAATACCTAGGCAGCGACGACACCCCTGATTATAAAACCCAAACGAACAATTACAGTGATGACGATGAGGAGCGTGAATCTCCATTAGCAGCACCCGTTAGTTTTCATCAGGACTTAATCAATCAGTTGAATACGTTTATCCTGAATGATGACGAACGAGATATTGCTGAATTTTTAGTGGGAAGTATCGACGACATGGGTTATATCCGCCGCAGTGTTGCTGATATTGTGGATGACATGGCATTTACGCAAGGACTTTACACTGACGAAGCTACCGTGGACAGAATGCTGCATGTTATCCACGAATTAGAACCGTCAGGTGTAGGCGCCCGTGATTTACAAGAATGTTTGTTGTTGCAATTAAAACACAAAACACCTTCTGAATCGGTAGAATTAGCTACTGACATTATCGAAAACCAATTTGATGCCTTTACAAAAAAGCATTACGAGAAACTAATCCAAAAATATAATGTTTCGAATGAGCAGCTTAAAAAAGCAATTCACGAAATAGAAAAACTCAACCCGAAGCCCGGTGGTGCTTTTACTGGAAATAACAAAATCACGGAAAATGTAGTTCCTGATTTTGCCATTAGAATAGTTGATAATGAACTAGAATTGACTTTAAACGGAAGAAATGCCCCTAGCCTGCATGTTTCTAAAGATTACAAGGAAATGATGCAAACGTATAAAGAATCGACTGATAAATCAGGTCCCCAAAAAGATGCTGTTCAATTTATCAAACAAAAACTAGATTCGGCTAAATGGTTTATAGACGCAATCAGACAACGTCAAGAAACGCTTTTTGTAACCATGAATGCGATTATGCACTATCAAGAAGAATTTTTTATTGATGGAGATGAAACTAAGTTAAGACCAATGATCCTTAAAGATATTGCTGATTTAGTAGGTCTTGATATTTCGACTATTTCCCGTGTAGCAAACAGCAAGTATGTTGAAACTCCTTACGGAACTAAACTGATTAAGGAATTCTTCTCAGAAGCGATGAAAAATGATCAGGGAGAAGATGTCTCGACTTTAGAAATTAAAAAAATTCTTCAAAATATTATTGAGGAAGAAGACAAGAAAAAACCATATCCAGACGATCAATTAGCTGAATTACTTAAAGAAAAAGGATATCCTATTGCTAGAAGAACTATAGCTAAATACAGAGAACAACTGGATATTCCTGTGGCTAGAATGAGGAAGAAAATTTAAGATCAGTTAGTGTCTTTATAGAACCATTAAGAATTTAAGAAAATTAAGGTAGTACTTAACCAACTTGAATTCTTGATGCTTTTTTTTAAATCAAGCAAGCTTTAGATTATAAACCTTCATAACACCCAGCTAAATGAGCAAGAAGATAATAAATCGCAAATAGTTTAAAAATATTTCTAGCTAAAAAACAAAAAACCTACT
>NZ_AJXL01000092.1 GCF_000264055.1 Flavobacterium sp. ACAM 123 | reverse complement strand
GCACAGCCACCAGCATCGGTATGATTGTAAGACCCAAGAGCTCCGCTTGAATTGGCGAAGCAATAAATAAAATAGCTACCTACTTTGAGATGTGGCTTCATTTTATGGAACCACCATGGCGGTTTTGTAGTCTATTTTTCTTGTATGGTTGAGCTTGTTAAGAAGGTTATTTTTATTATTCTATCCCCCCGATAGCTATCGGGACTAAATTTCTATTAATTTGATATGCGGTTTCTGTTTTAATGACTGAAAGAATTCTTCTGGCCATTTTATGGGCTACTTTTATAATGATACTTTTTACGTTTTTACCTTGATGTTTCTGGTAATAATTTTGCATTTCGGTATCTTTTCTAATGGCTATCCAAGCCGCTTCAACTAAATAACTTCGCAATTGAGACCGACTTCTCGGCGTAATTCCTAAACACTTCTCTGACTCTCCACTGTTATACATTCCAGGAACTAAGCCGATGTAGGAACTAAACTGTCCTTCGTTATTAAACCGTCGTAAATCTCCACATTCGGCCAAGATTACACTTGCTAGATATCCTCCTATTCCTGGAATACTTTTCAAAAGATTGTAATCTTTCTTATTGTTTTTTCTACAATAAGCACGCATTTGATTGGCAATTTCTAAATATTCTGATTTGATAAACTTGAACATGCGTATTTTTCCTTGCAAGGCTAAATCGCCACAAGAAGTGCTGAATTTTATTTCTTCTAACCACGCAATAAAAGCTATAGTCCAATTTGAATTATCAAACTCGTCTGGAACTTTTATTCCATGAAACAGTAACATACTTTTGATATGTAATTTGGTTTGTCGCAGTTTCTTAGTCACTTGCGTTCTATGGCGAGCCAAGGTAGTAAATTGTTCATGCTCTTCTGTGGGAATAAAAACACCTCTTAGTACACCCGATTTTAATTGATTGGACAAGTTTTTAGAATCTAAAGCATCTGTTTTTTGATAGCGCTCTTTATCTCCTCTCTTTACATCTGAGGGATTAACAACTAGAACATTCCAACCCAGGTTTAAAAAATATCGTGCCGCGGAGAATCCGCAACAACCCGCTTCATAGACTAAATCGACAGCATGATCTGGAAATGTGCGCTCCACATATTGATACAAATCCTCAGCATTAGAAGGCATCGAATAGGTCTTGTGAAAAAATAAATCTGTTTGGATAGAAACTGTCCAGCTTTTTTTGTGAATATCTAAACCAATGAATATCTTTGGAATAGAAAAGGCGTCTTGTAATTGCATAATCTTCGTTTTTAGTACTCTCAAAGTTATGCTTTTACATTGATGCTTTGAGCTAGCTGGAATTTAGTGGAATTGCCGTTTCGCATCAAGTTTTCGTTCAGTCGAAAATTGAGCGGTTACGATTTTCCAGCCATCTCAAAGTAGCATAACGTTGTGTACAATTGTAAAACCTAACAACATTGATTTATGAATTATACGGTATTTTATTCTTGGCAATCTGATTTGGAAAATAGATATAATCGCTCTTTTATCCAAGATGTACTTGATAAAGCAACCAAAGCTTTTTCTAAAGACGAAAATTTTTCATTAGATGCAGTTGTTGATCGAGATACATTTGGGATGCCTGGCAGTCCATCAATTGTCGAATCAATTACAGGAAAGATAGCAAAATCTGATATTTTTGTCTGTGATATATCTATTATTAATTTATCTTCAACTGGGCGACCAACCCCAAATCCCAACGTTTTATATGAATTGGGTTTTGCATCTGCCATATTAGGTTGGGATCGAATAATTATGATCCAAAATAGTGCTTTTGGAAACATAGAAAAGCTACCTTTTGATTTGCGCGGAAGACGTATTTTGCAATACCATTTGGACAGTACAATTGAGGGTAAAGCTGATGAGAAAAATAAGCTTAAAAAACAATTAACAGGTGTCTTTCAAGAAGCCCTTAAACACTATAACAAAGATTACATTACGAAGGAAAAAATTGTTTGGTGGGGAAATTGGAGTATAGAATCTAAAATTAAAATTCATGGTGGTAAATTACTTATTAACCGAGTATCCTCAGATGCTTTCTTTTTCCGCATCATAATATGGGACGGTGCAAGGAGCGGACAAATATCTGGTAAAGCACAAATAGTGACACCGCATTCAGCCTATACAAGAATTAAAAGTTTTGACGATCAAGATTGCGAAATTATATTTAGAAGAAGATTAGAAAACGGAGAATGGTTTATAGAAATCGAAGAAGGTGATGGTTGTAAAATTTTCCATGGTCACAATTCCACATTTTCTGGACATTATAAACATTTACCAGAAATGGTTATTAATTATGGATACTTGGACGAATTAGATCTTAATGAAATTGAGCGAATGACAGGAAAATATTTATCTGTATTTCTAGACAATTTTCAACAGTTTAGTATTGACAAAGATGAAGAAGACAATGAATTAGTAGTCATTACTGCGGGTGTAAAAGGTCTTTATACAATCATGGAATCAATAGTTGTTCTAAATAAGTTTGGTAACATTTGGTGTGCATTTATAGATCCTAAAATAGACAGTATACGCTACTTCACCAATCTAACAAGTCAAGACAAACCAAAATCAATGAAAGATTGGTTATCAAAACTTGCTCAGAAGCAGATTATAGAAAATGATGACAATGAACAAGATTCAAATTTTGATGAGTAACAACAACTGTACACAACAGCCATTCCTTTGAGCTAGCTGGAATTTAGTGGAATTACCGTTTTGCATCATGTTTTTGTTCCTCCAAAAAATAAGTGATTACGAAGCACAAGCCATTTCAAAGCATTGAGTCGTTATATGCCATTTTAAAAGACAACAATACCAACAATTCAAAAATAAAAATATGAGAAGACAACTTGCCATTTTAACCACAATTTTCCTGACAACACTTCACTTATTTGGGCAGACTACAGACTTTGTAAAAAGCGACAGCATTATTTATCCTATTCACAAAGCAAACGTTGGTAAAATTACTTTCATGGGGCAGAGTGTTGTTCTTGAAAATTTTAAACAATCTGATTTTCTTACATCATTTGAACTTAAAGAAAAAACCGACCTTAGTATTAGAGTTTTTTTGGGCAACTCATTGACAAATTATCTTCATTTACTTGCACCACAATTATCTGCTGAAGAACTTACTAATAATGGAAATTATCAATTTACATTCTTCATCGATACCAAAAAGATCTATGTTGAAAATCTTAATGTAGGTGCGGGTAGTTCTGACAGTAAAAATCAAAGAACGGTTTTTAGAGTTCCGTTAATAAGTTCAGCTAATGAAGATTCATGGGGCAGATTTCTTTGGAATAGATTTCTAGCCAACGGAGGACAAGACGCATTTACAAAGGGAGAACATCTTCTTAAAATTGAAATTAGACCGTACCTAAATCAGACCGAAATAGTAACAGGTAGTATTATTGCCGAAGGACAAATAAAAATCATAGTTCCAGAAATAAAAATTAATGAAGAATTGGTTAAAGTCCAGACTATAAAGCCACTAAAAGACTGGCAAATTTCATTAGTGAAAATTGACATCTCAAAAATTGAGGAACTAAATCGTAAAATAGAAACGCAAACGTTTAGGAATATTACTAGTGTTGTCGTGATAAAAGACGGGCAGCTAATAATTGAAGAATATTTTAACGGAGCAAATAGAAATACACTTCACGACACACGGTCTGTTGGAAAGTCATTTGCATCTGCTCTTTTGGGTATTGCAATCAACGACAATTACATAAAAAGCGAAACACAAACCTTAAAAGAATTTTACAACCTAAAGACCTTCCAAAACTATTCATCATTAAAAGATAGTATTACTTTAAAAGATTTACTAACAATGAGTTCAGATTTTGATGGTTCCGATATGATTACTGAATCACCAGGGCATGAAGAAAAAATGTATCCTACAAATAATTGGGTTGACTTTGCATTAAATCTTCCTATTGATCAAGCAAAAGTAACAAACAAGCGGTGGGATTATTTTACAGCTGGTGTTGTAGTTTTGGGCGACATTATACATAAAGCTGTTCCCGATGGTTTAGAGAAATATGCTGATAAAAAGCTGTTTCAGCCTCTCGGCATTACAAATTATAAGTGGCAGTTCACACCTCAAAAAGTGGCTAATACAGCAGGTAGTTTACAATTGCGTTCGTTGGATTATGCGAAGTTTGGACAGTTATACAAAAATCAAGGTGCTTGGAATGGAAAACAAATTCTATCCCAAAACTGGATAGAAAAAAGTTTATCACACCAGATGACAATATCAAAAGACGAGTACTATGGTTATCTATTTTGGAATAAAACATACAAAGTAAATGATGTTGACTATGAAGTTTACTATTCGAGTGGTAATGGTGGTAATCGAATTTTTATTTTCAAAGACCAGCCTATTGTAATTGTAATTACTTCTACAGCATATAATACACCTCAAGCGCACAAACAAGTTGACAAGATTATGCAAGGTTATTTAATACCAGCAGTATCGCAAGGACAAGAAAAATAGCAAATGAACGTCTAGACTTCGTTGGACTTTCAAAGCCAGTAATGAACCTGTATTGAATGGAACTGGAGGCAGTTTACTTACTGGATCGTATTGTTAGACTGGTAGAGTGAGTAGTGTTTTATGAAGCGTTTTTTTGTATTACAAATCAAGTATATTTACCAACTCGCAACGCAGTTTGAGAAACTTTGAAGTTTTTTAAACTAACTGACTATAACGGTGATTTTAAATATACAGCATGTCAAAACTAAAAAGTATTAGAGAATTAAAGAATCTGACTCAAGAAGAATTATCAGATAAATCAGGTATTTCCGCACGAACGATACAGCGGATTGAATCAGGAAGAGATCCCAAAGGTTACACTCTTCGGGTTTTGGCTACAGTGTTAGAAGTACAAGAAAGCGAATTAGTCACCCAACAAACGAAAGCAGAAAACATCATTGTTGAAGAAAACGAACCACTGAAAGAAGGTATTTCTATTAACTATTCTTATCTTAAATTAATCAATCTTTCAACAATTCCATTTACAGTAATTCCGCTATTAAACATTCTCGTGCCTTTACTACTTATGCTGGTACTGAAACAAAAAAATGCCTTAACAAAACAACTCATTTCTGTTCAAATACTTTGGACAATTGTTGCGCCTATATTATTTATGTTAGGCATTTTTTTGAAACTTGGAAACAAGTTTACTCTACTACTTATAATACTAATAGTTTTCTCCAATGTATTCATTATCCTCCGCAATGCAATAGAAATTGACAGAAATAAAACTCTTTATTACAAACTGGATTTCAATTTGATATGAAATTTGTCGGGAATTTGTCAGGTTATTGTCGTGGAATTTTTTAGGGTAAAAAAAGTGCTTTTTTGACCTTTGCTGAAAATATAATTACAGCAAAATAAAATTGGTTATGACAAAAAAAATTATCTTAAGCTTCATTATTACCATCATTTTTAGTGCAATCAGCAAAGCACAGATTGACAAAAATTCAGAACTTTACAAAACCATTTTATCCAAAGACAGCTTACTGTTTAATGTTGGGTTCAACACTTGCGACATCAAACAGCACGAAAATTTATTAAGCGAAAACTTAAAATTTTATCACGACAAAGACGGAGTTTCTGATAAAACAAAATTCCTTTACGACTTAAAAAATGGACTTTGCAAAAATCAAGGAACTCGTCAAGTAATGAGGGTTTTAGTAAAAGAAAGTACTGAAATTTTCCCGCTTTACCGCAATGGAATTTTGTATGGGGCTATTCAAAACGGAGAACATCTATTTTACGAAAGTAAGGAAAGCCAACCCGGTTCAGCTAAATTTACTAATGTTTGGACTTTAGAAAGCGGCGATTGGAAATTAACCACATCCTTAAGTTTTGGACACCAAGCATATGAGATTCAAAAAACAGAAAATTCAATTTTTGAAAATGACATCGAAATTGAAAAATGGCTAAAAGAAAACAATGTACCAACTTTAGGAATTGGAATAATCAATGAAGGCAAACTTCAGCAAATAAAAGTATATGGTACGCTTACAAAAGGGATAGCCGCAGCTTACAATGCCATTTTCAATGTAGCATCTTTAACTAAACCCGTAACTGCAATAATTACTTTAAGGTTGGTCAGTTTGGGCAAATGGGATTTGGATGAACCCATTTATAACTATTGGGCTGACTCAGATGTTGCGGATAACCCAAGAAGTAAAAGACTTACAACCAGACATATTTTAAGTCATCAAACGGGATTTCCAAATTGGAGATATTCAACAAAATCAAAAAAGTTGGACTTTCAATTTGAACCAGTGAGTCAGTATCAATATTCTGGCGAAGGATTTGAATATTTGCGAAAGGCCCTAGAAAATAAATTCAATAAAAAATTAAATCAACTAGCCAGCGAATTAATTTTTGAGCCTTTGGAAATGACTGATACGCACTATATTTGGAACAATATGATTGACGAAAAACGAGTGGCTATTGGATATGACACTAAAGGGAAGCCTTACGAAACAGTTAAAAACAAATCAGCGAATGGAGCAGACGATCTATTGACAACAGTCGAAGACTATGGAAAGTTTTTGGTTAGTGTAATGAACGGTGATGGGCTTTCAGAAAAAGTATTTGACGATATGGTCACGGCTCAAGTTGCAACTAAAAATGGAAAACATTTCGGACTTGGATTCGAAATTTATAATTTTAATAATGGAGATTATGCATTGTCTCACGGTGGAGCAGATAACCGAGTTCAAACCCTTGTTTTTATATATCCGAAAACAAAAAAAGGACTTACTATCTTCACAAATGTAGATGATGGATATAAGGTTTATGAGAAAATTTTGATCCATTATTTGGGCGAGCAAGGAAAAGAAATAATTGAAATTGAAACGGCAAAATAAAAATTACTGGCAAAAGATTAGAATTCATTGGGTTTGAATAGTAGCGATAGCCAAACGGTAGCTATCGCACGAATTAGTGAAGTCTATATAGTATGAAATTACAGGTTTCCAATTACTTGGAGAATTGTTTTACAGTAATAAAAAAGTGATTTTTAATTTGATTGTTTTGTATGATAAATCTACTATATTTACATAAAATCAAGTTCTAATAAGACGTTTATCGATTTTTAGAAGAACTAGCGGTATGCGACAGTTAATCAAAATCAATAATGAAATACAATAATTATAAATTATGCAACATTACAAACAACTATTTTCAATTTTTACTATTCTCATAGTTCTGACAAATAATACATTTGCCCAAACCAGAAAAATAGAACAAATTGACTCTCTGATGAAATGGTCAAACCAAATTGGGGTTTTTAATGGAAACGTACTTATTTCAAAAAATGATAAAATAATTTACCAAGAGTCATTTGGTTTTACTGATGTAACAAAAAAGAAGAAATTAAATGCTGATTATAGATTTAATATTGGATCTATTACAAAAGAATTTAGTGCGGTAGCTTTAATGCAGTTGCAGGAACAAGGAAAATTGCAGTTGCATGATAACGTTTCAAAATTTATTCCTGAATTACCAAAATGGGCAAATGAAGTTGCAATTAGAGATTTATTGCAATATACTAGCGGCATACCGAACGTAAACTGGAAAATCATTAAAAATGACAAAGACCTTTTTGATGGTTTAAAGCTAATCGACACTCTTGATTTCAAGTCTGGTACAAATTACGATTACAACAATAATAATATATTTTTGAGACAATTTATTGTTGAGCGATTGACAGGGATGTCCTTTAAAATGTATGCAGAAAAGTTCATATTTAAACCTTGCAAAATGAATTCGGCTATTTTAACGCCTTTTGAAAATGAAAAAAATATAGCTAAAGGGTTTAATAATAATTTAGTTCAAGATAAATCGGACTTACCAATAACCGGTGGAACCTATCTAACAACCATTGATCTGCTAAAATGGGTAAATTGCCTTCACTCAAAAAAAATAATTAATAATCAATCGCTGTACGAAATAGGTCAACAATTTGATTTAGAAGAAACACAATCCCCTTTAGGACAAGCAAAATACAAGGATGAAAATTTGATTGAGCATTTACACGATGGAAGAGCTGGAAATTATGAAGCCATTTTAGTTTCGAATATTGATGAAAAGTTTACAGTCATTTTGTTAGACAATAACTATAATGGAAAAATTTTTGAAATATCAAATGCGATCATAGCAATATTGAAAGACCAAAAATTTAGCCTTCCACAAAACAATCATAAATAATAAGCTATCTTCTATAGTGGTTGCAAAGCATTTCGGGATCAGTACTAAGTTCAATACCCGGAATTCTAATTAGCCTTTTTGATAATTTTATCTTTGTTGCTGTTTAGCATTTTGTTTCTCAAAATCATCATGTCCTCACTCACTTTTTTATCTAACACCTTTGCATAATGTTGAGTGGTTCTTAAGTTTTTGTATCCAAGCATTTTGCTCACGCTTTCAATAGGAACTCCATTTGTAAGGGTGACAGTGGTTGCAAAAGTATGTCGGGCAATGTGGAAGGTGAGTTCTTTTTCTATTTCACAAACGCCGGCAATCTCTTTTAAATAGGCATTCATTTTTTGATTGTTACTTTCCGGAAGACGTTTGTGTATTACTGTTAAGCTGTATATCTTCTGTTTTCATCTTTCTAATAAGTGACCTTGAACCATGGAGAAATATTTAAAAGTGGATAGTTATCAACAAAGAGTTGATAAACAGGTATTTTCCTATTTAAAAAATTGACTATATTTGGAATATATAACCAATTTAAATTTATAATTATGGCACTTAAACCAGGACCAAAAAGAATAGCAGACTCAACAGGAAAACCTGACCAACGTCAACGTGATAATAAAAGCACACCAGGGAATACACCCTCGTTGAAACCGTCCAAAAGTTCAGACAAAAAATAAATCTTTGATTATTTTGAATGAATGGATTTTAAAAACGTTTACATCGTAAACCTATCATTAGTTTGATAGGTTTTTTTATGCTCAATAATCAGATTTTAATCCAACTTTGAGTTGGAAATTAAACAAACTACACTTATTTTCGTAATAAAATTTAAGTTCTAGGATTTAGATAATCATCCATGAATCACACTAATTACGATTAGGAAACTATGTAAAACCTTATAAGTATAAGCATAACGGAAAAGAGCTTCAAGACGAGCTAGGACTGAACATGTATGATTATGGAGCAAGGCATTATGACCCTGCTCTTGGTTGTTGGATGAACAGTGATCCTAAAGGTGAATTGTTAGAAAAGTCATTATCATATGTATACTCGCTTAATATAACAATGGATGAAGAATCTAAGGCTGCCATTCTTGACATTTTAGAAATGCAAATAAAATAGCTAAGCAATAAAAATAATGAAAAGGAAACCTTGAATGAAGGTATTATACGCAAACACTTATATTATATTGATTTAGAAGAAGAAAGATTACTATTCAGGTAAAGTTCCTTCAGCCTAACTTCTTAAATCAAAGTTTATCAAACTGAAGCAAAATTAGTTATATAGTAGCTACTTTATTTATATTTAGAAAATTGATTTATGATTTTAAATTAAATAATTCGTTTAATGTCAACTTGAGTATTCATAAATTTCTCTCTCAAAACCTTCATGTCTTCGCTAACTTTTTTATCTAACACCTTTGCATAATGTTGAGTGGTTCTTAAGTTTTTGTGTCCAAGCATTTTGCTCACGCTTTCAATAGGAACTCCGTTTGTCAGTGTTACAGTGGTCGCAAATGTATGTCGTGCAATGTGAAAAGTAAGTTCTTTTTCAATTTCGCAGACGCCGGCAATTTCCTTTAAATAAGCATTCATTTTCTGGTTACTCAAAATGGGTAATAATTTGTTTTGATTGCAGCATTCCGGATGATCGTCATATTTATCAATAATCATTTGGGTAATAGGAAGAATTGGAATCTTCGAAGCTGTTTCTGTTTTCTGGCGGTGTGTAAATATCCATTTCTCTCCGTCAATACCGAGGCTTATGTGGGACTTTGTTAAGTTTTTGACATCAACGTATGCCAGGCCCGTAAAGCAGCTAAAAAGGAAGATATCGCGTACTAATGATAGTCTATCTGTTTTGAAATCTTTGTTGATGATATTCTCAATCGATATGATTCCTGGCCTTTTGGGATTATCGTAATTGGAGTTTTTATGAGAGGCAAAATCTATGAGTTTAGGAGGGATTATTTTTAGAATGATAGTTGTGGAGGAGAAGGGATAGGAAATAAAGATGCTGCGAGGTGTCTTTTTATGTTTTTTTTGATAATGCGGGAAACCGTAAAGGGATAAAATTATAATGGATTACTTTTACTTGATAGAAATGTACGAATATCACTAAAAGTGGATATTGTAATAATAAATTGAAAAGGTTTGATTACAAAATAATATATAAGACAGATAATACGCTTTATTGTAAAACTTTAAAAAAGTGTTACTTCTTGATGCTATTTACAAGTTATCTGCAACCCTATGAGATGACCGTGCTAACGAAAAAAATTATTACCTTTGAGCAATGAAAACGAATTTGCTTAAAATATTCCTACTGCTGACAGGTATTTTGTACCTGACTACTGCTTTGGAGTTGGACAGCAAAGAACTTGAACAGAATTACGAGAATGAAAACCATTCGTATGTCTTGAAATCGCAAAATTATCCTGACTTTCAACTTGAACAAGTTGTCGATAATTCACCAACAATACTTCACAATATCGACAGCCGTAAATTTGTAATTACTAATCAATTTTGTGGAATCGTATTTTCTTACCCTTCCCCTCCTGACAAAATTTATCTTTGGATTTGTTCTTTTTTGATCTGATTTATTGAATATTCTTTTGCTTTTCCATTTTTCAATGGAAACATTTTTCTATTTAATTTACTCAATATTTCAAAAATGAAAAAGTTAATATTTATTTTTTCAGTGCTTTTTGCTCAAATTTCATTGGCTCAAAACACTTTTAAAGCCACCATTGTCAGCGACAAAACCAAAGAAGTTTTAATCGGTGCTACGGCTCAAATTCCAGTTTTACAAAAAGGCGGAACTGCCAACGAAAATGGCGAAATTACCATCAATAATATTCCAAATGGCGAATATGAAATCATAATTCGCTACATCGGATTTGAAGAAAAGAGAAAGAAATTTACTTTTCCACCTGCCAAACCCAATGAAAAAATCGAAATAGATTTAGAGCCATCTGCAAGCCAGTTAGAAGAAGTAATTATTACTTCCACAACAAGGAGTAGCCGAACAATTAGCGACATTCCTACAAGAATTGAAGTAATCGTAGGCGAAGAATTGGACGAAAAAAGTTCAATGAAACCAGGCGATATAAAAATGCTTCTCAACGAAAGTACGGGCATTGCCACACAGCAAACCTCTGCCATAAGCGGAACGGCAAACATACGCATACAAGGGCTTGACGGTAGATATACGCAAATTTTGAAAGACGGAATGCCTTTGTACAGCGGTTTTAGTGGCGGACTTTCCATTATGCAAATTGCACCGCTTGACCTCAAACAAGTTGAATTCATCAAAGGTTCGGCTTCTACTTTGTACGGTGGCGGAGCGATTTCAGGGCTTGTAAACTTGATTTCAAAAACACCAAAAGACAAAAGAGAATTTACAACTTTGCTCAATGGTACATCGGCAAAAGGCTTTGATGCCAGTACATTTTTTGCCCAAAAGTTTGGTAAAATTGGCACTACTATTTTTGCCTCTTACAATTACAACGGTGCCTACGACCCTGCAAATATTGGTTTGACTGCCATTCCGAAAACAGACCGAATTACAATTAATCCAAAATTATTTTTCTATCCAAACGAGAAAACAAAAGGCTATTTTGGCGTAAATATTACAACAGAAAATCGTTTGGGTGGCGACTTGAAAGTAATCGAAGGCAACGCAGATGCAACACACCAATTTTTTGAAAAAAATGTGTCGTTGCGAACTTCGACACAACTAAATTTTGAACATAAATTAACCGAAAATAGCAAAATTCAATTCAAAAACTCGGTTGGCTTTTTCGACAGGAAACTGACCCAGCCAACAATAGATTTTAACGGACAGCAAGTTTCATCATTTACGGAATTTAACTACTCAAAGTATACCATAAAAAGCGAATGGGTAACAGGCTTAAACTTGTGGACAGATCTTTTTAAAATGCTAAATAATTCAAATTTTAAGTACGGTTTGACAACTTTTGGCGTATTTGCCCAAAATCATTTCAAGGCAAACGAATGGTTTACGTTGGAGAGTGGTTTGCGTTTGGATTACAGCACACCAACGTCAAACGATGATCTGAAATTGTATATTCTGCCGAGAATTAATGCACTTTTCAAAATAAACGAACACTTTACAAGCCGAATTGGTGGGGGTTTGGGCTACAAAATGCCTTCTCCTTTCAGCGAAGAAGCGGAAGCAAGGGGTTTTCAGAATATTAAACCGATAGACTTTAAAAATACGGAAGCTGAAAAAAGTTACGGACTTAATGGCGACATCAATTTCCGGACTCAATTAGACGAAGTTTCTTTGAGCATCAATCAACTTTTTTTCTATACTTATCTCAACAAACCACTAATGTTGCAAGGCAACAATTTTGTAAATGCCAACGGTTTTATAGACACCAAGGGAGCAGAAACGAATGTAAAAATCGGTATCGAAGATTTTAAACTTTTCGTGGGTTACACCTATACAGATACAAAACAGAATTTTAACAGTCAAAATATTTGGCAACCTCTCACAGCCAAACACCGACTAAATACAGTTTTGACTTTTGAGAAAGAACATAGTTTTAGAGTTGGACTTGAAGGACTTTTGGTAAGCGAACAACGCTTAAATGATGGTTCGACAGGCAAAGGTTATATGATGTACGGCTTTCTTTTTGAAAAAATGTGGGAGCATCTCAATATTTTTGTCAATGCCGAAAACTTCACCGACAGCCGACAAACTCGTTGGGACAGCATTTATACAGGGACAATTACCAACCCAAACTTTCGGGACATTTACGCTCCGACAGACGGAATTGTGGTAAATATAGGACTGAAAATAAAACTGTAAGCGAAAGCAGCCTGCGAAGAAAGGGCAGCAGATAGCAGCTAAGGCTTTGTTGTGCTTGAAAAGCCAACAATAAAGCCGCGGTTGAACGGAACCGATTACATGCCGTCAACACTATGGGGTTATCGTAAAATTATTTGGAGGATTTCAAGAGGATTTGGAGTCCTCTTTTTTTTTGATAATTCAACTGTTTCTTTTTCGGATGAAAAAGCATCATCTAAACTCGAAAACACATCTGATTGCGCGCAATTCCTGTGATATGTTGCATTATTAAACATACAACTTTTCTTATTGATCTACAATTCTTTTGTTATATTTGAAGAATAACAAGCGGAGGTTTTGACACGGACTGACGTTGTAGGCAATGCTAACGAAAATCCAATCACTCAAACCAATTTTTCTAATTAAACTAAAATGAACAGCAACTTTTTTTCTTACTTATTTCTTTGGTTATCATTAATAATTTTACCAGAAATGGTATTTTCTCAATCTGCTGACTTTACCATTCAAGATGTAAAGTTTGAAAGTCAGGGCGTCACTCTTGCAGGCTCAATTTTAAAGCCCAAAAATCCATTTGCAGCAGTTGTAATTGTTCACGGCTCTGACCCAGTAAAAAGAGAAATGGAGTTCGCAAAGCGCCTTGCTAAAGAAGGTATTGCTGTTTTGACATATGACAAACGTGGAGTTGGAGAATCTGGAGGTGTGTATGTAGGACCATCTGTTGGCACAAATAATATAGACACTACTAATCTTAATTTATTATCTCACGATGCAAATCAAGCAGTAAATACATTTCGAATCTATTTGAAAGATAAAAAAATACCAATTGGGTTAATTGGCTTCAGTCAAGCAGGATGGATAATTCCAATTGCTGCAAGCAAAAATCCACAAATAGAATTTATGGTTTTATTTAGTTGCCCTACAATTACAACTTTAGAACAACTCCGATTTCAGTTTTATACAAATGGAAACAATAGTTTTTGGGAAAATCATACAGAAGCAGATGCTCGTGAACATACTAAAAATGACCCAGACAAATATCAATTTGTGGCAACTGATCCAAAAATTTCTCTGAATATTCTTTCAATTCCTGGACTTTGGCTCTTTGGAGAAAAGGATATACAAATTCCCGTAAAGTTGTGCATAGAGCAATTAAATACATACAAAGTTCAAGGCAAACCTTTCGAGTACACTCTATTTTCAACATTGGGACATAATACTGTATTTGACAGTAATACAACACCATTTGACATTTCAATTCAATGGATAAAACAGAAAACTTTGAATATTAAGAAGTATAAAGTATCAAAATAAAGCACTGCCTGCAACAGCAAAGGTTTCGTTGCGTTCGCAGAACGAACAATGAAGCCTTGGTGGAACTGAACCACTCTACTTCCAACTCTGGGGTAATCGTAAAATAATATAGGGATTTTGAGAGGTTTTGAAGGGCTCTCTCTTTTATGATGATAATTGTTGTGGTTTTAAGGCTTTAGTATAGTGTGAAGGTTTATGATTGTCGACAAGGATATTATAATGATAGTTGGAGTAGGTGGCATAAGAAATACAAGAATACTGAGAGATGCCTATTTTTTTGATAATGCGGGAAACCGTAAAGGGATAAAATTATAATGGAATACTTTTACTTGATAGAAAGGTACGAATATCACTAAAAGTGGGTATTGTAAGAATAAATTGAAAAGCTATTGTTTCCAACATACAACACAAGACATATAGCACGGGTCATGGTAAAACTTTAAAGAAAGCGTTACTTCTTGATGTTATTGATAAGTTGGCAAACATTATAAAATTAAACGTGGAAAAATTAAAAAGTAA
>NZ_AJXL01000091.1 GCF_000264055.1 Flavobacterium sp. ACAM 123 | reverse complement strand
GTTCTTTATTTCTGGATTATTTTAAATGGGCTAACATATCCACCGTCATGGTTTTTAAATCATATTTATGTTTCCATCCCCAGTCAGCTCTGGCATTGCTATCATCAATACTCGCAGGCCAGCTGTCAGCAATCTTTTGACGAAAGTCTGGTTTTTTAGTAGTAATAATATTGGTAAGTTTTACATTAAAATTCATAAAAAGTAACGGTAACACAGTTTGTGATTTGTGTTTTTGATGTGCTTTTCTTATATTAGCAAAAGCTACACAAATAAAACAGCTTTCTTTTAACCAAATAATTATGATGAAAAAACGACTTACCCCCCCCATTACTTAGGAATTTTCTTGGTTCTTTTGTTTTGTTCCTGTACTAATGATGACTCAAAAGAAATTGAACTAACAGAAAGACAACAACTGCAAAACAAATTTTCTTTAGCAAATTTTGATGATGATTTTATTAAAAATAATCTTGTTGTTGATTGGAATGATTTTGTTTTAAATATAAATAAGGATACAATTTCTGATACTAAAGTTTATGAATTCAACACCTCTTTTAAAGTGAGCAACTCGCTTGCTAGCGGGAAATTGAAATTAGCCGTTAAATATAAACTCTTAGCATCTAGAAACGATACTGATCCTTGGAAATTTGAGATAGTAAAGTTCCTTTCCAGTGATTCAGATCCAATCGATCGTATTAGTTCTTCCTCCCATTCTTCATTTTCAGGTACTCTTTATCACTACAGCCTTAATGGAGAAAACACCAAAATGATTGCCTATAAAAAAGGGAAGATAGTTAGTGAATTTTCTAATAAAGAAAAGTTAGCGAGTAGCATAACGGCTAGAGTGCCAGCCATTGGTGGAGATGATGGCGGTGGTTTTTGGATGTTCACCAGAACACGAAATTATATCGACTGGTATCAGACCAGTAATTACAGCAGTCAATGGTTTTATACTCACTCGACTTATAATTATACTTCATCTGAATATGTATGGGTAAGCACAGGAGGCAGCAGCAATGCAGATTATCATAACCATTATGACTATCCGCATGGTACTTCTATAGGCACAAATAATCATCCCAAAGAGATAATCATTGATCCTTCTTTCATAAATAATCCTTGTTTAAAAGGCGTATATGATAAACTAGAAGCGTCTTCAACTTTTAAAAATCAATTAAACAAATTTGATGTTGATTTTAAAGGTGCTAATTTGAGACTAAGCGTTGGGGTTGACCCTGCTTACCCTCCTTCAACAACTGCAATAACTTATGAACCTGTGGATTATTTAATTAATATTATGTTTAATCCAGATCAATTGAAAAGACCAGAGTTAGATATTGCGAGAACGTTTTTCCACGAATTACTACATGCTGAAATGTATAGAAAATTATTATCTCTTGCTAAACAGGGCAACATTCCTTGGTCTGCTGATTTTATAACTAGTATAAAAAATGATTATCCTGGACTTACTGATTATTATACAAGATATGAATATAATGTCGCTGCGGGACAACAACCCACAAATACGCAACACGAGTTGATGGCACAACATTCTAGAGACGTAATAGTTAAAGTTTTGCAACAATATGATAATAATCAGCATTCAATAGAGTTTTATGATGCGTTAGCTTGGAGTGGATTAATGGGAAAGGGGGGCAATTTTGATAGTGTTACTTTGTTACCACCATTTCCAACCGTTGCTTGGAAAAATTTGACTCAAACTCAGCGCAAAAAAATTGTGGATATAATTATTAATTTTCAAAATTCAAATCCGCCATGTCAACAATAACAAAAAAAACAATAACAATTCTTTGTTTGGGGTGCTTTTATTTCTTGTTTTCACAAGAAATGAAGAAACAAGAATATACAACAGTTTTGATTGATTTTAAAGATAATTCTTTAGCACATTACTGTATTAATAAATCAATGACAAAAGCTGAATTTAGTTTTTACCTTAAGGGATATGAAACTAAGCATGCGAGAGAGGAAGGAGTGAGAAAATCTAAAAATGGTCTTGCGACTAGTCTAGGTATTCCTATATTTATTTTTACCCTTTATAGTTCTACTATTTTTTCTCCTAAACCAGAAAAACCTGAGAAATTAAAAACTTTAGAAGGAATAAACTATATAACACTAAAAGAATTTCAAAGTAATAATTATCAATGTACTAGTAGTGTTTATATAATTCATAAATTAAAAGACGGCACTTATTTAAAATGGAAAACATACTATTTATCTGAAGAATAAAAATAGTGGTTATATAAAGACTCTACTGTAAGCTCTGCTCTCCGAAGTGTTCCTTTATAGCACAGATACTACGCAAATGTCTCCTGAATTATGTCCCCGGTGGCGCTCGTTTGTCTTCACTTTCTGGTGCTTGCCTGCGGCGAGTATCTACTTAAATCGAAAAGACAGAACGTAGCGTTTGTAACGCGGATAATTAAAACAAAGTAACGTGTAAAAGTGTTGTTTTTTCAAACTTGGAATGTAAATAAAAATCAGTAGTTAGGTAAATATTGAACCATTGTGGTAAATGAGTCGCGTTATAAACGCTATATTTAGTGCTAAAAAGTAAGTAGGTACTCGTTGCAAACGAGCACCAGAGGGGTGGAAGCCTACTTGGAATCACGAAATGATGGCAAACCATTATAGATCTACAATTGCAGACATCATTCAAAAATTTGATAACAACAGATTATCTCGACCTACCTATGAAGCTATATCTTGGGTTGGCTTAGGGGTCTTAGATAAAGATAAAGGACTCACAACAATCGCTTGGGATAACTTAACTCTTGAGCAAAAAACAGGGATAAATAATTTAATAAGGGATAATTTTTATAATGGCTCTTCAAATTGTAATTAATTATGAGAAAAATATTTTGTGTTTTGATATTTTGTGCATCATGTACCATGTTTGCTCAGTCAAAAGTAATCGATTTTGAAAAATTTTATAGCGGTGATAATAATTACAAAAAACCCATTAAATATGTGCTTTTTGATAAATCTATAGGGAATACTAAAAAAGAAATTGATAATAGAATCTATTTTTACATGGGTGGAGAAACTTTTATTTATGATTCTAAATTAAATAAAATTGAGACCTGTGCTTTTGATCATTTGAAAAAATATAAACTAGAAAACCCAAAGGTTTTGACTGATAATGAGTATTTATATTTCAAAAAAAGGGTAACTGAATTTCAAAAAGAAACTAAACCAAAATTACAAATACCGAATTCGATGCCTGTATCTAGCAGACATAAATATTTTAAAATATTTGTACTAGAAAAAACTAATAAAAAACTCTTTTAAAATATGAAGTAGATTGGATATATTCGACATTTTAAAAACTCCAGCTCTCTGCGGTTTTACTATACGCTAAATTTGCTAAGTGAAATATTAATTCACATCATTTTAAAACCAAATAAAGTCTTAGTTTTTCAAGCTAGTACTTTTTTTATGTTCTTATTTTTCAGGATTATTTCAAATGGGCTAACATATCCACCGTCATGGTTTTTAAATCATATTGATGTTTCCAGTTCCAGTCTGTTCTGGCAAAATCATCATCAATACTCGCAGGCCAGCTGTCAGCAATTTTTTGACGAAAGTCGGGTTCATAAGTAATCGTAAATTCAGGAATGTGTTTTTTGATCTCCGCTGCGATTTCTGTTGGCGTGAAACTCATTGCAGCCAGGTTATAAGAAGAACGTATTTTAATTTGTTCTGCTGGCGCTTGCATAATCTGGATTGTTGCAGCAATAGCATCTTCCATATACATCATTGGCATTTTAGTTTCTGAAGACAAGAAACACTCGTAAGTTTTATCAGAAAGTGCTTTGTGAAAAATATCCACTGCATAATCTGTAGTTCCACCGCCAGGAGGCGAAGAGTAACTGATTAATCCAGGATAACGGATGCTTCTTACATCTACACCAAAGATATTATGGTAGTATTCACACCATCTTTCACCAGATTGCTTGCTGATTCCGTATACAGTGGAAGGTTCCATGATGGTATATTGGGGTGTATTTTCTTTTGGCGTTGTAGGACCAAATACTGCAATACTTGATGGCCAGAATATTTTTTTTATTTTCTTGGCTTTGGCCAAATTCAATACGTGAAATAAAGAATTCATATTTAAATCCCAGGCAAAAGCTGGATTTTTCTCCGCTGTTGCCGAGAGTAATGCCGCCATCAAATAGATTTCGTCGATTTTATGAACTTCCACAAGATGCTCAATCTGATTGAAATCCAATGCGTTTATTACTTCAAAAGGACCTGAATTAACAACATCATTATTGAGTTTTCGAATATCGGAAGCGATTACATTGTCAGTTCCGTAGATTTTTCTTAGAGAATGGGTTAACTCGGTGCCTATTTGTCCACAGGCGCCTATAATTAATATTTTTGTACTCATATTTACTGATTTTTGAATCGCAAAGGTAACGTTTTCGTAAATATTTTCGCAGTGTTAGCATAGGATTATAAATCCGAAGTAAAAAGGTTTTAAATTCTACTTTTCGAGTCGTTCTTTTGTTGTTTTAGGTAGTATACCAAACTATTTTATATTTTAGTTCAAAACAGTGTAAATATAGTGTGTGGTATCTTATAGGAATTTGCGTTTTCAAATCTGTAATTATAAATTTACTTTGTAACTTTGTGCTTCCTTACAATAACAATAATAAAGAGCGTATAAGTATTTCGGTAACTAAAAGAAAGAATAATCGTAAATCACATTTTACCCAATAAAATATAAGATAGCTTATCTATGAAATATAAAATAATACCCTTTCTTTTTCTGATTATTTGTCTTTCCTCCTGTAAAGATGATAACCAAAAAAGGATTACTGAAAACGAAAAAGACGCCAAAAAAAAGGAGGTCATTTTGTCAAACAATAAAAAAAGGTTGGGTTTTTTATGACACCCCGATAAACACCACCGCAGAAGAAAGTGTGGCCACTTGGACTGAGCTTCGTCTGTTTTTGACTGAACTGGCTCAAAAACCGAGAGGGACTATCGGAGCATTTCAACAAAAAGCAACCGCTATCTCTAAAAAAGTAATGGCATTGAATGAGAATTTGCCTATTCAATTTGATAAACCACAAATTAAAAGTAGAATATCAACACTAATCACTAAAGTACGATTGCTAGACCTGTACATACATCTGGATGTTATTTCAGATAAAAAGGTTGTTCATTTGATTGCTGAAATCAACAATGAGCTGGCTTCATTGCAGCGACAGATGGATAAAATTGTTGAAAAAAGTAAAATTCCCGTGGAAGAAGGGGAATCTGAATTAATGAAAATGATGGATGCTGCCAGAGCCATTCCAGATAGTAGTCCTACAATGATCGATCCAAATACCCCAAGAGTTGAGTAAAGCTGCCCTATATAATATCTTTGATAATTCCCCTAAAGTTCAACAAATTATTGACCGTTTACAGGGAAATAATCAAACTAAATTACATCTTGATGGCTTGCTGGGATCAGCATTGTCTTTTGTAATACGTGCGCTATTTAAAAAAGCAGACGCTCCGTTCCTGATTGTTTTAAACAATAAAGAGGAAGCGGCTTATTATTTGAATGATCTAGAGCAAATGATTGGTGATAAGGATGTCCTGTTTTACCCAGGCTCTTATCGCCGTCCGTACCAAATTGAAGATACGGATAACGCCAATGTTTTGCTTCGTGCCGAAGTGCTTAACAGAATCAATTCTCGCAAAAAACCGGCAATAATCGTGACCTATCCCGAAGCACTATTTGAAAAAGTAGTGACCCGTAGAGATTTGGAAAAAAACACCTTAAAAGTGTCTGTGGGAGATAAAGTATCGATTGATTTTATCAACGAGATTTTATTCGAATATGAATTCAAAAGAGTTGATTTTATTACAGAACCGGGAGAATTTTCTGTACGTGGTGGTATTGTTGATGTATTTTCTTTTTCGAATGATAACCCATACCGAATTGAGTTCTTTGGGGATGAGGTAGAGAGTATCCGTAGTTTTGATGTAGCGACGCAATTGTCATTAGAGAAGCAAAAGAAAATCACGATAATCCCAAACGTGGAAAACAAAGTCTTTCAGGAAAATAGAGAAAGTTTTTTAGACTATATTTCAGAGAAAACGCTGCTGTTTATCCAAAATTCAGAAGATTTATTTTCGCAATTGGACAAGCAGTTCGACCGCGCAGAAGAAGCTTTTGAAAAGTTGTCAAAGGATATCAAACATGCCACGCCGGATCAATTGTTTCTAAACCAAAAAACTTTCATAAAAAGAGCTTTAGATTTTTCGATAGTAGAGTTGAGTGCTAAGCCAATTTTTAAAATCGCCAGTAAATTTGAATTCCACATTCAGCCACAACCCTCATTCAACAAGCAATTTGATCTTTTGCTGAACAATTTGAGTGAAAACCAGTTTAACGGCTATAAAAACTATTTGTTTTGTTCTAATGAGGCGCAGGCCAAACGGTTTCATGATATTTTTGAAAGTTTAGACGAAACAAATGCCGAGAATGTCCGGAAACAATACAATACTATTGTTTTGCCTTTGTATCAAGGTTTTATTGACGAAGAAAACCAAATCACCTGCTATACGGATCATCAGATTTTTGAACGCTACCATAAATTCAATATTAAAAATAGCTATTCAAAGAAACAAAATATCACCTTAAAAGAATTGACAACCTTGTCCGTTGGGGATTATGTAACACACATCGATCACGGAATAGGACGCTTTGGAGGTTTACAAAAAATACAGGTCGAGAATAAGACCCAGGAAGCTATAAAGCTGGTTTATGCTGATAATGATATTGTGTACGTGAGTATTCATTCGCTACACAAGATCTCAAAATATACAGGTAAAGACGGAACACCGCCTAAAATTTATAAATTAGGTTCCAATGCTTGGAAAGTTTTAAAACAAAAAACAAAAGCAAGAGTAAAAAACATTGCCTTCAATTTAATTCAGCTGTACGCCAAAAGACGACTGGATAAAGGGTTTCAGTTTGCGCCGGATAGTTATTTGCAAAATGAATTAGAAAGCTCTTTTATTTATGAGGATACACCGGATCAAACTAAATCAACGCAGGAAGTAAAAGCCGATATGGAAAGCGATCGCCCAATGGATCGATTGGTCTGCGGTGATGTCGGTTTTGGTAAAACGGAGGTAGCCATTCGGGCTGCTTTTAAAGCTGTGGATAACGGCAAGCAGGTAGCTATCCTGGTTCCTACAACTATTTTAGCCTATCAACATTACCGTACTTTCACAGAGCGATTAAAAGACATGCCAGTTACCATTGGGTATTTAAACCGCTTTAGAACTGCCAAACAAAAAGCAGAAACTATAAAAGATTTAGCAGAGGGAAGGCTAGATATCGTTATTGGAACCCATCAATTGGTCAACAAAAATGTAGTTTTTAAAGACCTAGGTTTGTTAATTGTTGATGAAGAACAGAAGTTTGGGGTGAATGTTAAAGACAAATTAAAAACGATTGCCGCTAATGTCGATACGCTCACATTGACCGCCACGCCAATACCAAGAACCTTGCAGTTTTCCTTAATGGCAGCGCGCGATTTATCGATTATTACGACTCCGCCACCCAATCGTTATCCTATTGACACCAATGTAGTTGGTTTTAGCGAAGAACTGATTCGAGATGCGATTTCCTATGAGGTTCAACGAAATGGGCAAGTGTTTTTCATCAATAATAGAATCGAAAACATAAAAGAAGTCGCTGGAATGATTCAGCGTTTGGTGCCCAATGCCAGAGTTGGAATTGGTCACGGACAAATGGAAGGGAAAAAACTCGAAGAGTTAATGCTGGCTTTCATGAACGGAGAATTTGATGTTTTGGTAGCTACTACCATTATCGAAAGCGGCTTAGATGTTCCTAATGCCAATACGATTTTCATTAATAATGCTAATAATTTTGGTTTGTCTGATTTGCATCAGATGCGAGGTCGTGTAGGAAGAAGCAATAAGAAGGCTTTTTGTTATTTTATCTGCCCGCCGTATTCAGCAATGACAGATGATGCCAGAAAGAGAATTCAGGCCTTGGAACAATTTAGTGATTTAGGGAGCGGTTTTAATATCGCTATGAAAGATTTGGAGATTCGCGGTGCCGGAGATCTATTGGGAGGCGAGCAAAGTGGTTTTATCAACGAAATAGGTTTCGACACCTATCAGAAAATCATGAATGAAGCCATTGAAGAACTGAAAGAAAATGAGTTCAAGGACTTGTATCCTATAGAGAATAATTTAGAAACGAAGGAGTACGTAAAAGACCTACAAATCGAAACTGATTTTGAGTTGTTGTTCTCAGATGAGTACATCAATAACATCAGCGAGCGATTGAGTTTGTATAGCGAATTAGGGACTATAAAAAATGAAGAAGAGTTACAGCTCTTCCAGACAAAACTAGTTGATCGTTTTGGGCCTATGCCGCCAAGAGCGATTGCTTTAATGAATAGTATTCGTATAAAATGGGTTGCTACTCAAGTAGGAATCGAGAAATTAGTGCTGAAGCAAGGCAAAATGATTGGTTATTTTGTATCGGATCAACAATCTGATTATTACCAGTCGAAGCGCTTTAAATCAGTGATGGATTTTGTTCAAAAACAAAGTTCAATCTGTAAGATTAAAGAAAAAGAAACGAAGACGGGCTTGAAATTGCTATTGACTTTTGACAATGTAAAATCGACGAGAAGAGCTTTGGAGTTGATGAAATTACTGGGAGGTAATGAAGTATAAAAAAAGGGTCCACCTTTTAAAAGAAGGAAGTTTCATCGATAAATTCTAATTCTTTCTTTTAGTTCTTTAAATCCTTGATCACTTTAAAAGCAATATCTACTTGTTCTTCACTTACTAAAATAGTAAATTCATTAGAAGTCGAGATGACTTCATTGATGATGATTCCTTCCCAGGCCAAACGCTGAAAGATGAAATAATAAATACCGGGAACAACAATATTTTCTTTAGGTAATTTAACAGTGATCGATGCTAAGTTATCTAGTTTTTGAATCAATTTTTCACTGACAAAATGCTTTTCAACCAAGTGATTCACACTATTGCTCACTACAAGATTGATTTCATTTACCCCTCTAGACGAGGTGTAAAACACATCAGGTAAAGCATTGATGTCCGATATTAGTTCTGCTTGTTTGTTAAGGACTGTTTCAGAAACAGAGAACGTATAATCAGTCAAAGCAGATCGTACGGTGATCTCACCTATGTTTTTTATTACTTTATTGATTTTGTGGTTTAATCTAAAATCCAGTTCTTCTGTTAGTCTCTTCAATGACATTACCACCGCTCCTTGCTTTACTTCTTTACCAAACTCACTTTCTAATTCTGACATTATATTTCGAGATAATGACGTCAGGTTAATAATTCCAAGAGATAGTGCGTTTAGTAAAAAAGGCTTTGTTTTGATGTAATTTTCAACAATTGAAGAAACAGTTTTCATAATCTAATATTTTTTATGTGTTAAAACACAGTGCAAATATAAATAAAAAACATTTTGTTATAAATACAACATCAAAAAAATTTACTTAAAAATGATAAAAGGCATCGATAAGGTGTTCCATAACAAAAGATTTGCCTTCCTTATGGATGGCTATGATGTCAAAACGGACTTCGACCTCTAGATCTTTGGCATTGACATAGGCGTCAACCGCTTTTACGAGTAGCTGAATTTTTTTGGGTTTTACAAAATCCTGTGGTAAACCAAATTCTAATGAGGATCGGGTTTTTACTTCAACAATAGCAAGGATATTTTCTTTTTGGGCAATGATATCAATTTCTGCCTTTTGAAAAGTCCAATTAGTCTCTAAAATAGTATAGCCGCCTTTCCGAAGAAATTCAACAGCCATTTCTTCTCCCAACTTCCCTAATTCATTGTGTTCTGCCATTTCTTTAGTTTACAGTATTCGGTTTACAGTTTTTACACTCCCACAATCATTTTAGTAGCTAGTAACCCTAATCTACGTTCAATAAATAAAAATAGCATTCAGTTTATGATATTAGACCACAACACATTAGAATAAAATATAAATCCGTGTGGTATAACACACGCACATCTAGTCTTCCTCCCTCGTAGGGGCGGGGTGAGGGTTACTTCCATCAAACGCTAAAACAGTCTTTTCAGCGCTAACGTTAAGGTGAACAGTACTTCCCATAACCAGTGCTCTGTTGTCGCGAATGTGTCCTGCTGGAAAATTGTAAACCATCGGAATATTATATTTCTTAGTGACATCTTCTACGATTTGTAGTGCGTTTTTCCCCCAGGGAATATCATTATCTCTCATTTTATACATGGAGCCCACAACAATTCCTTTTACACTTTCAAGGCAGCCATTGCGTTTTAAATTCATCATCATGCGATCGATATGATACAGATATTCATCTAAATCCTCTATAAATAAGATTTTGTCTGTACAGTCAATAGCTGAATTAGAACCTAACAAACTGTATAAGATTGATAAATTGCCACCTACTAACTCGCCAGAAGCGGTCCCAAACTTGTTCATAACGTCAGGGGCAATTTCGTAACGCAGGGGCTTACCAAACAAGGCCATTTTCAGACTCTCAACTGCCTCCTTTGTAGCTCTGGGATAAGTGATGGGCATAATTCCATGAATGGTTTTATATCCCATCGTATTTAAATGATTGTGCAAAACGGTAATGTCGCTAAAACCGACAATCCATTTTGGGTTTTGTTTAAACTTGGTAAAATCTAGTAAATCAATGATTCGAACCGTACCATAACCCCCTTTTACACACCATATCGCTTTAATATTGGGGTTGTCTAATTGTTGCTGAAAATCGGCTGCTCTTTGCGCATCAGTTCCAGCCAGCTGATTATTATCTAGCCCAATCGTTTTGCCGATGACCACTTCGAGTCCCCAGCTGTGTAATAAATCTATAGCTGGTTGTAAGTTGTTATCAATATTTTTTCTGGCTGTTGCCAAAATTGCAATGGTATCTCCTTTTTGTAAAATGGGCGGTGTTGTCATTGGTGTATGGGCTTGGCTGTTGAATGATTGTAATACAAAAAATAAAAGTAAGACTTTGTAAAAACTAAAACTACTGTTTATTGAGCAAAATCGGGTAGTGTGCATATTTTTGTTTTTCGGGGAGATTTAAAATAATGGAAGTCAGATAAATTGATTGGAAATCAAAGATACTGAATTTCAAAAATAATTGGGGCTTTGTTCTAAAAATGAAGTATTTTTACTTCAAAAGTTACTGGCTTTGAGGGTTATAATTAATTTTTACAAATCATATATGAGAATTGCACGATTGATTTTAGTATTGTTTTTTATTGTACCAGTAGTAAATGGATTTGGACAGCAAAAAAAATATGCGATTCATACCGTCGCATTCTATAATTTTGAAAATCTTTTTGATACCATAAATGATCCCGCTACAAACGATGATGAATGGACGCCAAAAGGAGCGCAACATTGGACTTCTAAAAAGTACAATCAAAAACTGCAGAACCTTTCCCGGGTTTTACTCGAAATAGGCTCTGCAGAAAACACAAATTCCCCTACATTCATAGGATGTTCTGAAATTGAGAATAGAGGCGTTCTGGAAGATCTAATCAAAGAGTCAAAAATGGCGAATAAAGAGTATGGAATAATCCATTTTGACTCTCCGGACAAGAGAGGAATCGATGTGGCTTTATTGTATCAAAAACAATATTTCCGACCAACAACTTATACCAATATTCCGTTAATCGTGTACCGTAAAGAAGCAGTAAAAAAAGTCGATTCTAAAGTCGAAGAAAAAACGGATGACACTTTACAAATAAGCAATTACAATAACCGTGTCTTTACCAGAGACCAGCTTTTAGTAACAGGTTTTCTGGATGGGGAAGAAATTAATATTATAGTCAATCATTGGCCCTCACGTTCGGGCGGGGAGAAAAAATCAAGTCCTTTTAGAGAAGCAGCAGGGGCATTAAATAGAAAAATAATAGACTCGTTGCAGCGAATCAATCCAAAGGCAAAAGTGTTAACCATGGGAGACTTAAATGACGGGCCTTACAATAGAAGTGTAAAAGTTGCCCTTGGCGCCAAAGCCAAGAAAGCAGATGTGCTTCCATTCGGGATTTATAATCCCTTTGAGGAAATGGCTAAAAGAGGTTTGGGAACCATAGCGTACCGCGATTCATGGGATATCTTTGACCAAATCATGGTTTCTCAATCGCTGATTCAGCAAGATTTTTCTTCTTTCAACTATTGGAAAGCAGGAATATACAATAAGTCTTTTTTGATACAAACTTCCGGTCAGTATAAAGGATACCCAAAACGACATTCACCAACTGAAGAAGGTTTCAGTGATCATTTCCCAGTTTATATTTATTTGATAAAGGAGGTAAAGTAGAAATGTAAGTTGGGGGCATCTTACAGCTTGACAACGAATTATAGCGGTGCAGTTTTTGTTCTGACTGCCAATAGATACTACATTGTTTGACCACAGCAATAGTTTATGACCTTATACACTTTACTGCTTGAGACTTTTTAGTAACTTAGCGCAACATTAATTTAACACTCGAATAAAATGGCAATTTCAAAACCTTTCAACCTTACTAAATGGATTGATGAAAATCGTCAATTGCTTAAGCCACCCGTTGGGAACAAAAATTTATACGCTGATTCCGGTGATTATATTGTAATGGCGGTTGCGGGTCCTAATGCCCGAAAAGATTTTCATTATAACGAAACGGAAGAATTGTTTTATCAACTGGAGGGCTCTATAACAATCATTACTCAAGAAGATGGACAGCGCAATGTGTTAGAGCTTCATGCTGGCGATATGTATCTGCACCCTGCAAAAGTACCTCATTCCCCATCGCGTTCAGAGGGTTCGATAGGTTTGGTTATTGAACGAAAAAGAGCAGGGCAAGGCTATACCGATGGCTTGCTATGGTTTTGTGAGAACTGCAATCATAAATTACATGAAGTGTATTTTGAGCTAAACGATATTGAAAAAGATTTTTTGCCTCATTTTAAAAGTTTTTACGAGTCACTGGAAGCAAGGACTTGTGATAAGTGTGGAATAGTTATGGAAAAAGACCCAAGATTTGTGGCTAAAGAGTAACCAGTGTGAACAGGCACTTTTACGATTTGGAGCTACTTCCTGCTGTCCGTTATATCCATGCCGTTATTACTTCGTTCCGTGCAATAACGGCATGAGATGCCACTTCCATCAGGGCTGTGAAATTAAGGACATAAATCTATATTTTTTTAAGAAAGAAGAAAGGCATAAAAGGAGCACAGCTTAAAAGGGAACACCTTATGCTGCGGGATATTTTATAACATGACTTTTGTATAAGACATTCTTAAATAATACCTTTACAAAAAATAATATAACAATTTATAACAAATAAGTTACAATGATAACAATAGCAAATCAATTCGGAATGAAAGAGGCTTTGGCACAATTGGGCATAAAAGACGTAAATGAAGGAACATCAACAGGGTTAAATCATTTTTCAAATGGAGAAATTCTTGAAAGTTATTCTCCTGTAGATGGACAATTGATAGCGAAAGTTAAAACTTCTACAGCGGCAGATTATGAAAAAGTAATGGAATCGGCTACCGAAGCTTTCAAAACATTCAGATTGATGCCAGCACCGCAACGTGGTGAAATCGTGCGCCAGTTTGGAGAGAAATTACGGGAAAACAAAGAGGCTTTAGGTAAACTGGTTTCTTATGAAATGGGGAAATCATTACAAGAAGGATATGGTGAAGTTCAGGAAATGATCGACATCTGTGATTTTGCAGTGGGCCTTTCTCGTCAATTACACGGATTAACAATGCACTCTGAGCGTCCGCAACATAGAATGTATGAGCAGTATCACTCCTTGGGTGTTGTTGGAATTATCTCGGCATTTAACTTTCCGGTAGCTGTTTGGGCTTGGAATACCGCTTTAGCTTGGATAGCCGGTGATGTATGCGTTTGGAAACCATCAGAAAAAGTACCGTTGTGCGGAATTGCCTGTCAAAACATAATTGCTGAGGTAATCAAAGAAAATAACCTTCCAGAAGGAATTTCTTGTTTGATCAACGGAGACTATAAAGTGGGTGAAATGATGACTAATGACAAACGTGTACCGTTAATTTCTGCAACAGGTTCTATCCGTATGGGGAAAATCGTTGCGCAAACTGTAGCAGGTCGTTTGGGAAGGTCATTATTGGAATTAGGTGGAAACAATGCCATCATCGTTACACCGGATGCAGATATTAAAATGACCGTTATTGGTGCTGTTTTTGGAGCTGTGGGAACTGCAGGGCAAAGATGTACTTCAACACGTCGTTTAATCATTCATGAAAGTATTTACAATCAAGTTAAAGATGCGGTTGTGGCAGCTTACAAGCAGTTAAGCATAGGTAATCCATTAGACGAAAACAATCACGTTGGACCGCTAATCGATACGGATGCAGTCGCAATGTACAATAGTGCGTTGACTAGAGTAGTAGAAGAAGGTGGGAAAATCCTTGTTGAAGGCGGTGTGCTTTCAGGAGAAGGATACGAAAGTGGATGTTATGTGAAACCTGCAATTGCAGAAGCGGAAAATTCATTTAAAATCGTACAACACGAAACTTTTGCTCCAGTATTGTATCTTTTGAAATATTCGGGGACTGTAGAAAATGCGCTTGAACTTCAAAACGGAGTCGCTCAAGGATTATCATCTGCAATCATGACTAACAATTTAAGAGAAGCAGAGCATTTCTTATCAGTTGCAGGGTCAGATTGTGGTATTGCCAATGTAAATATCGGAACTTCCGGTGCTGAAATTGGTGGTGCTTTTGGTGGTGAAAAAGAAACTGGTGGTGGACGTGAGTCGGGTTCAGATGCATGGAAAGTATATATGCGTCGTCAAACGAACACGATTAATTATGGAACCTCTCTGCCATTGGCACAAGGAATCAAATTTGATTTGTAGTACTTAAAACACATAAACTAAAAAGGGCAATTTGAAATTTTTAAATTGCCTTTTTTTATTCTAAAAATGAAACGATTCTTTGCTATACCAAACCAATTTATATTTTATGCTAACGTGTTGTGGCATAATGACTATGT